>JAEEYO010000033.1 GCA_016288205.1 Treponema sp. | reverse complement strand
TTACAGGCTTTCATTTTTGATTATCTTGATTATGCCTATTACTTTTATCACATAAAGGAAAAACTAATATATGAAATGTGGTTTGGAGAATGTAAGGTAGAATTTTATGAGCGTAAATGGAGAAAAGAAAACAACACATAACAAAACTTCGTAGCCGACCGTGGGTCAAGCCTAATTTTTGTACATTTTCCTTGACAGATAAAATATACATTGTATATACTGAATATACGGAGGTAGATTATGCAGGCAGTAGTTCAGAAATGGGGTAACAGCCTCGGTTTTAGAATTCCTTCTCTTTGGGCAAAAGAAAACAATGTAAAAAGCGGCAGTAAAATCGAAGTGATTGCCGAAAAAGGAAAAATGGTCATTCTTCCTCAGAAAAAATCGCTTGATGATATGATGGCTATGGTAAATGACGATAACATTCATTCGGAAATTTCAACGGGCCATGCGGTGGGTAAAGAAGAATGGTAAAATCAAATTATGTTCCAGAAAAAGGAGACTTAGTTTGGCTGGACTTCGACCCGCAAGCCGGACACGAACAGAAAGGTCGCCGGCCTGCAATTTGCGTTTCTCAGAAAATATATAATAAGAAGATTGGGCTTGCTTTGTTCTGCCCTATTACAAGCCATATAAAAGGTTATCCTTTTGAAATTGTCCTAGACAATCATTCTATCAACGGCTGTATTTTAAGCGACCAGATAAAAAATCTCGACTGGACTCAAAGAAACTGCGACTTTATAGAAAAAGCAACAGAAGAAGAAATAAATTCTGTCGTTGATAATATCAAATTGATGATTGAGTAAAACATCTCATAACAAAACTTCGTAGCCGACAGCGGGTCAAGCTGCCTCTGGTACAACCGGTTGTTATGCAGACGCCCGCATTGGGCTGCTTCTGAGGAGAAAAAAAATGAAAAAGAAATGTTTTTTAGTAATTCTTTTTTTTATAGTCGGTCTCGCATATTCTCAGAGTTCAAATGTCTTATATAAAACAGGAATGGATGGCATATATATTTCTGATTACAACACTAATAATTCATGTGTAAGCATTAAGTCTGCCTCTGGTTATGATGAGAATTATTTAGGCGGTGTTGTAAGAAACTGGACATTAGAAATAGTGTACGCAGATAATATTGAATTATCATTTGTTGGTTTTATTGGAGCAGAATCAAAACGAGCTTATTCTAAAAACGCCAAGCTAGTTTTTCCAATCAAAATCATTGAAAAAAATGAGTCCACAGAAATAACAGAAGTTACACTAACAGGATATGATCCACAAAGCAATAGAATCTTTTATGAAGCATATATTGAATCCTTTAAGGGAAATTATGCTTTCTTGAGCGGATATTTTTCTAAAGAACCTTAAAAATGTATTTTTGATGACAACAGTATAAATAAGGACAAAAAAAAGACCGTCCCGAAAACGAGACGGTCAGCAAAGGAGTTGTGTATTGGATCGGCGTTAGATGGCCGCGAAACCACGCTCCAGATCCGCAATTATGTCATCGATGTGCTCAGTACCGATGGAAAGACGGATCGTGCTCTGGCTGATTCCCTGGTCGGCAAGCTCAGCGTCGTTCAGCTCGGAATGTGTCGTGGAGGCTGGGTGAATCACGAGGGATTTCACATCGGCAACATTCGCAAGCAGGGAGAAAATCTGGAGGTTGTCAATGAACTTCCAGGCCTCTTCCTTTCCGCCCTTGATGTCGAACGTGAAGATTGTGGCTCCTCCGTTCGGGAAATATTTCTTGTACAGCTCATGGTCAGGATGAGAGACGAGGGACGGATGGCTCACCTTGGCGACCTTCGGATGCTTTGAAAGATACTCGACGACCTTCTTCGTATTCTCCACATGACGCTCCACGCGGAGAGAAAGGGTCTCGGTTCCCTGAATCAATGCCCAGGCCGCAAACGGAGAGATACATGCTCCCTGATCACGCAAAAGAATCGCACGTATATAGGTGACGAAAGCTGCACCCGGAACAGCATCAGCAAAACTCACCCCGTGATAGCTCTCATTCGGATTTGCGATCGCCGGGAATTTTCCGCTCTTCCAGTTTGTCTTTCCAGACTCGATGATGATTCCGCCAAGAGTGGTTCCGTGACCGCCGATGAATTTTGTCGCGGAGTGAATCACCACGTCGGCACCGTGCTCAAGCGGACGGATCAGATAGGGTGTTCCGAAAGTATTGTCCACCACAACCGCGGCTCCGTGCTTGTGTCCCAGCTCAATCAGCGCGTCCAAGTCAGCCACGTCGGAGTTCGGATTTCCAAGCGTCTCAAGGTAAAGCACCGAAGTGTTTTCCCTGAAAGCAGCCTCAACCTCGGAAAGATCGTGCACGTCAACGAAAGTCGTCGCAATGCCGAAGTTCTTGAGCGTGTGCTTCAGAAGATTGTACGTTCCTCCGTAAATGGTCTTCTGCGCCACAACATGACTTCCCGCCTGAGCAAGAGCCTCAATCGCATAAGTAATCGCAGCTGCTCCTGATGAAACAGCAAGTGCTGCTGAACCACCCTCAAGGGACGCTATCCTTTTCTCGAAGACATCCTGAGTGGAGTTCGTAAGCCGTCCGTAGATGTTTCCCGCGTCGGCAAGACCGAATCTGTCGGCGGCATGCTTTGAATTATGGAATACATAGGACGTTGTGGCGTAAATCGGCACTGCCCTAGAATCTGAAGAGGGATCGGGATTCTCCTGTCCCACGTGCAACTGCTTTGTCTCGAACCTTGCTTTTGAAAAATCTGCCATAATAATCCTCCTATTGAAAATCCTTTCTAATTTAATTTGCTCTCTTGTCCGCTTTCATCCCGCGGCTCATATTCAAGCATGGTTATGTTATAGCACAGATTTCCTACTAAAGCAATAGGTTTTCTATATAACTTTTGTATGTACTGCTATAGCCTTAATCTATAACCCAAATCCATACCCATTTTTCCGAGGCATGATAAAAAATCAAAAAAAAATTTGACTTGCGAGTCTTTTTTTATTACATTTAATGATACACATAAAAGAACAAACCATTATGGAGGAAAATATGAAAGTTAAGCCATTGGCAGACCGTGTTCTGGTTAAGCAGGCGGCGGCAGAGACAAAGACAGCGGGCGGACTCTACATCCCGGAGACAGCCCAGGAAAAGACCCAGCAGGCCGTAGTCGAGGCAATCGGTCCCGGAACCGACAAGGAAAAAATCACCGTAAAACCCGGAGACAAGGTGCTTTATGACAAGTACGCCGGAACAGCGATCAAGATTGACGGTGAGGACTATCTCATCCTCAAGAACGCGGACATCATCGCCGTCATCGAGTAGATTCCGTTACAAGACGCGGCATTAGGGGCAGTTCCATGATTCTGACGGATTCTGGGATTGTCCCACAAGAGCCAAGAAAAATCCTACGGAGAGCAAAACAGTGAAAAAACTTACCATACTCGTCTTATTGTGTTCCATCGGTGCAAGCCTTTTCGCGGGCCCATTAATCGATGCGGCAAAAAATCAGGACTACAAGACCTTTGAAAAACTCGTAAAACAGGGTGCGGACCTGAATGAAGTCAATGAGTCGGGCATGAACGTCCAGCTCTCCCTGGCCTATTTCAACGACAAGGATTTCAAAAAAGCATGTTCCCTGCTGGCAAGAAAGGGCTTCAACTTTGATGTCCCGGTCGAAAACAACATCTCATTGCTGCACGCGCTCTCCTATTCATGCTCCCATGAAAAGCTGGCGGTCCTCCTGAAATACAAGGTGGACGTGAACAGAAAGGACAGTCTCTCGAACCTCAGGCCGATAGACACCACCCAGTTCAGCACCTACAAATTCTACTCGGAGCAAGACATTCCGTCCACAGCCAAAAGCCGCGCGGAAAAAACAAGGAAGCTCCTGATGAAACACGGATCGGAGGAGTTCAAATACCACGAGCCGACCATCGGGGAATTCGGAAACACCTTCATCTGCATTTATGCCGTAGTCGCAAGCTTTTTCCCGGATTTCACTCCCGCCATGCTGCTTGAGTACGACATCCTTGACGAGACGGTGACGGACGGACAGCAGATTGCGACCCTGAATCAGGCAAAAGTGGCAAAAACACTCAGGTCCATGGGCTTCGACGCTGAGATAAACAACTATTACGACACCGACACCATCCTGAAGAAACTGGTCGAGACGGCAAAATCCCAGGAGACATACATGCTGATGGCGTGCATGGGAAAAAATCCGGTCGCACCGTATCAGTGGGTGATCATAAACGGCGGCAACTACGTTGAGAATCCGTCCCCGGACACATCCCTGATTACGCTGAATTCGGACGCTCTCTACAAATTCGTGGACTTCCAGGCAAAGGACATAAGCCAGCTGGTCACAATCAAGCTCTACGAATAAATCCGTCCCGGAATGATACGGAGTGTGGCAAAATAACCCACAAACACATGAAAAAAACGCCGCTGTATCAAAATGACACTCAAGCGGCTCACCCGTCTGTGTAATTTTACCAAAACCGCCCTAAAACGCCATACCGCAAAAAAATCACCCCAGTCCCGACAAAAGCAAGGATTCCAAGCCGAACTCATTTCAACATATATAATTAGCCGCTTCGGTGACATCCCTGACCGACATTCTTGAATCCACCCCGGAACATTTTTCACAAAAAAATTCACTCTCATTCACCGCTTGGCACGCAACTTGCTATATACATAAGTGAGAGTTTTACAGGGCTGGTCCCACAAATCATTTGGCAGGAGAATAAAATGGTCAGCGACGAAAAGATTTTGAACATGTATCTGAAAGAAATCAGCAGGATTCCGCTTCTTACACGCGAAGAGGAGAATGAACTGGCCATCAGGGCTGCCGCCGGAGACAGAGAGGCGAAGAGGAAAATCGTGAGCGCAAACCTCCGCTTTGTGGTGAACGTGGCCAAAAAATACCAGAACCAGGGTCTTCCGCTTGAGGACCTGATCAGCGAGGGAAACATCGGGCTTCTTACGGCCATCGAGCGTTTCGACGTGAGCAAGGGATATCACTTCATCTCTTACGCCGTCTGGTGGATCAGACAGTCAATTCTCAAGGCAATCTGTGAGAAGAGCCGCGCGATCCGTCTGCCCCTGAACCGTGCGAACGAGCTTGTGCAGATTGAAAAGGCCATGAAGAGCGTGGGACACAACAAGAGCGAGGACATGGAAATCCGCGAGGTCGGAAAGATGCTCAACATGGATGCCGATCACGTGCGCGAGATGCTGAATCTTTCACGCGATCTCATAAGCCTTGACGCACAGGTTTCGTTTGACGGAAACAACAAAAAGACGCTCGGCGAATACATCGAGGACTCAACCAGCCCCACTCCCGAAGAATACGCAATCAACGAGTCAATGAAGGAAGAGATTGATGCCGTGCTCAGAACCCTGCGTCCCAACGAAGCCAAAGTGCTCCGCCTGCGCTACGGTCTGAACGGTGAGAAGCCCATGTCCCTCAAGGAAGTCGGCGACATCTGCAATCTCACGAAGGAAAGAATCCGCCAGATTGAAAAGCGCGCCCTGGTACGCATGCATCACCCGGTAAGGATGTCCAGGCTCGAAGGTCTCGTGGCATAGTTTTTCCGCTCTCTTGAACAAGACTTCCGTTTGTGATATAATTCTATCGCTTAAATTTAGTTTTGCGGGAGAATCGAGAGGCCTATGAAAATTTACAAGCTGGGCGAAGAAGTGCTCAGGGAAAAATGCTCGGAAGTTAAGCCGGAAGAAATAAACGATGAGTTCCGCTCGGTTCTGGACGAAATGTTCACGACCATGGAAGCTGCGAACGGAGTGGGTCTTGCGGCGCCGCAGGTCGGAATAGCAAAGCGTTTCTTTGTCGTGATCGCAGATGACGAGGTTCCCCGCGTCTTTATCAATCCCGTAATAACGAAAACATCAGACGACATGGTGGACTACGAGGAAGGATGTCTTTCCATCCCCGGATTCTATGAGAATATCAAAAGACCGTCGAAGGTTTCGGTCTCAGCCCTGGACAGGAACGGAAAGCCGTTTACAATTGACGGGGCGGAGGGACTTCTTGCGAGGGTAATCCAGCACGAGAACGACCATCTGGACGGAATCCTCTACATTGACCGCGGAGACGCTGATTTCAAGGCGAAGACCGAGGAGCAGTTCAAGAAGAGAGCCGAGAGAGCCGCAAAAAAAGCCGAGGAAAAGGCCAAAAAGCAGGCGCGGATCGCAGCGAAAAAAGCCGGAAAGGAAAAGAGGGGCAATGCTTAGGGTTCTGTACGCGGGAAGTCCGGCAGCCTCATCAAGGGCACTGGAACTGATTCTAAAAGACAGCTATATGTCCTCATCCATTCCCGAAGAGCATTACAAGGTTGTCGGTGTGCTCTCAAATCCGCCATCCATGCAGGGACGCCACAAGGATTTAATCCCGACCGAGGTGGCACACTACGCGCAGATTTGGAACGAGGCACGCGATGACGGAATCGTAATCCTGACCCCGGAGCATTTAAAGGAAGAGGCACGCGAGCAGATTGCTTCAATCCACCCGGACATCTTCATCTGTTTCGCCTACGGACACATACTCGGACCGAAATTTTTCTCCCTTTTCAAATACGGCGGAATCAACATCCACCCCTCCCTTCTCCCCAAATACCGCGGGGCCACACCCGTAAACCAGGCAATTTTGAACGGAGACAGCGAGACCGGAATCAGCATACAGAAAATGGCGCTGGGAATTGACGAGGGAGACATACTGAGCATGCAGAGATGGACCCTCACAGGAACCGAAACCGCAGAGTCGCTTTTGAAGGAAGTCGCCCTGCACGGAGCCATATCAATCACCACGATCCTGCGCTACATCGCCAAGCACCACGAGCTTCCCCACTCATATCCGCAGAGGGGCCCGGCGTCATACTGCTCCATAATCAAAAAAGAGGACGGAAAAATCAACTGGCGGAACTCAGCCGAAAAGATTGACGCTCAGATCAGGGCGTACACACCTTGGCCGGGATGCTTCACGACATGCAACGGACAGACGCTCAGGATCCTCAAGGCACGGTCAGCGGAAAAAGTCGCAATGCAGGACAACACGGTTCCGAAAGAGACTCCCGCGATCCCCGGAACAGTCATCGCCTACCACAAACAGAGGGGCATCCTGATTCAGACCGGAAGCGGAGTGCTGATTGCGACCGAGCTCCAGTGGCAGGCAAAGAAAGCGATGGATTTCAAATCCTTCATGAACGGAGCGAGAAATTTCATCGGCTCGGTTCTTGAGTAGCGATTGAAAAAAGAGCCGAAATCTGATACTATTTAACTGAAGGAAAATAGATGGCCGTATGCGCGGCTGGATTTTTTTAGGAAGAGGAAATTGTTTTATGAGCGCTAGGAGAAAAAGTGATTCCACCAAAGTCAGCACGAACGATGACACAATCGCAAGCGGCGACATCAACGATGGCATCACAACAAATTTTGAGACCAGAAGCGAAAGCACCGACGATATTACAATCACTGACATCAACTCAACCAGTTCCGTCGGCTCCGATGACACTGTGACTGCCGGAGAGAGCAACGGAAGCGGAATTGATTTTGACGCGACCCTGGTGGACGAGAGCATGAGCGTTGAGATTCCGGAGGAGAAGTCCGACTCAATACTGAATAAATGGAAGAAAGAGAAAAAGGAAAAGAAGGAAAAACCTGAGAAAAAAGAGAAAAAGCCCGGCAAATTCGGCACTTCGTTCAAGGGGCTGCTTGAGAACGTAGTTTCCGGCGGATGGGTTCTCTTCCTCACGATTTTCCTGTCGCTTTTCATTATGGTCATGGTCGCCATGGCAGTGTTCTTCTACTCCGTGCAGGGAGAGGAAAAGGTGATGATGCCGTCCGTAACAGGAAAGCCTCTCACAACCGCCATCCTGGAATTGCAGACCAAGGAGCTTTATCCGAAAATCAACCTGCGCTACTCAGACCTCCCCGGCGAGGAAGGCATGGTGCTTGAGCAGGAACCGGCCCAGGGCTCCATCATCAAGGCATACAGAAGCGTCACTCTCACGGTAAGCCGCGGACTCTACACAGAGACACTCGGATCCTACGTCGGAAAGGACGCCGATTCCGTACTCGCGACCCTGCAGGGACTCACCAACGACGTGACCCACATGGAGATTGCGCCCATCGTGTATCAGCAGAGCACAAAGCCAAAAGGACAGATCCTCGCGCAGTACCCGGCCCCGGACACACCGCTTGACAGAACGAAGGTTTATCTCGTGGTCAGCAGCGGAGACGAGGCAGTAAAGACAACGGTTCCGAACATCAAGGGAATGAACGTGCAGCAGGTTCTCGCACAGATGGCAAAGAGTCCGGTTCTTTTCGACTTCACAGCTCTTGATGCCGCGGACGGAAACGCTGTGGTGACATCGGTTGAAAAAGCCGGCGAAGAAATTGAGATGTACGGCCACGTAAACGCGGAGATCGCAATTCCCGCAACGAGCGAGGAAAGCAACACGGTATACGGAGTCTTCAAGTACACAATGACCACATACCCCTACCCGGTAAACGTGCGTCTTGAGGCGGCGGACAGCTCAGGAAACCTCACAGTGCTCATTGACTTCGCACATCCGGGCGGAGACATCTCAATTCCGTACATGGTAAAGAAAAATTCCGTCCTGACGCTTTTCGCAATGGACAAAGTAATCACAAGACAAAACGCACAGTAAGTGGAAAGATGAAAGTGGAGAGTGGAAAGTGCTTAGTACTCACTCCCCACTTCTCATTCCTCACTCCTATCTTCTGACCTCAACGCTTCCGTCTGATTTCGCAATGAATACGATCGGTGGAAGCTTGGTGAAAAATCCGCACTCGACCACTCCGGTTATATCGTTTATTTTTTCCTCCATCTCGGCGGCATCCACAGGAGTCTTCCACAGACAGTCCAGAATCATGTTTCCGTTGTCGGTGATTACAGGCCCAGCCTTTCTCACACCCTCGCGGAGAACACAGCTCGCACCAAGTTTTTCCATGGCCATGACGACGCACACCCTCGCCTCTGGAATAATCTCAACCGGAAGGGCAAATCCCGTTCCGTGGGTCTCAACAGCCTTTGACTCATCCGCCACAATGGCAAAGGTCTCCGCACTGTACGCAATGATTTTCTCACGGAGAAGAGCAGCCCCGCCACCCTTGATCAGAGTTCTCGCAGGCCCCACCTCGTCAGCACCGTCAATCGCAAGATCAAGCTTGCCCGAAATTGCGCGGTCGTTGAGGGAGTACACCGGGATTCCGAGTCTCTCGCACTCAAGCGTGGTCTGGAAACTTGTCGCAACCGCACGGATGTCCTTCAAGGTTCCGTCCTCAATTCTCTCGCTGAGCCGTTTCACAGCAGGCATCGCCGTGGATCCGGTCCCAAG
Source organism: Treponema sp. (assembly GCA_016288205.1). Lineage (GTDB taxonomy): Bacteria > Spirochaetota > Spirochaetia > Treponematales > Treponemataceae > Treponema_D. The sequence goes on along the minus strand of JAEEYO010000033.1, from coordinate 27,150 downwards.
TCCGATTTTCATTCCGCTGAAAATTTTTCCTTCCTGAATCAGAGTGTCTATGGCAGTCCTTGCCGCCAGAACTTTCTGCTCATCCTTGCTTATCATTTTGTCCTCCATATAAAATCAGTAATCCTTATCCGTGAAAAGTTTGAACTGCTCGTAACCCTGGTAGCGCAGCATCTCATATCCGTTGCAGAACCTGCATCCCGCCTTGGACGCACGGGCCATAATCGGCGTAACGGACGGAACGTACACAAGATCAAAAAGCATCTCCTTTCCGGTGAAGTCGTAGAAGAAAATTGGATCGTTCTTTTCGTTTGACGGTTCCCTGCTGTTCATCCCGAGTGACGTTGTCTGCACGATCAGGTCGTTGTATTTTTTCAGCAAATCCAGATTGTCCTCGGAAAGAGTCGCATATTTGAATCCGTATTGCTCGGCTATGGGTTTCGCCTTTGAAAGCGTCCTGTTGAAAATGCACGCGTTGCCCTTGAGCTCCTTGATCGCATAAGCCACGGCCCTCGCAGCACCGCCGGCACCGATTATGGCGACCCTCCACCGCGAGAGATTTTTCGTCCCTGTAAACTCAAGCAGAGATTTCGTGAATCCGGTCACGTCGGTATTGTATCCGTTCCAGATGCCGTCGGAATCTTTCACGAGAGTATTGCACGCGCCGATTGACCTCGCCTTTGCAGCCGCATGGTTCACCGAACTCAGGGCAGCCTCCTTGTGTGGAATCGTAACGGAGAGTCCCTTTACGTCAACGGTATCGGCAAAATTCAGGACTTCGGAAAATGACTGCGAGCGGATCGGAATGTAGACAGAATTCATCTTGTGCTTCTCATACCCGTAGTTGTGGAGCTCAGGACTTGATGTCTGAACGAGCGGCCATCCGGTAATGCCGAAAATGGAAGTGTCGTCATTGATTGAGCGGAAGCGGAACGTCTCGCAGAGGGTAACCGGATCCAGATGTCCGAGCGCGGGAATGTTCGCCAAAGTCTCGATCGGGGAAGTGAACGTGAGGAAATTTTTCAGCCTCGCACCCAGAATGCGCGTCGGAGTTCCCATCGGCCCCATCGCGACAATGATGTGGTTGTTGTCCTTCAGGTTTTTCGCCTCCTCGAACACACGCCTCACGTCATCAAGAGTGTGCGGCATGAACGCGATTTTCGGAATCTCAAATTCGGAGTCCCTGAGTTCCTCCAGTCTCTGCGCCAGATTCGCAACCGGTCCATCCATGACATGCAGGCTCCTGATGATTCTGAGTCCGTAAGCCAAAGCCGCGTCCTGCAGAGAGGAAACATGGAAGTCATCCTCAAAATCCACGTAGGCAAAATTCTTCGCCTTGTCCTCATCAACAAAAGAAAGTGCCCTCGCGAAAAGCACTGACCGGTTCGCCTCCCCCTCCACGAACATTCCGCCGTCAATCTTGCGTCTGATTGTAAGAATGCACGGCATCTTCGCCATGTTAGGAAATTTTTTTATCAAATGCCTCTCGTCATCATCAAGAAAATCCGCGCGAAGCTCAGCCACGTCAACATAACTGCGGTACTTTTCCAACGTCTCAAAATCTTCCTGCAGAGTCTTTCCTGTCAGAGTCAGGCAGACCAATGGACGACTCATAATATACCCCCAGATGCGTCTCAAAACGCATTAAGTGATGATAGCATATTGCATTGATTTTGGGAATAGGAGCGGAAAGTTGGGAATTGAGAATTGAGATTTTTTCCTATATATGATAAAATGAACGGCATGAAAATGAACGGATTTTTTACCAAGACATTTGTAATTTTTTTTGCAGCTTTTATTTTACTGATTGCGCCGGGATGCAACGGAAACCAGAACGGAATGAGGCTTGATGAGGTCGGTGTGTTTCTGCCGCTCGACGAATCCTACAAGGACAAGGGCATTGAGATTAATCAAATCGGAAGCGGAATGACGCATTTTCCCTGCGCGATGATTACATTTTCCGACGAGGCCGAGATTGACAAAATCTTTAACGCAGCCGGAGACGAATGGAACTCACTTTCGGAAGAGGAAGAGCAGAATGATTTCCTGAACAAACTTTACGCTGACCTTGCCGTGCACCAAAAATTGCTCGCCCAGATTCTTGTGATTCCAGACGCGGAGTATGAGGAGCTTCTTGACCCTGCGAACGAAAACGCGGACATCATAAAGGGATTCAACATCCTCGGAAAAAAATTCGGAAACACCTATCTCTACGATCTTCCCGAAAACAACAGCGAGGGAATGAGCGACGAGGAAAGGGCTCTGTTCGAAGAATGCAGCGCGGCAGTGACCAAGGCCGTGAAGCAAGCGAAAATGATAGAAATCAAAACCGTGGAGGCAGAAGAAGAGGACGCGGATCTTCCTGCTGCGGGAGACCAGGAATACTCCGTCTCGGTGATAAAACACAATCTGGACTTTGAGACGAGCGATTTGGACGGGAACACAATCACAAAGGAATTTTTCTCGCGTAAGAGACTCACGGTTGTGAACGTGTGGGGAACATTCTGCGGGCCGTGCATCAAGGAAATGCCTGAGCTTGCAGAGTGGTCAAAATCCATGGGCAACGACGTGCAGTTGCTTGGCATCGTGTGCGACGTGACATCGGAAAATGACATCGACGGAGTGCAGGAGGCAAAGGACATACTCACCAGTGCGGGCGCGGATTTTACCAACATACTCGCATCAGAGAGTGTAAGCGACTTCATCGCTGGAATCCAATATGTGCCGACGACTTTCCTTGTGGACTCCGACGGCAACGTGGTCAGCGAGATGATTGTGGGCGCGGACGTTGAGAAATACAAAACAGCCGTTGACTCATGGCTTTCCGCCAACTGAAAGAAGTGCGATGAAAAAAAACACGCGGAGAATTCTTACATGCGTCTTTCTACTCTCTCTCTCTGTCGCTCTCATAACCGTAGGGCTGATGCGGGGAGAGGCAAGGACGGTTCTGAAAAAGGCCGTGCGTATCTGCATGGAGTGCATAGGACTGGGCTGAGATGGGAAAGCATAAAAAAAATCCCGGGATAAAAAATCCTCTGAGACGAAAACTCATCCAGATTGCGGCATTCGGATTCTGCAACTCCCACGTCGCGAATTTCATAAGCGGAAAAATCTATACGGGAAAATGGAAAAAATTCTGTGTCCCAGGTCTCAACTGCTACTCATGTCCCGCGGCTGCTTTCTCATGTCCGATCGGCGCGATGCAGGCTGTGAGCGGCTCCACCAAATTCAACTTTTCATTTTACGTCACCGGTCTGATTCTCGCGTTCGGAGTGATTTTCGGCAGGGCAATCTGCGGCTTTCTCTGCCCCTTCGGTCTGATTCAGGAAATCATCCACAAAATCCCGGGGAAAAAAATCAGGCTGTGGAAGCCACTTCGCTACATAAAATATGCCGTGCTGCTTGTCTTCGTCCTGATTCTTCCTGTTGCCGACACAAACTATGCCGGAAGCGGAGACCCTGCGTTCTGCAAATACATCTGCCCGGCGGGAAGTCTTGAGGCGGCTCTTCCACTGATTGCGACAAACCCTGAGCTGAAATCCGCACTCGGTGGACTCTTCGTTTTAAAAATCTCCGTGCTGATTATAGTCCTCCTGCTCTGTGTTTTCATCCACAGATTTTTCTGTAAAACGCTCTGTCCTCTCGGCGCAATCTATGCAATGCTGAACAAAGTCTCGCTCATGCATGTCTCGGTGGACAAGGGAAAATGCGTGTCATGCGGAAAATGCGGCAGTGCATGCCCGATGGACGTGAACCCGGTGAAAGAAGCAAGGAGCGGAGAGTGCATCATGTGCGGAAAATGCGCAGACATCTGTCCAGTTGGTGCAATCGCAATCTGTGTATCGGAGAAAAAAATCTCAGAGAAAAATCAGTCCGAAAACGGCACCGGCAAGAACGATGAAAACCGGATGGATTTTTTTGAAGACAAAGAGAACCACCAGCGCGAGGGCATAGAAAATCATTGACTTCCACTGAAAGAGGCTCGCTATGCTTCCTGTGTCGCGGAAAAGCGGAAGATTCAGCACGGTTATGAAAAGCACGTTGAGCATGGCGACAAGAACCATTCCGGCTGTGGCAGGACGCAATCCGTTGAAGGCAGCCTGAACCACAGGTTTCTTCTGAAAGTTTGAGAAGAACCTTGCAATCAGCATTATGATTATGAGTGACGGAGCGATCTCCCCCAGGGTAGTGACAATTCCGCCCACAGGTCCGTAAAGCTCGGTTCCGCAGTAAGTCGCAAGGTTGATTCCTATGGGGCCCGGAGTACTTTCCGAAATGGCCATCATCGTGTAGAATTTTTCCTGGGAAATCACCGCGAATCTTTCCACGAGAATCTGCTGCATGAAAGTAGCCGCAACAAGTCCTCCTCCCACGGCGAAAAGTCCCACGTAAAAGAATATGAAAAAGAGCTGCACGAGCCCGAGGATTCCAGTCATCATTTTTTCTCATCCTCCTTTTTTCTCAGCCCGCCAGTAAGCCATGTCACGAGGATTCCAAGGACAGCCGCCGACACAATCACCACGACGGAGGGAAGCTTCAGAAAATAAATTGCGGAAAACGCCGCGAGATAAAAAATCGCGCCCCACCATTTTTTTATTGATTTTTTTGCGAAGTTGAAAACGGCATAGGTCAAAAGAGCTGCCACGGCGACGTTGATTCCAGCGAGCATTTTCTGCACCCAGACGATATCCTCAAAATTGGAGATGAACATCGCGATTATGCTGATTATAATTACCGAGGGAGTCACAACGCCCATGGTCGCGCATATTCCGCCCGGAACACCACGCTGCCTGAATCCGATGAAAGTTGAGACGTTGACGGCAATGACACCAGGAGTCACCTGAGAGATGGCATAGTAGTCCAAAAGATCCTCGCTCGTCGCCCACTTTTTCTTGTTCACGAGCTCTCTTTCCAAGATTGGAAGCATCGCATATCCGCCGCCGAATGTCACCGCCCCGATTTTAAAGAACGTCAAATACAAATCCAGAAGTTGTCTGAGCATAAATCTTCTATCCTAAATCAACTAATTGTTTCAGCAAAAAAGCAGAATCTTTCCACTTTACACTCTCAGCTTTCCGATACTTCGCTTTTCTCTTTACGCCAGCAGAACGGAAACTTCGCGAGCACAGGGAATTTTCCGGTGACTTTCGTATACGCGAACTTCCCGACCCTCATTCCGATGAAAGCGCACAGAATGCCGACCACAAATCCGACAAGCACGTCCGTGGGATAATGCACTCCGACATAGAGACGGGAGAGAGAAATCAGGACGGCAAGAATCATGCAGGGAATGCCGATGCGGAGCTTGGTGCGGCAGAGAATCACAGTTGCGACCGCAAAGGATGACGCAGTGTGTCCCGACGGAAACGATGAGTCGCTCGGTATGCGACCGAGGGGCACGAGATTCTTTACCACGACGAAAGGACGTGTTCGGTCCACAATCATCTTGATGGTGAGATTGTTCAGGATGACCATAAACAAAAACGCAAAGCAGCACATTGTTCCAAGCTTGCGTGTCTTCGGAATCAGAAAAAGAGTGAAACAGACCACAGCCCAGATGAGTCCTGAGTCCGCGAGGGATGTGATTCCGACCATAATGGGGTTAAGCCACGGCTGCCTGATGTTGTCCTGAATAAAAAGCAGTATATTTCCTTCCATATTATACCCCTTGTTTTTTAGTCAGACGGTCCGGCCGTGCAAACCTCGTCGCTTTCGGCAGGCTCCGGTCCAAGAGGTGCTATGACGCGGTCCTCAATCGGGATGTACTCACGCTCCTCCGACACATTCTTGTATGCGGGGCGGTAGATTCTTCCACCTGCGACAATCTCCTCCACACGGTGCGCGCTCCAACCTGCGATTCGGGCAATGGCAAAAAGCGGAGTGTAAAGCTCGCGTGGGATGTTCAGCATGGTGTAGACGAATCCTGAGTAGAAATCAACGTTGGTGCAGAATCTCTTTTTGTCGCCGACCCTTTCGTAGAGGATCTGTGGGGCAAGCTTGTCAATCAGATTGTAGAGATTGAACTCTTCCTCACATCCCTTTTCCTTTGCGAGCTCGGCGGCCTTTTCACGCAGCAACACGGCACGCGGGTCACTGATTGTGTAAACGGCATGTCCCTGTCCGTAGATGAGTCCGGTGTGGTCGAACGCTTCCTTACGCACGATTTTTCTCAGATAGTCCGCGACCTCACTCTCGCTGCTCCAGTCCTTCACGTGGGCCTTGATGTCGTCCATCATTTCCATTACGCGGATGTTCGCTCCACCATGACGGCGGCCCTTCAATGAGCCAACTGCAGCGGCAACAGCGGAATACGTGTCTGTGTCAGCGGATGAGACCACGTGGATTGTAAGTGACGAGTTGTTTCCTCCACCATGCTCGGCGTGAAGAATCAGGGCAAGGTCAAGAATCTCAGCCTCAAGCCTTGTGTATGATTTGTCGCTCCTGATGAGACGGAGGAAATTCTCGGCCGTACTCAAATTCGGGTCGGGATTGTGTATGTACATGCTCTTTCCGTCGTAGTAGCGTCTCTTCGCCTGATATCCGTATGCCGCAAGAGTGCTGAAACGGGAAATGAGCTCAATGCACTGGCGGAGTATGTTCCTCACGTCACGGTTCTCAGGGTCGTTGTCATAGGAATATGAGGCAAGGACACCACGCGCAATTTTGTTCATGATGTCGCTTGAGGGTGCCTTCATAATCATGTCCTCGGTGAAATTCGGAGGAAGTGTGCGCAACATTCCGAGCACGCGGTTGAACTCATCAAGCTGATCCTGGGTCGGGAGCTGTCCGAAAAGAAGGAGATACACGCACTGCTCATATCCGAACTGATGGTGCTTCTCAGTGTCATGCACAATGTCCTCTACGGAATATCCACGGTAAATCAGACGGCCAGGAACCGCCACTTTTTTTCCGTTAGCGTCAACCTCATAGCCGACGACATCACCTATCCTCGTCAGTCCCACGAGAACACCGCGACCGTCAGCCTGCCGGAGTCCCCTTTTTACGTCATATTTCTGATAAAGAGCAGGGTCAATGGGGTCGTTGCATTGAGCGAGCTTTGTAAGTTTTTGCATCAGGTCGTCATATTCGATCGTACCGAATTCCATTGGTGAGCCTCCCGTTTTTCTATTTTCAAGCTTAAATTTATATTTGTATAATTATACAAGAGTTTTTAATTCTGTTCAAGGGGGATGTGCGAGTGTTGACATGTTACAAACAAAACGCAATACTGTTCTATATATAAGCAATGCATCCAATTTTTCAGGAGCACATTATGAAAAGTATGAAAAAGTTTATTTTACTGTCAGTCTGCATGTTTCTTGCATCCAGACTCTGCGCGTCGGACCATGAGCTCAAGAATGTACCCGAGGATTTTATAGGAACCTACATGCCGGTGCAGATGGAAATGCTTTTGAAGGAAAAAATGTCCTATCAGGAGGCCCTGTACACCATAGCAAATTCCAGCTACGACATTCTTTCGCTTGAGGAAAACATCTGCTACTCGCAGGTTGAGTTCATGGACGGATATGCTGTGAAGGCTGAAGATTTCGCGCAGTGGTCCTTCATAAAACGCGGCGACGAGAGATTTATCCTTGATGAAAACGGTCTGTCCTACCGAAGAATCTCGGCGAAGAAAAATGATTACGATGCATACGCGGAAAAAGTCCTTTCAATAATTTTCGTGGACGCGCTTCACAACAGGAACATTTCCATAAGAGGATCCGAGGTCACTATTTATGGAAAGAAATATCATTTTAATCTTACGCCAACTTACGTGGATGACTCCGGGGCACTGTGCCTGTCAAACTACGTCTTGAAGATTGAGGGTCTTTCGGCAAACATTTACGAGATGGAGTCAACCGGAAAATGGGTCTATCGCAGGACCAACAAAATCGTGCAGACAATCCCGCTGTTCTACTGGAACGACGAAAAATACATCAATCTCAGCGCATCCAAATACCAAAGTTCCAAAAAGGATCTGAAGATGCTGAGGAATCTCATTTATGCAAAGCACGGTTATAAATTCGCCACGGATGAGCTGAAAAAAATTTTCTCCGACTTTGACTGGTACAAACCGAGCGATGATTTTTCCGAGGACTCGCTGCAAAATTTTGAAAAACATATCCTTGAGAACATCAAACGATATGAAGGAAAGAAAAGCCGGGGATGAGAATAGCTGACATGAAAAAAAGAATCACCCTCATCACCATATTGATTTTTTCGCTTTTGTTCTCATCCTGCGTGGCGCATTACAAGGACGGACGCGAGGAAAAAGATTTCGAGAAGATTCTTGCAAGCGCAGGATCAGTGGAGCCACATTCACCGGAGAAATCCTTTGTCGAACTTCATTCACTTGACACATATCCTTCGAGCGGAAACAAATTTTACGACGCTTATGTGAAACGCGGGACAAAGACAAACTATTATCTGATCCGCCGTATGCTTTGCGACGAACCCACAAATTTCTTCATCCCCGACATCGCTACCCCGCTCAGAGACGGAGACATCGCCTTCATGCTTTTGACCGACATCAACTGCGCCGAAGACGGATATGAGAAAAATCTTTTCCCGTCTTATGTCCTTGAAAAAGAGGGATACAGCGCGCGTTATCTTTTCAACTATCTTCACGCGTCGGAGTCAAACCGCATTGAGGTCGCACGGAGACTGCTTGAGCATTACATCGACGACGAGACGGGACATCTGCATAACTACATCGAGCGAATGTCGCGCAAAAGATTCGAGGAGCTGGAGCGGATTTTCGGTCGCTCAAAGAAACTGATTGAGAATGAGACGGACAGACAGAAACTTTCCGAGGCAGTCGGGACAATAATGCGTCTTTCAAAAATGGAAAAATCGGCCCCGGACATCAGCTGGAGTTATGATCTTTACACAGACAGAGAGACGCGGCTTGAGGTCGTGGACGGAAAGGGAGGACGGTTCAAGGGAGCCGGAAGCCACACGGTAGACACAGGATTTTATCTTCACACAGCGGACTCCCACATGAACTTTTTCATCACCGATGAAGGGCTCACTCTCGTGGTTGACATAGGAGGAGGCGGAGACACGGAGAACGAGTACTACATGGCCCAGGGCGGATATGACGATGTGAACTATGAGCCGAACCGCTTTTATGAAATCAACACCAAGTCCGGCAATGTGAGAATCATTGATTTTTACTGGCATTAAAAAGAGACCTTGTAAAATTCCATTATCTAAGTTATACTTAAAATATGCCGTATAACATAGAGTTTCAGATAGCAGGTCTGATTGTAGTATTGATTCTTCTCGTCGTGTTTTTCGCAAAGGAAAGATTCCACTCCTTGCAGAATTCAATCTACCGGGCTTTGCTCATCATAACGGTGGTTGAGCTTATCCTTGACATCGCGAGCGTCATCTCAATCACAAACCGGGAACTGTGTCCGAGACTCAACAACTTTCTTTCAAAGGGCTATCTCATCGCCATGCTCGCATACATCGCCTGTATTGGTTTGTACACGCTCGCAAACACGCCATATTCCGGAATGCCGAAATGGAGAAGGACCTCAAAGCAGATTCAGGCGGGAGTCATAATCATCGGTCTGATTGTAAGCTGCGTGCTTGTTTTGACAAGGGAGCTTCTTTACGGCGGCGAGGGAAAATTCATCTACAGCTACGGACCCGCGAGCGACACCGTATACATGTTCTCGACAATCTCCGTAATCTATGTGGTGATTGTTCTCCTCATCAACATCAGGAACATTCCTCCTGCAAAACAGATTTCCATCTACAGCTTCTGTATTATGGAAGGAATCATCGCCATCGTGCAGATGTTCAACAAGGAGCTTCTCATAATCGGATTCGGAACCGCGGCCACCATAATGATAATGTACTTCACGATTGAGAATCCCGACATGAAAATGATCAAGGCACTGAACAACGCGAACAAAAAGAACAGGGAGCTGCTTCTGAACATTCTTCCAGAGTCGGTCGCCGACAGACTGAAGGACTCTCACTCAACTTTCACCGAGCAGTTCAACGACGTTACGATCATGTTCCTTGACCTCGTGAATTTCTCCAAGCTTTCTAACGACATAGGCGCGCAGAAGATTGTCGTGCTGCTGAATAAATTCTTCTCACAGATTGATGACCTTTTGAGCGTTTTCAGGGTTGAGAAAATCAAGACGATGGGTGACTCCTACATGGCCGCCGCCGGAATCCCGGATTATTATGAGGAAAACCACGAGGAGATGCTGAGGTTCGCGTTTGCGGTTTTAAAGCTGCTTGAGGGATTCAACAAGAGAAACGGAACGAGCATCCAGGTAAGGATAGGACTCAACACCGGGCCTGTAGTCGCTGGAATCATCGGAAAGAAAAAATTCATCTATGACCTTTGGGGAGAGGCCGTGAACCTTGCCTCAAGGATGGAGTCCTACGGTGTTCCTGACAGAATCAATGTCTCTCCGTATCTTGCGAAAAAACTTGAGCCGAACCACAGTCTTGAGATGCAGCCTGTCACGCACATCAAGGGATTCGGAGAGATGGAGACATATCTTGTCCGGAATTAAAAAAGGCGAGCATCAAATCATGTAGATCAGCGTTTGTTAAGTGGAGTTAACAATTTTTGCTTGATTTTGTTAAGTCGAGTTAACGATTTTGTGTAAATTTTGTTAAGTGGACTTAACAAATCCGGGAAAATGTAGTATACTGTAATCATGGAAAAGCTCACAGAACTGTTTAGGAAAAAAATAGCCTCAACGAACATGGATTTTATCAGAAATCTTGAGGCCCAGATAAACTGGAAGGCCCGCCTTATATGCATCCGGGGAGCCAGGGGAACAGGAAAAACGACGCTCATGCTCCAGCACATAAAAAAGACCTTTAAGAACCTTGAGAAAGTCATTTATGTAAGTCTGGACAATCTTTATTTTTCTGACCATTCGCTTCTTGATTTTGTGGATTCATTTGCAAAACACGGAGGACGGTTTCTTTTCCTGGATGAAGTGCACAAATATCCTGACTGGTCAAGAACAATTAAAAACATTTATGATGATTACCCCGAGCTTCATGTCGCGTTTACAGGATCGTCGCTGCTTGAAATTTTAAACGCGCGCTCAGATTTAAGCCGACGTGCCCTTGTCTACAATCTTCAGGGACTTTCGTTCAGAGAATATCTGAAACTGACTGCGGATGCTGATTTTCCAATTCTGACACTTGATGAAATACTTAAGAAAAACGAAAAGCTTTCTGCCGACATAGTTTCAAAAATCAAGCCCTTTGAATTCTTTGATGATTATTTGAAGTTCGGTTACTACCCATATTTTTTGGAAGGCATCGACGATTATTACACCCGCTTGAATGAGACGGTAAACATGATTCTTGAAGTGGAACTGCCCCTGCTCAGAAAAGTGGAGGTCGCATACATCGGGAAGATAAAAAAACTCTTGTCCGCCATCGGAAAATCCGCCCCCTTTATTCCGAACACCACGGAGCTTTCTTCCCGCATTCAGATAGCACGTCAAACTCTGCTCCAGTATTTTCAATATCTTGAGGAATCAAAGTTAATTTTTCAGGTTTTCAAAAAATCCCGCGGGCTTGGAAATCTGGAGAAGCCTGATAAAATTTTTCTGGAAAACACAAACCTGATGTACTTGCTCGGCGACATAGAAACCAATGAGGGCAATGTCCGCGAGACATTCGCATTCAATCAGCTTTCCCATTCACATGAAGTTTTATTTTCTGAAAAAAGCGACTTCTTCGTGGACAAAAAATTTACATTTGAGATAGGCGGAAAAAACAAAAAGCGAAAACAGATTCAGGACATCCCCAATTCATACATTCTTGCCGACGACATAGAGTTTGGCACGGACCGGAGAATCCCCCTGTGGCTTTTGGGATTTTTGTATTAGGGATTTAAGCCATTCATATCACAAAATCGTAAATGCCGTTACTCGCAACTAAGTTTCAAGCGTATCTGAATCAATCTGAGTATCTTTATTTACACAATTCTGCAAGAGATTTTATGATTTCCAAGGTACCCTTTTGCTTTGTCTGCGGCAGCCTTTCCAGAGTCTCGATTATCGCATGGTACTTTTTGTACATTTCTATTTGATGGGATTCATCGGCATCAGTTTTCTTACCGTCAGCCTTTGTTTCCGGCAAGTCCAGAAGATATTCAAGAGAAACATGCAATGCCTTGGCTACGCGCAGAGCATCCAGAGCAAACGGCTGTGAGTCACGTTCCATGGCACGGTTGATGGTAGTCATTGGAACACCGCTCTTTGCAGATAATTCCTTACGAGATAAACCATAATAATCTAATTCGACCTCAGCTTTCTTCCAGAATCCCATGTAAAGTATTTTATAAATATCTGTCGCAAAGTGCTTGATAATCTCGACAAATATTTATAAAATGAGAAAGCGACAACTATTTATTTAATTCCAAAAAGTCGACAGTTGTTCTTGTCGTACGGTAAATTGGAGTACCCCGAATGGATAAACTTATTGATTTCAACAACTATCCAGTTTCCAAAGTCTTGAATCTTCTTTTGAAAGATAAAACTACGGGTAAAAATATAATTTTTGCTACAAATTCGTATAGTCTTAATGCTAATCAAATAAAGGAAACCGACCAGATTACACAGATCCTACTAAAAGATGGTCTTTCAGCACTGATCCAACCACGATTTACAAAATCAGAAGACGAACAGTCGGAACGAACACGGAACAAGGCTGAAGTTTTTACACCATCCTGGGTCTGCAACAAAATGAACAACCATTGCGATGTTGAATGGTTCGGCCGTGAAAATGTATTCAACACTGAAAAAGGACAGGATTGGATTCCGACTACAGAAAAAATTCAATTTGAGAATCCAAAAGACTGGCAGAAGTACATAAATTCAAAACGGCTTGAAATAACCTGTGGCGAAGCACCTTATATTGTTTCGCGCTATGACACAACAACAGGTGAAATTATCCCCATACACAAAAGAATCGGAATCCTTGACAGAAAACTTCGAATCGTAAGTGAGAACGCACAGAACGAAGATGACTGGCTCAAATGGACTTACAGGGCTTTTCAAAGCGTCTACGGATATGAGTTTCAGGGCGACAACCTTCTCATTGCCAGAATAAACCTCTTGAATACATTTGTAGATTATATGCAGGAACATTTAAATCGAATCCCGACAGAAACAGAAGTAAAAGAAGTAACAAAAGTAATCGTTTGGAATCTATGGCAGATGGACGGCATTACGGGAACCATTCCTTTTATGAAGCCGAAACCTATGCAACTGGATCTTTTTGATTTTGATCTTGGAGCAAAGGATTCTGGACCTGAGCAAATTGACTGCAAGATTTTTGATTGGACCTCAAAAAAATCTTTGACATACAAAAACATAAAGAGGGGATAAAAATGAAATTTGATTTTGCAATTGGGAATCCGCCGTATCAAGATGAAACAATTGGAAATAATGATAATTATGCTCCGCAAATCTACAATATTTTCATTGATGAGGCATATAAAATAGCAAATGCCGTTGAACTAATTCACCCAGGGAGATTTTTGTTTAACGCTGGCAGTACTCCAAAATCTTGGAATAACAAAATGCTAAATGACAAACATTTTCATATCCTGCAATATGAATCAGATGCAAGAACTTTTTTCCCGAATACATCGATTACAGGTGGTATTGCTATATCATATCACGATCATAAAAAGGAGTTTACTCCTATCGAAGTTTATTCCAGTTTTCCTGAAGTAAACACAATAAGAAAGAAAGTTGTTGAGAATAAAACATTTTCCTCGTTTTCTGAAATAGTAAAATCTGCTTATTCATATCACTTTTCAGAAGAGCTATACAAACAGCATCCTGAATTAAAAGGTGTTTTAAGCGATGGACATGATTTCGATTTGAAATCGAATGTATTCGAAAAAATGCCTAGTATTTTTTCAAATGAAAAAACAGAATCAAATATGCTGTTAATATACGGACGGCAGGGTAATGAGCGCACAACAAAATTTATAAAAGCTGAATACATAATCTCACCAGATAATATTGATTATTATAAGTTATTTATAGCAGGAGCCGATGGAGCTGCTGGAACAATCGGGAAACCTATTCCGGCCAGAATATGCGGTATACCTACAATTGGAGAAAAAAGAGTTGGTAGCACAGAATCCTTTTTAAGCATAGGTAAATTTTCAACAAAATCAGAAGCAGAAAATGCTTCATCATATATCAAATCCAAATTTGTACGCTTTATGCTTGGAATCTTAAAGGCTACACAGGCCATTACGCCTGATAAATGGAAGTATGTCCCCCTCCAAGACTTCACCCCACAATCGGATATCGACTGGACAAAATCCATAGCGGAAATCGACAGGCAGCTTTACAAAAAATACAAGCTCTCGGATGAAGAAATCAATTTTATCGAAACCCACGTAAAGGAGATGGCATAAAATGAAAGACGAAAAAAACAACACAAACATCAAGAGCTCAGAAAAAGTCGTACCCATGATTTATGCCTACACAACTCCGGGCGTTGAATATCATAACGGCTACATCAAAATCGGTTACACGGAACAGGACGTGAACGAGCGGATAAAGCAGCAGACCCACACGGCGGGAATAAAGGCACAGAAAGAATGGCAGGGCAACGCTTTTTTTGAGGACGGCAGCGGCGACACTTTTACAGACAAGCAGTTTCATGCCTACTTGCGGAGAAACGGAATTAAGCAACCTCAGGACGAAGGAAACGAATACTTTGCCAAGGACGATGAAAACGAATGGTTCCACATTTCACCGAATGATTCGAAAATCAAATTCTATGATTTCCGTTCCAATCGCGGAGTTGGCGGTGACATCAACGAAGTGTCCGTATATAAATTGCGAAAGGAACAGGAAGATGCCGTTAATCAGACCCTCGCATATTCAAAGGAGCGAAAAGACTGTGAGTTTCTTTGGAACGCCAAGCCCCGTTTTGGAAAGACGCTTTCTTCCTATGATTTTATCCAGAAAAAGAATGCCTCAAAAGTCCTCATCGTCACGAACAGACCTGCAATCGCAAACTCTTGGTACTCAGACTACGAGCAGTTTTTGGGAAGGCAATCGGGCTATTATTTTGTAAGCAATGTTGACGGAATCAAAGGCAGGCCGCTTGTCATAAACTATGAGCAGTTTACAAAGATAAAGGACGCAAATCCAAAGTTGATTGAGTTTGTTTCATTGCAGGATTTAAAAGGCTCAATCTATTTCAGCGACAAGGCAAATGCGACGGACAAACTTAAGGAACTGAAAGACACTGTATGGGATGTGCTGATAATTGACGAGGCTCACGAAGGAGTAGACACGTACAAGACTGACATTGCCTTTGACCAAATAAAACGCTCTTTCACACTTCATCTTTCGGGAACTCCGTTCAAGGCTCTGGCGAACAGCAAATTTGAAGACAGGGCAATCTTCAACTGGACTTATGCCGACGAGCAGGAAATGAAAGCAAACTGGGATAATTCAAAGCAGGAAGAAAATCCTTACGCAACACTTCCAAAGCTCAATCTTTTTACCTATCAGATGTCAGAGATTATCCGCGATGAACTCAAGCAAGGTATAGAAATTCAGGGCATAACAGAAGAATACGCCTTTGACTTAAACGAGTTCTTTGCTGTTGAAAACGGAACGTTTAAGTACAACTCTTCCGTCGATAAATTTTTAGACGCGCTAACAACACAGGAAAAGTTCCCTTTCTCTACACCAGAACTTAGGAATGAACTAAAGCATACATTCTGGCTGTTAAACAGAATTGAAAGTGCAAAACTTCTTACAAAAAAATTAAGAGAGCATCCAGTTTTCAAACAATATGAAATTGTTCCTGCTTTTGGTGATGGAAAAGTTGACGATTCAGACGAAAACTTGAAATCCTACGATAAAGTAAAAAAGGCTATCGCCGAAAACGACAAGACAATTACTTTGTCGGTAGGTCAACTTACAACAGGAATTACAATTCCAGAATGGACTGCTGTTCTCATGCTCAGCAACATTAAGTCGCCAGCTTTATATATGCAGGCTGCATTCAGAGCACAGAATCCTTGTCTTTTCAAATACGGTACAGAAAATTTTAGAAAAGAAAATGCCTATGTATTTGACTTTGACCCGGCACGTACACTTACAATTTACGAGCAGTTTGCTAACAACTTGAATCCGACAACAGCAACAGGTGGTGGAACAAGCGATGAAAGGGAATCAAATATCAGAAAGCTTTTGAACTTCTTCCCAGTAATCGGTGAAGACGAAAACGGAAAACTAGTTGAACTTGATGCAAGAGAAGTTCTTTCAATTCCACGAAAAATCCGCTCTGTTGAGGTTGTCCGTCGAGGTTTTATGAGCAACTTCCTATTCCAGAATATCAGCAATGTGTTCTCAGCTCCCAAAGAAGTGTTGGATATCATTGAAAAGTTTGAGAGAATAGAAGAGCCAAAAACGAAAGTAAATCTTACGAGGGAAATAAAGGATGAATTGTCTCTTAATGAAGAAGGAGAAGTAGAGCTTTCAGAGGATTTTGTAATCGGACGCACGATGGACGTCTTCGGCAAAAAAATCTATGACGAAATAATGGAAGAAAAAGTTGAGGACGCATTCTCAAAAATTGAGACAGAACCTTCAAAAGCGGATGCAGTACTTTACAAGCTCAAAGATTTCTTTAAGGAAAAAACGGTAAAAGGTGTCGTAGAATCAGCAGAGGCTGCTTATGGAAGCGAGATGAAAAAATCTGACAGCAAGCAAATTGAAAGCAAACTCAATTATGAAGTTGACCGCATGGTTGATAAGCTTCACGGCAATTATAAAATTCAGGAAAACATTCTGGAAAAGGAACGTGTAGAAGCCCAACAAAACAGACATGCAAGCAGAAAAACAAGCGAAGAAATCGACAGAGAATTCGCATTGAAAAAACAAGAAGTTCTCGCAGACTTTCAAGAGAACTTGACGAATGCAATTCAAGATTTTGTGGACCAATCAGCACAGACAACAATCCGCACTGTCGAAACAAATATAAAGGACAGAATGAAAAGCGACATAGAAAATGGAGTAAGGGATCATTTAAGAGGATTTTCCAGAACCATTCCTTCATTCCTAATGGCTTATGGAGATGGCACTGTAACGCTCGCAACTTTTGACACAACCATTCCTGGAAAAGTTTTTGAAGAAGTAACAAGCATTACATTGGATCAATTTAAATTTCTTCGAGATGGAGGAGATTATACAGAAGAAGAAACAGGAGAAAAGAAACATTTTGATGGACATCTTTTTGATGAAGTAGTTTTCGATGATTCAATAAAAGAATTTCTGTCACTAAAAAAACGATTGGCTGATTATTTTGACGAAAAAAGCATCGAGGATATTTTCGACTATATTCCACCACAGAAAACAAATCAAATCTTCACACCAAAAGATGTTGTAAAACGAATGGTTGATATGCTTGAAAAAGAGAATCCAGGATGTTTTGACGACAAAGACAAAACTTTTATTGATCTTTATATGAAGTCTGGACTTTACATAACAGAGATAGTAAAACGACTTTATCAAAGTGAGAAAATGAAAAAACAATTTCCCGATGAAAAAGAACGGCTAAGACACATCTTTGAAAAACAAGTTTATGGACTTGCTCCAACAGAAATTATTTATAAAATTGCGACAAATTACATTTTGGGATTTTCAGATAACGCTGATAGTTTGAAGCATAATTTCAGACTACTTGATGCATTGCCTTACGCAAAGGAAGGTACGCTGCAACAAAAGCTGGATGAGCTGTTTGACGCCTCCATTTCTCACAAATCTTCCTGATAATTGTGGTTTGCAACCCCTGATGCGTGACCATTTCCCCTGCCCCCCCGTCACATTTTCCAAGCCAGGTACAATGGCAGGCTGATTGTTTCGGTTCCCTCACAGTCATTTGACGCAATGTTTTTTAGGGAAAGCTTGTATCCTTTTTTGGGGCTGTATTTTTTGCAGAACTGCTTGTAGCTTTTGGCCTGTGTGTTTGTGGCGGCCTTTACTTCCACAGGAAAAATCTGTCCGTCGTCCTCAAATAAAAAATCAAGCTCCGCGCTGTTTCCGCTTCTCCAGAAATATGGATTTTTTCCCTGCCTGATAAATTCATTCAAGACATAATTCTCTACGACAGCACCTTTAAAAGTTTTTAACGAATCATTTTCATCCAAAAAATCTTTATAGCCAAGTCCAAGTCTGCGGCACAAAAGTCCCTGGTCTGCCATGTAAACTTTAAAGTAAGTTGCGTCGGCATTTGACGAAAGAGGAATTTCCGCATTCTGCACAAGTTCCAGAAGATGAACAAGCCCCGCGTTTTTTAACCACTGCACAGCAGCCTCCAATTCATGAGCCCTTTTTCCTTCTTTCACATGTGAGAACACGAACTTTTTGTTTTCTTTAGCAAGCTGCTTTGGAACGGAATCCCATACAAGCCGGATTTTTTCTATCTCCGCAACAGGAGCATGCTTTGAAAAATCATCCGCATAATCAGAAAGAATCTCATCCTGAATCTCCTGCACCGTCTTGAAGTTTTTGTAACTCACATAGTCCTTCACGACTTCCGGCATTCCACCAACCACGTAATACTCTTTTAAGAGATGCTCCAATTGTTTTGCAAATGCCTCTGGAATTTCCCGGGACATATTCCAATCAGAAAAAAGAGCGATATATTTTTCCTCGCCCAATGCCTCCAGAAATTCCTTGAAGCTCATTGGGTACATCTGCATACGGTTCACCTTTCCGACGGGAAATGAAATGTTTTCTTTTTTTAATGCCACTCCCAAAAGTGAGCCTGCACATGCCACATGCAGATTCGGTTTGTTTTCACAAAAATATTTAAGGGAGGTGATTGCCCGGGGAGCTTCCTGAATCTCATCGAAAATCAAGAGCGTCTTTCCTTCCGTTATTTTGCACTGTTCCAGAAGCTCAATTTCCTTTATGATGCGGTCAATGTCAAAATCATAATCAAAAACGGAGGCATAAGAGGAGTCTGACTCAAAATTGACATAGCAGGTGCTCTCAAAATATTGCGCTCCAAATTCCTTTAGGGCATGAGTTTTTCCGCATTGACGCACGCCGGTAATCAGCAGGGGCTTTCTTCTTCGGCTTTTCTTCCATTCAATCAGTTTGTCTATAAAATCACGCTTCATAATGCCTCCTTACTACAAATGTTATACCACTTTTGTAACAAAGTCAACATTTTTCATAGGACTTTTGTTGTTAACCCAACATTTTTCATAGGACTTTTGCAAAATGAGTGAATTATCATCAAAATCTCTCTAATTAAAATCCGCCCGATTAAAATCGCTCTTGCTTTTCCCGGGCAACGGATGTATTATATAATATATCTGTCTCAAATTTTGAGAAAAAAGGAGCTCTTATGAAAAGCAATATCAGTAAGTTTGAACGCGAGTATCTTGAGGAAGAGGCTGAAAGAGCTTGCAGAATATATGAAAGAAAATATCAGAGGGAGTTCAACAGAAAACCGACGGCAAAGCAAAAAGAAAAATATATCAGAGATTATATCGAGAAAAATGCCCAGCCAACTGAAACCCATGTACGGCAGTCCGAAAAAGAAATAAATCAAATGCGTATTTTAAGACGATTGATTGTCGATGAAAAGAAGAGGCTTTCGATTGAGGATATGACCAATGCATTGAGGGCGGAAGGTTTTACATGGGGCATAGGCGAAAAAACAATGTACAGGCGGATTATACCGGAACTTACAAAAACCGAGCTGATAAAAAGGGGGGCCGACGGCAAATATTATTTTGATGAGAATAGTAAAAAAGTGCAAAACATCCGTTCCATTACCGACCGTATGGCAGAAAAAGCTCAACAGAGCATAATAAGCATAAACATAATCTCCAATTTCTTGGAAATGATAAAAGGCTCTCCTGTTTATGAAAAGGCGAAGGAATTTATTGAGCACGAAAAGATTCAATTCACAAGAGGAGGTCGCACAAAAGATGTAAAAAATCAGAAGAGTTCGTCGCGGCTTTTGTTTTTGGGAGCACCGGAATCTACCATTGACTCAAAAATCTGGGAGGAAATCTTTGACGCCATGGACACGTTTTCCGCAATAAACATCCATTATACCCCGGAAGGAAAAACGAAGGAGCAGACCTATTCGGTAAAGCCATATCAACTGATTTTCGACAACGGAAGCTGGGACTTGTGGGGAGAATGTTTTACGCCGGGACACGAAGGAAAAAAGCTTTTCAATCTCTCAAGAATCACGCGGGTCTCAGTCAGGTCCATGATGGGAAAATTTTTCCTTCCTGCCGATTATAATTTTCTTCAAACACTTTCGGGCAACTTCGGCTGCTACAACGACGGAAAGCAAAAGGTATACAAAATCAAGTTCCAGAAGGATTCCTACGCCTGTCTTTATTCGAAGGGCAGAATCTGGGGAGACAAGCAGAAAATCAGGGAGACGAAGGACGGATTTGTCCTCAGCTTCGAGGCCTCCCAATACAAACCGATTTTGCGTTGGGTTCTGGGCTGGGGAGATGAAGCTGAGCCCCTGGAGCCTGCGGAACTTGTGGACGAATGGAAAGCAAAAATCAGGAACATGGCGAAAAAAATCTAGGAGGATTGCGCTTTTCGAAAAAAATTTTCAAAAAAAATAAAAACACGCTCAAATTCTCAAATTTTGAGACAGTCTTGTGATATATTTCCCTCAGAATAAACTTTGATACAAGCAAACGGACTGCAAGTTTTTGCCGTCCAATCATTGCAGGAGGAAAATATGGCACTTGGAGAATCAATGGCCCGCAGACATCGCAGGGGCGGACGTGGTACAAGCTTCATCTCAAGCGGAACGAAATCAGAGGCATACTCATTCTGCTATTATTATTACCACATTTTTGAAAAAGTTTCAAACTTGAAACTCGTGGGCACGTATGATGACTATCTCTACAACTATGTCAAGTTCTGCGACCAGCTTGGAAAAACAGAGCGGCTGACAGCTGTGCTGAAGAACGAAGTCCAAAGACTTGAGAAAAACGGACTTCTTGTCCGCAGCAATCCAACACCTTCCGAAGACACTCGTTTTTGCGAATCTGATTTTTTCCATGAGTACGAGCAGGACAAACGTGTTGAGCGTAAAATTGATGACGATCAAATCTCGGAAAACACAATCAATATTTCCAGGATTCTCTTCGTCACAAAGGAACCTGTCTTTTCCACGATAATAAACACGGTTGTTTTTGACGAGTCCGATTCATTCGGATTAAAATCAGAGCTTGTTCTCTCAAAGAAAGCAAGGAACATGGTCAACGATTTTTCCGCGACAAAGTTTCTTGTGGAGCAGGTCAATCTTTCCGAGACAGAGGCACGTTACATTTTGTTAAGAAGCCGTCTTGACTCCCAGCGGATTCCAGGTCGCGTTCTTGAGGAAGAGTTCGGAGACAAAAAGAATTCGGACAAATGCATTGCAAAACTCCTCGGCATCTCATACAGCGAATACAGAGAGATGCTCCGTGCGGACCAAAAGCTCAAGTCATTCGGTTTTATTGAGAAGGATGAGGATTATGACAACGACTTGGACGACTGCATTATTGAACAGTCGATCGATTCTTATTTTTCCGGCATACTCAAGCCGCTTGATTGCAGTAAGGCATATTCACTTGACTCATTCGCGGTAAAAAAGGAGTCCGTTGACATCACGCTTGATTTGCTCAAGGGAAACAATCCTGTCTCGATTCTTTTCTACGGGAAACCTGGGGCGGGTAAAACTGAGCTTGCAAAATCAATTTGTAAGGAGACCGGAAAGAAAGTTTATATTTTCAAAAACGAGGTTGAGGCGGAAAAGGACCGCAATATTCTCGGGAGACTTGTGTGCCTGCTTTCCATGGACCGCAGCGATTCTGTTCTGGTCGTTGATGAGGCGGACTCTTTGCTGAAGACGGTTGAGTTCGGATTTTTCAGCGGTCTGACCCCGACATCCACGAAGGGCACAATCAACAAGATGCTTGAGGAAAACAAGGACAAGGTGATTTACATCATCAACCATCAGCGGCAGATTGATGAGTCCACACGCCGCCGCTTCACTTTCAGCATCAAGTTTGAGTCTATGCCGACCACGACGCTGCGCTCAATCGCAAAGTCAAAACTTGAGCCGATGAATCTTTCGGATGAGGTGAAAGCTGAATTGCTCCAGATGCTCGACAAATATCATCTTACCGGGGCAAGCGTGGACAATCTTGTGAAGATGATTGAAGGAATGGATTGCTCTGACAATGCGGATCTGCTGAAGAAGGCCGAAATAGTGATGAAGGAAAACTCCCTTCTGCTGAACGGAAAATCAAAGATGCGTGAGACGGTAAAAGCTGAGTACGATCCCAAGGTTTTGAACGCGAGCATGAGTCCCTTGAAGATTGTGGAGATGGTGGAGAATGCCGCCAAATTCGCCGAGCAGAACAAGGGTACCGAAAACGGAATAAGGCTGCTTTTCTACGGATTGAGCGGAACCGGCAAGACGGAACTCGCGCGCTACATTTCCGGACAGCTTGGAAAGCATATTGTGCTCAAACGTGCAAGCGACATCCTTTCCCCCTATGTCGGAGAGGACGAGCAGAATATACGAGATGCGTTTGCCGAAGCCGAGAGCTCTGATTCCATCCTGCTCTTTGATGAGGCCGACACATTCTTCTACGACAGAAACCAGGCTCAGCGCACTTGGGAACGCTCCCTGGTAAACGAGTTCCTTACCCAGATGGAGGAGTTTTCCGGCATCCTTATCTACACAACAAACCTTAGGAACGTGATGGATCCGGCAATGCAGAGACGATTTCACATCATGGTGGAATTCAAGCCGATGAAGTTTGAGGGAATCAAAGTCATGGCGGAAAGATATTTCCCGAACCATCAACTCTCAAACACTCAGGTTGAGGAACTTGAGGACATGGAGAGCGCGACACCGGGAGACTTCGGAGTACTTGCGAGCCGCATCCGCTTTATGGACCCGGACGATGTTGACTCAGACTACATTTTTGAGGAGCTGAAGAAACTCCAGACGGAAAAGAAAAAGCTGTGGAGCAAGGAAAACGGAGAGAGCGAGCACAGAATCGGCTTCACGGCGTAGATGGGAAAATTGTAATTCAGGTGATTGGGTAAAACCTACACCTTAAATGGCAGCTGCATTTAGAAATCTTTTTGAAAGGAGGTAAACTATGCCACAGTCAAAAACATTACCGTGCGTCATGTGCACGAATTGTATACACTATGAAAGTGTCGCACATTCGTCATATCCGCACAGATGCCACGATTCGACCATTTTTGTTGACAACAGCAAGTGTGGTCAGAACCCAGACAAAGACGGTACTTCTACAAACAGATGCAAAAAGTATCGTCCACGTTAATCCGGTCGTTTATATTCTTGATTTTTCATAATTAGGAATAAACAGATCAGATTTTGGCGGGAGCCCGCCAGTTGGATAGAACCGGCCAATCTGTCCAACTGCATTGTTCAAAATGAGCAATCAGGATATTATTTTGATTGCCCTGAAATAAGATTCTAAGGAGATTTTTTTTATGAAAGACGTAACTGTAAAACTTGTCAGAAGCAAGATAGCCAGCGCGGTCATTTCTGTTAACGGCAAAGAATTCGAAGTGAATTCTTCTTTCGCGGTACTCAGCAAAGTCTATAACGAAATGTACGGCACTGATTTGTCCTTTGAAGACATTGTTAAAATGTACATCAGGCAAACGAAAGATAAGAGGATAGAATTGGGAAATCACAGGTCAAGTCTGATTTCTAAAAAAGATATCGACAAGTTTGAGGAATTTGAAAGGGGGCAGATATCTCTTAAATGATTTATTAAGTTGCTATACCCTATGGGGAACCTGCATGTATAATGAGTATAAAGAAGATATCGCAGATTTGTATCATAGACTTTTAACGAATCTCAAGCAAATTCCTGATATCAGACCTTATCTTAAATCCTGTACCTCGTTAGACAAATTGAAAACTGAATTTGAGTTATATCTGGAAGCGGTTCAAAAACTTTATTTAGAAGTAAAAACATTTAATATTTCTGAGAATGAAGCAAAAGAAGCAGAGAATATCCTGAAAACATATCTGGAGACAATTTATGAGGAAATCGCTAATGAGATGATAGAGAATGCTGTTCAGAAATCAGTTCGACATTGATTATTCGGAATACGACGATTGTTATGTTCCCTAGACACGGCACTGACCGTCCAAAAATATGCATTTCTATTGAAAAAACGTAAAAAAGCCCTATAAAAGTACAGGAGGTTATTATGCTCAGACGAAAAGCTTATAATGACTTGGTAAATTGGAAAAATCAAAAAAGCCACGAAACTTTTGTGAAATTCTCATAAATTGAGAAACTTATGGCTTATAATAGAGTCATAAAACTAAGCATTAGGAGATGAATAATATGAACGCAGAAGCAAAGTCATTAAGATTTTTAATCAATGAAACAAAACTTGAGATTCCTTTTTTTCAAAGGCCTTATGTCTGGAAGTATGAAAATGCAAGAAATTTATTGGAGGATCTTTTACGGTGTGATGGCAAGCATTTTATTGGTTCCATTTTAATTAAGCGGACTCAGAACAAAGTTGAAGGGGAGACTCCGTATAAAGGTGTAATTGTTGATGGACAGCAGCGTTTAACAACTCTAAGCATTTTAATAAAGGTCATGCTTGACATCCTTTCTAAAAAAGGAATAGATGCCCAAAGAAAGACAGAAGGAATATCCGCTTTGTTTCACAGGGAAAACAATGCTTACAAAATTCATTTGCAAAACTCATTTCTTGACAGGGCAAATTATTGTGAAATTATTGGAAATATTGAAGAAAAACAGATCGAAGGTGAGCCGGTACTGAAGATTACTTCCCCTCTTGAAGCTTCGATTTGGGATGAAATTTCAAGGGAGCACTATCGTTCGCTTACTGGGGATAAAATCGAAGAGGCTTATAACAATGATAACAATCTTCTCAAGCAGTGCTACAAATACTACAGTGTAAGATTACGCAAATGCAATATAGAACAGATAAAATCTTTATGGGACAAGTTGTTTGATGATAACAACAAAATCCTTGTCTTGATAACAATAGAAGAAAACGAACAGGAGCAGGAGATATTTGATACGATCAATAGTTCTGGAATGCATCTTTCCTCTACGGATATCATAAAGAATCATTTGTATGATAAATTCCGTTCATTCAATTTGACGGAAAAGGATATTTATAAAAAATATTCGGAAACCTGGCAGGAAACATTTGAAGCAGATGAATCAGTAAATGCTTTTTGGACTACGGAAAAAAGCGTCGGTAGAATTCGCCGCGACAATATGGAATTGTTGTTTCAGGCAGTCGGCATAATAAATAAAATATACTATGTCGAGGAAGACACTCTTTCTGATTTGGCTAAGAAATATAAGGAATATATTGATGAGAATTTAAAATCTGTATGCGACATTGAAAATTTCATTCGGGAAATAATCAGCTATGCTGATATTTACAAAAATGAGATACCGACTTTTTCAAATTCAAAGTTTTACAGTTTTAATGATCCAAAAGAACGGCTTGCTTGTACAATGGACATAAGTGAAAATACAACTTTCACGCCTTATGTTTTGTATTTGTATAAGACATACAAAGACAATCCTGAAAAGCTGAAGAAGCGGTTGAGTTTATTGGATGGAATCCTAATGCATTACATCATTACCGGAGCCTCGAATAAAAATTTCAATAAGTATTGCAACGTAATAATCGAAAACGACAAAAAGGGAGAGTCTGAATTACTGAGTTATGTAAAAGAAGAGATAGATTCATTCACTGAGGAAGAGATTTTTAAGGGGTTAAAAAAGAAGAAAAATAATAAGCTCGCGAAACTAATCCTGTTCTGGATTGAATTGTACAGAAAGAGCCTAAATGAGAAATCTGATGAGACTTCTGTTGGTCTCCAGTTTACAAAAGAAATGGAATTGGAACATTTGATGCCACAAACATGGGAAACAGAACCAGCATGGAGTAATCTGCCATATTTTGATGAAAATGGAAATGAAATAACTGATGCGGAATCTGGAAAAGAACTTAGAAATGAAATGGTTCTCTCACTGGGAAACATGACAATCCTGAGAAAAAAATTAAATTCTTCAATAAGCAATGCATCCTTTTTTGTGAAAATCAATGGAAAGCAAGGTGCCAAGAAAAGAATTGAAGGCATAAGGGATTGTGCAAAATTCTCTATCACAACAGAAATTGTTCCTGATGAAAATACAAGGGAAGAAGATTATGTGTGGAATGAAAAGGCAATCTGCGAGAGAGAAAAGAAACTTGGCCATGAGGTACTTACTATATGGCCTGTGCTGAGAAATCAGCTCTTATAACAAGATTTTATAAAAAACTTTGCGAATTTGATTACCGTGGTGAAGATTTGCGGAATATTATAATGCAGAGACAAAAAAAGGAGCTGCATTATGGGAAAAATACAAGGGCATCAGAAGTCACCCGCATGGGAAGACCTGACCTTCGCTAACAATTTTCTTTTCTGCAAGATTATGGAAAGCGAGCCGGAGCTGTGCCGCCGTTTGTTGGAAATTCTTCTTCATATAAAAATAGAGAGACTTGAGCCTCCTCAGGCTGAGATGACATTGCTTGAAAGCTTCGACTCCAAGAGCGTGAGATTCGACGTATACACCAAGGACGAAAAGCGTATTTTTGATGTCGAGATGCAGACCACACAGAATCCGAATCTTCCAAAACGTTCCAGATATTATCAAAGTGCAATAGACATGAGCTCACTCTCGCCGGGCGACAGTTACAGGAAACTCAAGGAGTCCTACGTGATTTTTCTGTGTCTCAGCGATCCGTTTGATGAAAAGCTCCCCGTCTACTTCTTTGAGAATGTGTGCGAGGGCGGCAAGAGAAGAAAACTGGGAGATGGGGCTTATAAGGTCTTTTTTAATGCGGCGGAATATGCTAAAATGAAAAACTGTGAGGAAAAATCCTTTTTCAGGTTTCTTGCGGAAAAGAAGGCTGAGACCGAACTGACAAGATCCATTGAGGAAAAAGTGTCCTTCGCTAGGAAAAACAAGGAATGGAGGCGACAGTACATGACGTGGCAGCAGACAATAAACGAGGAAAGAGAGATTGC
>JAEEYO010000032.1 GCA_016288205.1 Treponema sp. | reverse complement strand
CTCCACCGAAATCCTTCCGGGTCCGCATCCGGCATCAAGAACCTTCGCGCCCTTTTTCAGACCGGCGATTGAACAGACAGACTCAGCCACAGCCTTAGCCTCCGCCCACCGCTGCTCGTCAAACATTATGGGTCCGTAATTGAGCCAAAAGTCCTCACTTTCGAACCACTGTTTTTTTTCTTCCATAAAACATCCGTACTCTAGCCCTGCGTGGAATCTGTCTTTTCCACAAACGAATTCACTTTGGGCGCATCACAAATTGGACAGTGCCAGTCGTCGGGAAGATCCTTGAACAACGTCCCGGGTGCGATTCCATTCTTGGGATCCCCCTTTTCCTCGTCATAGACATATCCGCAGACTTTACATTCATAAACCATAGCTCTTTCTCCAAGGGAAAAATCATTTCAACCCATCTTTCAAAGTTCCTTTAAACAAAATATAACACATAATGCTCCAGATTTCAACCTGTCCGAAGCACATCGCAAAGGATTGTGGGTAAGATGCAAAATGGCAGGGGTAAAATGCCAAAAAGAGGCGGTAAAACTTTCCTCTCTATACATTGTTATAGCCAGAATTATTTTTTTTTTCGAATATTGAAAAATTCTTTTGCATTTTGATTACCGTGGCGAAGATTTGCGGCTATTAGATAAGTGGGGGCAAAAGTGGCCCGACAAGGAGCTTATATGCAGATTTTCAGTTTTTCACCCTTCGGATATGAGGGGTCATTGGTCAGCATTGAGGTTGATTTGAGGCGCGGGATTCCTGCGGTGGATTTGGTCGGATTGGCGGACGGTGCGGTCAAGGAAAGCCGGGAAAGAATGCGTTCTGCAATCAGGAACAGCGGATTTGATTTTCCGCCGGAAAGGGTGCTGATAAGTCTCTCACCCGCGGATTTGAAAAAGGAGGGAGCCGGATTTGACCTCGCTATTGCTCTTGCCGTGCTGTGTGAGAAAAAACGGCTGGACAATCTGGAAAGGGTCTCGGAAGAAATGGATTTTCCACCCGACGATGAGCCTGAAAGCAAGGGGATTATCGGGGAGTCCATTCTGGTCATGGGAGAGCTTGAGCTTAACGGAAGAGTGCGTCCTGTGCGCGGAATTCATGCGGCCGTGAGCACTGCGTTCGAGAGCGGAATCAGACTGTGCATTGTGCCGGCGGGTAATGCCCAGGAAGCAAGGGAGATTCGTGGGATGCGCGTGTTCGGTGCGGAAAATCTCACGGATGCTTTTATGGCGATGGAAAATGAGTCCAGCTTTTCTTCTGGCAGCGACGAAGATAAATCCGGGAAGTACTGCGGGATTCCAGATGGCGCGGTGAACATCGGCGGGGTTTATTTTCCAGCTCAGGATTCCACATTTGATTTCTCCCAGGTAAAAAATCAGCAGCCCCTTATACGCGGATTGCAGATTGCGGCGGCGGGAGGTCATAACATCCTTGCGTTCGGGCCACCGGGTTGCGGCAAGACACTTTCCATGCAGAGATTCGGAGAGCTGATGCCACTACTTACTCTTGAGGAGGCACAGAGCGTCACGAGGATTTACTCTATCGCGGGATTGCTTAGTCCCGGTCAGCCGATTGTCCGAAAACCACCGTTCAGGCAGCCACATCAAACGGCAAGTCTTGAGGGAATGTGCGGTGGGGGCTCCCATTGTTCCCCGGGCGAGATTTCCCTTGCCCACAACGGAGTCCTTTTTCTTGACGAGGCGGCTGAGTTCAAAACTTCCGTCCTGCAGATGCTCCGTGTTCCCCTTGAAAGCGGTGCGATAACATTGAGCCGTGCGGGTCGCGCCACAATCTATCCGGCAAGATTCCAGCTGCTCGTCGCGATGAACCCATGTCCCTGCGGATTTTTCGGCTCCAAGGATAAAATCTGCCTGTGTTCGGCAAAGAGCGTGGAGCAATATTGGAGGAAAATATCCGGGCCCCTTCTGGACAGGATTGACATACGGGTTCAGGTGGACGGAAACACGTCTGCTTCTGACTGCGACTCAATGAACAGCGGCAGGGAAAAATCAACCGAGGAGCTAAGGACGGAGATTGCGAGGGCCGTACTTACGCAAAGGACGAGGCAGGGAAAGAAAAACGCATGGCTCTCCCCTTCCGAAATCAGGGACTTCTGCACTATGGACGACAGTGCGGGCGGGATTCTTGATGCGGGAACCAGACGGTACGGATTCTCACCCAGGGCGGTAAGCGAGTGCATTAAGCTTGCAAGGACCATAGCGGACATGGGCGGAAAGGATGTGATAGACGGAAAGTGCATGGAGGAGGCTGTGTCGCTTAGGAAAAACGAGGGCGGACTGGGGCTTTGTCTGGATTAAATCAAGCAACGGCTCAGGAATGCGGACAAAAAAATCCCCCGGAAAACCGAGGGACTGTCCTTCCTGAGAAGGTATACCGGCTCTGAGACTTGAACTCAGACGCGATCGCTCGCAGCAGATTTTGAGTCTGTAGTGTCTACCATTCCACCAAGCCGGCGTATTGTTGCTTTATTAACTATATCATAAATGAAAAATAGTTTCAAGTGTTTTTTACAAAAATGAAACTTAATCTTTTAAACTTGAAAGACCGGGGTTTATATAATGGAAGAAACTTTATATAATTTGTTGCTGGAAAAAGTGACCGGCATCTCGAAACAAGTGTCTGAAACTCTCAGCGAGGATGGATGCTGCTACGTAAATGAATATGAGTGCTCACCAATGAGCGTGCGGGAGGATTCAATGGAACGAACACCGGAACACGTGCTGAAATCAGTTTTCGGCTACGACACATTCCGACCCATGCAACGGGAAATAATCCAGAACGTGCTTGACGGAAGGGACACTCTTGCGGTGCTTCCAACCGGCGCGGGGAAATCACTGTGCTATCAGATCCCAGCTCTTTTGCTCAAAGGTCTCACCGTTGTGGTCTCTCCCCTGATTGCGCTCATGCAGGATCAAGTCTCTCAGCTTGAGGCATTCGGTGTGCCGGCGGTATTTTTAAACTCATCGCTGGATTGGGTAAGCTACTGTGAGACATGCTCCAGAATCAGGAGAGGAGAAATCAAGCTGCTTTACGTCTCACCCGAGGGACTGAACACAAACCGCATACAGGATCTGCTCCACAGCGAGGGTCTTTCGGTGGACTGCATCACAATTGACGAGGCTCACTGCATCAGCCAATGGGGGCATGATTTCCGTCCCGACTATCTGGAGATTGCATCCGTGCGCGAACAGTTTCCCAAAGCCGTATGTCTCGCGCTCACAGCCACGGCGACAAAGCTGGTACGGACCGACATCGTCTCGCATCTGAAAATGGACAATCCCGTGGTCATGGTCGCAAGCTTCAACCGGCCGAATCTTTTTCTTGAGGTCAGACGCAAATCCCACGGCAAAAAGCAGGTTCTTGATTTTCTTTCCGGGCACAAGAGACAGTGCGGCATAATCTACTGCTTCTCGCGGAAACAGGTTGACGAGCTTACGGATTTTCTGAGGGAAAAGGGATTCTCCGCCATGAATTACCACGCGGGACTCAGCGACGAACAAAGGATGAAGCATCAGAGGGCGTTCATTCAGGACAAGGTTGACGTGATGGTTGCGACGGTCGCATTCGGAATGGGAATAAACAAACCGGACGTGCGATTCGTAATCCATCTTGATTTGCCGAAATCAATCGAGCAATACTATCAGGAGATTGGACGTGCGGGGCGAGACGGACTTCCTGCGAGCGTGCTTCTTCTTTACAACGGATCAGACGCACACAAAATCAGATACTTCTTCAACGAAAAGGATGACCCAACCAACGACGAGAGACTGCTGCAAGGAATGGTACAATACGCAGAGGCAAAGACATGCAGGCGGCATTTTCTTCTCTCATATTTCGGCGAGCATTACAATCCGCTTTCGGGCAAAGTCTCACCGGACTCATGCTGCGACATTTGCGCGATGACAGAGAAAAAAACGGCATCATCCAACAGCGAGGACAACGCAGAGGAAAGCAGAATTGTGGAGGAGCTTCGGGCATGGAGGAAAAAACGTGCGAATGAGGACAGCGTGCCGCCTTACGTGATTTTCGGAGACAGAACCATGATGGACATTGCCGCGAAAAAACCGAAGAACATCCACCAGCTCATGGACTGCTACGGAATAGGAGAGAACAAGGCGGAAAGATTCGGCGAGATGATTCTGCGGATCGTGCGGGATGAATAAATCAACATCCTCAATTTTTCCGGCATCGGAAGAATATAAAATCCGGCTGATGGATTACTCCTCCGAAAAGGTCAGGATGCTTTTGTCTGATTTCCTCAGGCAGCTTTGACTCCTGGCACTCTTCGATTATTAATCCTGCGGACGCAATGGCATTTATGAGAGTCGAAACTTTTCTGTGGTAGACCTCGTAATCATCCACGACCCAGCGGATGCGTCTTAAGCCCTCGATTCCGTAATTGTGAAGATTCGCATACAGTCTTTCCCCGCTTTCCGTGCGTGTGTACCTGTCATAAGTTCCGTCGTATGCGGTCGCAATCGGATGTGACATTGAAAAAACACAGAAGCCGTTTTCATTCAACATGCCGTAAATCTCTTTCATCAGGCTGCCGAAATCTTCCACATAATCAAAAGCGAGCGAGCTTGTTATCACATCAAATTTTTCATCCAGCTGATTTAAGTCCTCAAAGGCAAGTCTCCGGTATCGAATATTTTCCGCAGAGTTATTTTCCTTCGCATACGTGAGCATCTTTTCCGAAATGTCAATTCCGAGTACAGAGGCCGCCCCGCTTTTTGCATATTGCACCGCATGCTGCCCCATTCCGCAACCAATGTCCAAAACTTTTTTTCCATTAAGATCAGGAAGCATTCCGCTGATTATGGGAGTCTCAATCACATCGTTGAAATTTAATTCCTTTGCCCGAAGTCCCGCGAAGTTTTCATAAAACTTTTCATTATCATAAATATTTTGCTTCGACATTTTTGCCTCCCCTGACTCAGTTTACCTCATTTTGATTTTTATTTCTATAACTTTGGATGCGAGACAAACAATCCGTGGCGGTTGCAGTATGCAAAAATACATTTCACCCTGCTGATTTTGAATCTTGCTTCCGCATTCTGCT
>JAEEYO010000031.1 GCA_016288205.1 Treponema sp. | reverse complement strand
CTGAAATTCATCTCCCTTACCATAGATTTTTGATTCTCCATTCATCACAATGCAGACACTTCCTTCCTCAACAATTCCAAGCGTCAAGTGTTCCGCATGAGTATGTGGCGGATAAGCCTTTGTCCAGTTTTTGTAATGCACGCATTCAATATCATCATTTTTCTTGCGATAAGAAATTTCGTTATTCATTGCTTTTGTTTCCTTCTAAATACCCGTCAAGGTAAATCTTACCGCGTCCACAATTCCGTGGCTTATCATTGCGCTTGCGATGTCGCGTTTTCTCTGGAGCAGGGCAAATGGAAGACCGAAGAGCACGCAAAGGATGAGAGTGGGAATCAGGCCGTAACCGTGGATGACGGTGTGGGGAACAATCATCATAAAATACATGGTGAGTGCGTCGAATACATTCATGCTTTTTTCTTTTGAGTTATCATTGGATGCAAAGTAAACGCAGAAAGCCATGAAAATTGCACGGCATGCCATCTCCTCATAAATCGCAGGGTTCAGGCAGATCAAAAGTTTTAAAAGACTGAATTCAAAATTGATTTTCTGCCCTGAGATAAGGGTGTTAATTATGGATAAAATGATTCCGGCTGCAACCGCAATTAAAATGCTCACAAGCGGGGACCATCGTGTTTCATGCGAAAGAATTTTATAGCCGCCCTTCTTTTCCATGACGGAGAAAACTGCAAAAGAAGAAAGAAGTGTCGGGATTCCTGCCCTCAGTCCATAAATCAAAATGAACGGATTCTGCTGGTATCCCAAATATGCGAGCGTCGAAAGGATTGCGAATACAATGGAAATGATCACATATTTTTTTGACGGCAATTTGTTTTTCGCAATCAGGAAAATTGAAAGACCTGATGTGATTGCGGCAAGAACGGACCAGTACGGAAAATTTCCGCCTTTTAATACCAGACGGCATGCGAGCAATAATATAAAACAAATCCATAAAACGATATTATGCTTTTTCATTTGACCCATCTCCGGGAAGTTCTTTTCCAATATGGTAACACAAAAAAAACTTCATGGCAAGAATCTGTGTTTGCAATTGATTTTTTCTCGGATTATGATATACTTTTAATTGATAAAACTTCGGTTCGTGCCATCCTTGGCATACCGCTTAAAGGACATAGTATATATGAAGATTTTTTTTAATAGCAGAGTCTTATTGTTTTGTTTGCTGGTGTTTTTACCGCTTACTCACGCATTTGCAATTCCCTTTGCGGACTTTGATTTTGATGCCGCGGAGTTTGACACGGAGACTGAGCTTGAATTTGACGATTACACAATAACGCTCATCGAGCCCAGAAGGAAGGGAAAATCCATTTCTTGTGAGGCCACGTTTACCTTTGGCGATGAAACAAAATCCGCGGATTTGTATTTTCCAAAGTTTACCCTGAACCGCGACGGAAGTTTTAAAAGCGGCAAATGCGATTACGACAGCTCAACTTATTCCAACGACGGACTTGAAATGTATCTTGACAAAGCCTATCTGGAAAAAAGCGGGGACTCGTACATCCTCAAATGCAACAAGGCGACTGTTGACGTGCCCTATGTCTTTGGGAAGCAATCTCTAATCACTTATCAGATAACTGTGGACATGAAAGGAAATTTGCTGACTTCCAAATCATCCTTCACAAAAAAACTCAGGCTTTCAAGCGACGATGCTTTCGGAATCTTTGTAAACCTTGACTCAATTATGTTTGATGAAAACAATGCAATCTGCGCCAACGGTGAAATCTCAATTCCAAAATTGAATCTGCACATTACGGCAAAAAATCATGAGATAGTTTATTCCGATTATTCTTTTGTCGCATCGTTCAAAGAGCCTTTTATATT
Organism: Treponema sp.; assembly: GCA_016288205.1. GTDB lineage: Bacteria > Spirochaetota > Spirochaetia > Treponematales > Treponemataceae > Treponema_D. The sequence goes on along the minus strand of JAEEYO010000031.1, from coordinate 37,623 downwards.
TTCAAACGGCACCGATGTTTTTTCTGCAAAGACAATAAACTTGCAGTCAAAGGGTAAAAATAATTTCTGGTTCGGTGATGTAATCTTAAGACAAAACAATCATGAGTATCCTTTTGAAAAAATAAAATACCGGTCTTACGGAGATGAAGCTACGCAGCTTGAGTCTGACAAGGCGTATGAATGGAAGAGCGATTTTGGAAATGGCGAGGGACAGCTCTTGCCGGACGACAAGATTCTAAATTATTCTTATTACAACGGTGGTTTTACGCTGACTCTCTTATCGCGCTTTCCCAAGGCGAACACGCATTATTTCAAAGTGGATGCAACAATAACTCCTGAAAAAATTTTTTACGGAAATCCCTATAGCATCAGAGATAAAAAATATTTCCTTTATGGGGACACTCGCGTTCAGCCCTCCGAAGATATTTTTAGTCACGAAATCCATTTGTATTTCGACAGAGATTCCGGTAAATATGAAATTTCAAGCGGCAAGATTTTATTCCCTGGAAATTGTGCGTTAGGCTCCTTTGTTATAAATTGGACAAGCATAGACACAAAGGGAAACGTTCATTTTGGCGGAGAGTTCCCGAACATAATTGATTTTTGCAACAATGCATTTGAGCCAAAAACAATCAAGTTTACTGACGACGGCATTCTTTTTACGGGAAGATTGTTCCTGAATACGCAGCAGAATGTTTCCGTAGATGAGCTGTTGATTGGTTTCGACGGAACTGTAAAAAGCTTCAAGTCAAATCACCTGGGTTATGACGAGAATACCATCGCCGAAGAATTTTACGCGACATCCCAAAGCTCATACCTGATGTTGGAGCAGAAAAAAAATCCCGACGGCACTTTGTCTAAGCCAATTCTGTGGCAGGTGTTTGAGGACTCTGTGATTTCATCCGACAATAATCAGGATCCTGTTCCCATAAAAGACTTAAGGCTCAATCATTCCGATGTAAGCTTGCATTTTTTCAGCAGCGAGTATCCCTTTGAAAAATATTATGAAAAAACTGAAAGGAGAGGCGGAAGATAAGTCCTGTTCGCTGTGGAGGCGAAGGCTGTGCCTGAGCCGGCGCACTTCGTTGCTCACCACCCCTTCCAGCGGGGGACTTCCCCCGCAACGCCCCCTCAAATGTCATCTTACTTCTTCATAATATTTCTCAAAAATTTTTATCAGAAGATTCTTTTCTTGCTCAGAGACAGGCGCTGGTTCATTTTGATTAAAGTTTGCCCCTCTCTCCGACATGAAAATAATACAGAAGATAAGAATATACAGTTTCAATGCTTTTTCCTGAGATGGATTCAAACACATTCCTTCTTTCAGATATTCTGCGTAATCCCGATCTGCCTGCATACTTAACAACGCCATAGACGTGAGACCCAGAAAATAAACCTGATCTCCAAAAGTAATCCAGTCCAGATCAATTATTCCTGAAAGCTTTCCTTCGTGAATAAGTACGTTTTTTGTAGTTGCGTCATCCAAAAAAGGTTCAGGCCTTATGGTTGAAAAGTATTCTGCAAAGCGAGGAATCAAATCCCGAACCTTCGAAACATATTCTGTAGAAAAAATCTTATTTTCTTTTATACCGTCCTCTGCTCTTTTAATATCATTTAAAATAAAGTCCTCCCATGTAGCGAATAAGTTTTCTTTGTCTTCATAAGAATTTAGAGACCCAAAACCAGTTGCCATAGGAAGCTTCTTGATTTCTCTCTGATAAGTGATAAGCTTTTTTGCGATTGCTTTCCTTTCATCTTTTGAAAGAGATTTATAAATAATGCCTAAATCTTTCCCGGGAATAAATGTCATTACAAAATAATAAGGAAATGCAGAAGTGTCTTCGACTATTACGTTGGGAATTGGAATATCCAAATCTTTTATTTTGTCCAACCAATAGGTGGAGCCTAAAATCAGATTTTTATCATCTGAAATTTTTACTACATATTTGTCATTATTAATCTGAACTGTATAAACATATCCTGCCAGACCAACATTATTTCTTATAATTTCTGTTGGAAGCATTTGAAAAACTTCATTACATATTTTGTTTACAATCTCTTCTGTCATCTTCTTCCGTATCGCCATCCAAAAATCAGTCTTTATTCAAACTAAAATGGTAAACTCTGACTGTTCCATCCATCTCTTCACAATCAATGTTAAAGCCACATTTTTTTGTATAAAAGTTGATGTTCTTTTCTTTGTCTGCCGGAGTTACTAATTCAAGTTTTTTCCAGTCTTTGTATTGTTCCTTAATAAACTCAAGTAATTTATGTCCGATTCCATTCCGCTGATATTCAGGGATTACACAAACGCATCCAATATAATAAACTCCATTCTGCTTTGGTAAAACAGATATCGCCCCAATCGGATTTGAATCAACATAAGCAATATGTTTTGGAATCTCATTAATTGATTTGACCATATCACTGACCGACCGTCCATACCCCGGACATTCACCATATTTTACATAATCCTCATAGAATGCTTTGTTATATATATTGACGAGAGCTTCGGCATCCTCTGGAGTCGCCTTTCTGATTTGTATATCCATAATTAAAACCTCAATTTATTTTCTCAAATGATGCTTTCCCGTAATCTCATCCACCTCAATTCTGACCACAGCCGTGCGAGCAAGTTCCATCGCGTTATAGGCAATCTTCTTGACCCCAGCCGGAATCTTAAATCCATGATGAAGCATAATTGCATCGAGGCCCTTTGCACGTTCGTCTGAGTCGGTCAAAATCTTTGCCTTTCCAAAACCAATCACGCTTTCATAATAGCATGTCCATGTGCACGCACTTTCCTTGTCACCGTCGGCTTCTGCAAGAGATTCCGCGGAAAAACAGACATCAGGATTTTCTTTTATGGCCGTAAGTTTTTTACCCTCGGAAGCACAGTGAAAATACACGCTGAGTTTTTTAGTGTCTGCGTCATCTTCAACAACATAGCCAAAATTAAGCGGGACAGAATACGGCTTTCCCTCGCTTATCAAAGCAAGATGAAGAACCTTGCACCTCGAAAGGATGTCAATTATCTGCTCGTAGTCTTTTACTTCTCTATCTTTTCTTCGCATATACTGCCTCCTGTGATTGTGGGTCCGCTTTGCTTGTTTACTTTCCATTCGCTTTTTAAAATCGAATACCAGCACTGATCGACTATGCCCTGATTGTTTCTGTCGGCACTTCGCAAGGTTCCTTCATATTTCATGCCGCACTTTTTCATTACCTTTCCTGAATTCGGATTGTTCGGATCGTGATATGCCCGGATGCTGTTTACTTCGACCTGCTCAAAGAAAAAATCAATGGCCGCATGTAAAACTTCCGTCATAATTCCTTTGTTCCACCATTTTCTGCCGAGCGCATAACCAAATTCAACCGCCTCAATTTCGTCCTTAGGAAGTCCGTGAATATTTCCGATGGGCTCGTCTCCGTTTTCCTTGAGTGTTATTGCCCAGACATAATAATCATTTTTTTCATAAGAAGGAATCCAGCTTTCCAAAACCCACCTGCTTACACCCACATCCTTGTGAGTCGGCCATGTCATAAATTTTGTCACCTCAGGATCCGATGCCCAGTTTTTAAACATCGCCTCCGCGTCATTTATCGAAAATCTTCGTAAAATCAATCTCTCAGTCTCTAATTGAATTGTCCCTTTGTGATTCATTTTTCCTCCTGCCCAGCGTTCTTTCTATTGTTTTTCCAATTCTGATTTTATAATATTTTCCATCGAATGAATATACTTGATTCTCTGAATCGTAGACTGAACCTGCTCCACACCCATCTGCCTTTCCGCTTCATCTGTGCAAGTTCCGAGTGCTCTTTGGATATTATATTCCAGCCATTCAATCCAAGTGTAGGCGAGCCCAAAGATTTTTGAATACTCATGAAAGCCGTTGTCATAAGCCTTGTGATATCCCTCAAAAAAATGTTTTACATGATCAAGACTGAGATTGCAGGTTGTGATTCCAGACCACTGTAAGGCAAGTTGCAGAACATGCGAGGCAGGGTTTCCGTAATCAAGGCACTCCAGGTCTATCACCAGCGGCTTAGCGTTTTCCCACATCACGTTTTTCGGATCCATATCTTCGTCGGAAATGCAGATAATGTCCGGAAGAAACTCGCGTGCATTGTTCAGCTGATTCTGCGCGTAATCCAAAAGCTCAAGATTTTGCTTCAGGAGATTTGCAATTTCGCTTTTTGCTTCGGTCGCATGGTCTGCATAGTTTTTCCATTCTATTTTACTAAGCTCAGACTTATTGTGCTCTTTCGTCACCTGCTCAGATTCAAAATCAATAGCGTGAATCCGTCCAAGCGTGTTGCCGGCAAGAAAGCATTGCTCATCCGTTATATTATCCCAGTCTGTCAGCTTTGCATCGTGCCAGTCGAAAATGTAAAAAAAGTTTCCGTCGATCTCTTGCATCTTTTTTCCGTCAAAACACAAAGCCGGAACAATGGGGATATGTGCCTGCTCAAGAATGCCCTCAAGTTTTTCTGAGCGCGCATAGTTTGAATGAGCCTGAGGTCTTTTCATGATTTCTGGGTTCAGATGCTTAACGGCAAAACTTTTGCAATCTTCCACACCATTATCCGAAACAGTCACCTTATACATTCTGTGCATAAAGCCGCCGGAGACATTTTCAATTGGACGGGATATTTCTCCAAGACCGGTTTTTCTAAACAAGCTGATCATTAAATCTTTCATCTGCATTATTTCAATTCCAGAGTCCAAATCAGTTGGACTTCATTTTCCAGTCCCGGCTCAGAGCAATATGCGTTCATGTCAATTTTAGTAAGTTCAGCTCCCTGCTTTTTGTAAAACCTACAGGCAGTTACATTGTTGTTCTGACATTCGATTATCATTCTTTTATATCCTTCTGCCATGGCAACTCTCTTTGCTTCGTCAAAAAGTTTCTGCCCGATTCCCTGATGCTTGTGTTCGTCATCAACACGGATGTCCCATAAAACGCAAGCCTCTTTCATTCCGAAAAGCATGTATAAGTTCGGTGTGGGGCCTGTAAGCGTCAAAGCACCCACGGCCTTCCCATTTTCAAAAGCCATGAAAAAATGCCATGTGGAAATGTCAAACTGATTTTCGTACTCAGTGGCGCGCTCATATATACTCAAATCTTTTACATAAGGCGTAACAGGAACTTCTTCAAATGTAATTCCTCCGAGTCCGCCGTCAATCCTTTTTAATCGCAACTCCGAGTGCACATCAACATTCTGCGGAATTGTGTCGTATAATTCAAAAAACGATTTGTCGATTTTTTTTATTTCCAGCATAAATCATCCTCTTACATTCCCGTCAGTTCTTTGCAGAGTGAACCCCATACATGAACATTCGCATTCTGTTTTAGGCTGTATGTAGACAATGCTTTTCCTTTTTTAATGCAAGTGATTTTATAATCAAGGCCAAATGCCTTTTGGAAATAATAGAAAGTCACTGTCTCGGCAAAATCGTCCTGCCAGTTTTTTGCTCCGTAAATGGTGCTGAATGGAGTTTTGGAAATATAGTTTATCAAATCATTCGCTTTGGAAAATGAAATCCGCTTTCCAAAATTGTAATAGCTGAATTTGGAAAGAAGACTGTTGTCAAACTCTTTTACAGGATGAGACTTGTCACGCCAATATTTATAATATGCGGAATCTGATTTGGGGCTTCCGTCAAAAGAATCTGCATAGGGTGTCACATTGTTGATGTAGTCATAGACATGGGCAGACTCATGAGTCAATACATGAAGAAATGCCTTCCATTCCTTGCTGCATTCCACTTTGATTCTGTTTTTTTCATCTGTCTTTGTAAAAATGCTGTTGTCACGAATCTCAAACCATTCATCCAGATTGTACTTAAATGTATCAATGTTAAAAAACACGGTGCAATACATTCTCTGGTCTTCATCAAAAATAAAATTTGTCAGTCCTCCATAACTCATTCCTTCCACAAAATAGACGGCGTAAACATTTTCCAAAAAGCACGTCTTGAATTTTTCTGGAAGATAGGAAAAATATTCCGTGAAAAAAGTTTTTTCATTTTCCGTCAGAACGTGATTTTTATATTCATAAAAGTTGTCATAATCAGAAAGAAATTTTTTTGCGTTTCCTTCAAGCACACGGACCTTATCAAGAAGCTCGTATGAAAAACTTCCTCCGTAATAGGAGGTCTGCTCATAAGGATATTTCTTCAGCTCATCAAGAGTAAAACAAAACAATCGGGAACAAACCAACATCAAAAAAAATACAAGAAATCTTCTTTTCATCTTTCATCTCCTAAGTAATTCTACCATGAGCCAAAAGATGTTTCAAGCGATTGTCAAATAGGTGTCCGATGATTTTCCTCATTTTATTTCTACCGTCCCTAGAATCTCTTGTACTGAACTGAAACGCTGTCACGTTCAAGTCCGCATTTGTTATAGAAGGTTTTGTTGTCATCGATTGAAATCAATTGCATTACGTGGATTCCCCTCTCTGCTAAAATTTTTTCCAGCTCACTCAGCAAGCTTTTTCCAACGCCATGCTTTTTTATTTCCGGGATTACAAAGATTTCAGAGACAAAGAAAAAATCTTCCTCTGCATAAGGATCGACATATCCCAAAAGTCCACCAACAACTATCGCGTTTTCTTGAGCAAGAATTCCAAGCCCTCCATAATTACCAAGGATTGCACGTACTCTTCTTTCCGAACGCTCCTCACTCCATTTTTCATTCCACGGAGCCTCAGAATATGCAAGAGACATGGCTTTTGCCAATGCGGGAATGTCGTTTTCTGTAATTTTTCGGATGATCATTTTTTCGCCCGTTCTACAATTCCGTATATTTCTTGTTGCTTCCTTTTGCTTTTTCCACGGGATACTTTGCTTCGTTCATGTCCATCTTCATGTTTACGATTTCGTCCTCATCAAGATTCAGGGCATCCAGCAAATCCCGGCAATAGACCAGAACATCGGCAAGCTCTTCCTTTACGTGCTGCAGGTTGTAGTCGCTGTCGCTCCACTGGAAACATTCCAAAAGCTCGTTCGCTTCTATGGAAATTGATTTTGCGAGATTGGCCGGGCTGTGATACTGGTTCCAGTCCCTGTCCGAAACAAATTTTCTGATCCTGTTAATCGTCTGTTCTGTCATTTTGTCCTCGCGGAAAATTGAATGCCCATGCAACGAAGCAGAGTGCAAAGAGAATTATGCCGACGATTAAGTTTCCTGTAAGAAGGAATTGGACAAGACCAAATAATGCGGCACTCTCCGCCAGTCCAAGTAGCATTGCAAAAAGAGTGAAAGTCGCCATTGAGGAATCTGTCCCGCTATTTCCTAAAAAGCTTTTTACGATTTTATTTTCCGAAAAATTTTTTTTGTAAATAATTTTTGACAGCAGAATGCTTATCATGCAGATAACGAAGCCGATAATCAGCATCATAATACTTATCATTTGGAAGGAATTATTTACTTCCTTTCTGTTGGAATAAGCAAGATACGCATACACCAGTTTTGTTAATGGAAAAATAAACCACAGTAATTTTAAGGACATATTGTTCATTTCAAGCTCCTTTTTTATTCATATAATTTGATTTTAAGCCAACTTGCGCTTTTTGTAAATATCAGAGTGTAAAAATCACATTTTTTTCCTGATTCAAACAGTAAAAAAAATTTAAGATTTTTTTCTAATACCCCTTGAAATCAATTTTTAATCCCCTTATTCTTGTTCATAGGACGTCCAAAATCAAACGAAACAAAGCGAGGTCTTTTTATGAACAAGCAGGAATTGCACGATTTTATCGCAAGGCAGCAGCCGAACATCTGCCAGATGGTGGCGGTCAAAAACGGCGAAACAGTTTACAGCGACACATGGAACGATTACACAAAGGATGATTGCGTCCATGTCATGTCGGTCACAAAAAGCATAATGGCCCTTCTCATCGGAATTGCCATCGACAAGGGACAGATACACAGTGTGGACGACAAGGTTTTGGATTATTTTCCCGAGTACAAAGTCAAGCGCGGAGAAAAAACAATTTACGAAGTCACAATTAGACATCTTATTACGATGAGGGCACCCTACAAGGGCAAGGGAGATCCGTGGTCAAAGGTGTGCTCAAGCGAAAACTGGACCTACACTTCACTGGACTTCCTTGGAGGGAAAAAGGGACTCACCGACGAGTTCAAATACAGCTCCGTGTGTCTTCATATTCTCTCAGGGATTTTGTATAAGGCCACAAAGATGAAGCCGGTGGATTTTGCCAACGAATATCTCTTTGAGCCGCTGGGAATCAAAAAGCACAAGACCTATATCGCCAAGTCTGCGGAAGAACACAGGGAGTTTACAATCAGCAAGCTTCCAAAAGAAAACGTCTGGTTCAGTGACAGACAGGAATTGGGAACTCCGGGTTACGGACTCTGCTTTTGTGCGGAGGATATGGCAAAGATCGGTGTGCTGTGCCTGAATAATGGAAGGTTTGACGGCAAGCAGATTGTGTCATCCGCGTGGATAGAGGAAATGACAAGACCGAGAGCCGTCGAGGGAAAACACTTCCGAGGAATGGCCTACGGATACCTGTGGTGGATTGTTGACCGGGACAAAAAGATTTACGCCGCAATAGGAAACAGCGGTAACGTCATTTATGTGAACCCGGAAAAAAATCTGGTCGTGGCAGTCGCCTCGTATTTTAAGCCGACCATTTTCGACAGAGTTGATTTCATCCGTGAATACATCGAGCCCTTTGCCTGTGGGGAGATCGCTCACAAATTATTTGGCAAATCTTCGGAAAGTCTGTTATAATGGTAGAAAAGGCGAGGCGATATGAAGGAATATTCGAGGGAAGAAATCAGAGGAATGTTGTGCCGCTATCACAATCTGGATGGGGCTGAGGATTTTTGCGGAAAGAACGGCGCGGAAAAAATCATGAAGAGGATTGGGACCATCCAATATGATCCCCTGAATGTTGTCTCCCGGAACGCGGATTTGGTTTTGCAGGCGAGGGTAAAGGACTATCGCGATGAACATCTTTTTGATCTGCTGTATAAGGACCACAAGCTGGTGGACGGCTACGACAAGGAAATGTCCATCTACACCGCGTCGGATTTTGGCCGCTATGGTTTTGTACGGCGTGAAAGCAAAAACATGATGCTCGCAATTTTGAACTGGAGAAAACAAACGGCTGCTCTGGACATTCTTGACGAGGTCCTGGCCTATGTTGAGGAAAGCGGCAAAACCAGCACAAAGGACCTTTCGATTGGGAAAGTCCGCAACAACAGCAACTGGGGACACAAGAAACTTTCAAGCGCGGCATTGGATTATCTTTTCAATACCGGAGTCCTGTCTGTCGCGGAAAAAAGCGGAACCCACCGATACTTTGATCTGACGGAAAGGGTGGTTAAAAAACTGGACGGCACAAGGGAAGATTTTTATTCTGATCCCAATATGAGCGAGCAGGATTTTTACGAGTGGTATGTTGAGCGGCGGATTAAATGCGTCGGTTTGGTGTGGAACAAAAGCGGGGGAATCTGGCTGGGACATTATCTTGGAAATTCTGAGCTCAGGACAAAAACAATTGCGTCACTTGAAGAAAAAGGCCTCGTCAAAAAAATTGCGGTACAGGGAATCAAGGAGCCGTTTTATGTTCCAAAGAATTTCAGCAAATACATGAACGTGCCTGCACCTGAAGATTACGCAAGATTTATCGCTCCATTGGACAACCTGATGTGGGACAGAAAAATGACGCAAAAGCTTTTTGATTTTGAATACCGCTGGGAAGTTTATACTCCGGCTCCGAAGCGGAAATATGGATATTATGTCCTTCCTGTTTTGTACAACGGAAACTTCGTCGCCCGATTTGAGCCTGAGTATGCGAGTAAGACCGGCAAGTTCATCGTCAAAAACTGGTGGTGGGAAGACAGAGTTGAACCTGACAGGAAAATGCGCGCCGCAATTGAAAAGGAGATGGAGCGTTTTGCAAATTTCCTTCAGGTAGAAAACTCTGTGGATAATGTGAAAAAACTGCTATAAGTCACATTCAATTGTAATCATCTTTGTTGAAAAACCGTTCCGCTCATAAAAACGCATTCCGTCCTTGTTCATCGGGAATACCTGCGTGCGGAAAAACTCAGCTCCCTTTTCCCTTCCATATTCCTTTGCTGCATTCAAAAGCTGGGTACCGGTTCCCTTGCTTCGTAAAGTGGAAGTGACCACCAGATCCTGGAGATAAATGTTGGTCTGCGGTTTGAGACATGAAACCACTTTTGCCTTTTGGAGCATTACGTGTGCGAATCCGATTACCTTTCCGTCATCCTCCGCCACAAGCATCACTTGGTTTTCGCTTGCCATTATTTCTTCCAGCTGCCTTGAACGCGCTCCTTTCGGACTCAAGACAAAATGCTCGCTCTGATACATGACCGCATCTTTTTCAAGCTCGGTGTAGAGTTCTTCAAGCACTTCAAAATCATCTCTGTTTGCTTTTCGGATTTTAATCATTTTATTTTGTAAAAAACTCCTTGACCGCGGCAGCCATTTTATCCTGATGCTTCGTAAAGCAGTGGTCGTCTCCTTCGATTGTAACAAGCCTTGCGTTCTTGTAAAGTTTCTGCGCCTCAACCGAATATGAATAAGGAACTGCTTCGTCGGCATCTCCGTGAATAAGCAGGACGGGACCTTCATAGCGGGCAATCTCATCCTCAACGTGGATTGTCTGTGCGACGCGTGCATAATCTCCCAAAAGCTCCCAGTACGGAGAAGTGATTTTCTCAGGGATATGCTTCGGGTCAAACGTTGAGCCCAGCATGGAACCTCGTCTTGCGTCATCCGGTATGCACAAGGCGGGAGAAATCGGAATGATTGCCTTAAAATTCTCGGGACACATGCCGCCAATCAGCACGGTCAAAAATCCGCCCTGAGAATGTCCGCTCAAATAAAGGTCCGTCACAAAATCAAGGGTCTTTGCATATTTTACGACGGCCAGCGCGTTCGTCACCCATTTGTAAATCGTGTGATTTTTAAACTCACCGTCGCTCTTTCCGTGTCCGTACATTTCCACGCGAAGGACTGCGACACCAGCCTCGTTCATTGCCTTTTGCGCCGCGATGATGTGTGGCTCTTCCATGTGGCCTGTAAATCCATGAATCAAAATGCACAGGGGACATTTTTCCACTCCCTCAGGCTTGTCCAGTTTTGAGTGAAGACGGATTCCATCACAATCAATAAAAAATTCTTCCATATAATATCTCCTTAAAACTGTTCATGCTTTTATTTGATGTGCTTGCGCATCGGCCAGCTTATGAACACGGACTCCGGGAGCGCAAGGATTGCATCTGCTGTTGCCCAACGGAAGTCGCAGGTCTCACCTTCCTGCATCTGCACGGAATTTTTGTCGCAGTCAGTCACGCACAAAAATCGGAAATGAATGCACTTGTCGGACGCACTCATGTCATTCGATGCGAGGCTTCTGTCAAGCTCCTCAAGCGACTCCGCCACAATCCCGGTCTCTTCCCGAAGTTCCCTCATCGCACAGTCAAGAGGACTTTCCCCCTGAAGCGCGGCACCTCCGGCAGTGGCCTCCCACATATTCGGGTAAGACTTGCACGGATCCCGCTGCATCAGAAGATAAGTCCCGTCCTTATGCCGAACAAGAACATGGCATACAAGGTGAAAAACTCCGTCAGGAATTTTATCCTCTTCCCCGCGGACCAAAGTGAGTCCCTCAATTTTCTCAAAATTAGAATTATATGCGTCCCAAAGTTCCATAAATCAATGATAGCACACAATACTAAAAAAAGCCATCAAAAAAAAGAAAATATGCTCCCATCGAAAAAATAGAAAATGTGCTCACATCGAAGTCTGCCCCACAACAACGGCTTTTTCACAAATTCCATTCCCTATATCTATTTTTCTGATATTCGCGAGTGAATCGGGCGATCTGCATCATCTTTGCCTTGCCCCATTCGTTTTCGGTGTGGAGCTGAACATAGGTCTTCCATCTTTCCTCGCTCAGGCTTCCGTCCTCAAGGGCTGCCCTGACAGCGCAACCCGGCTCGTTTGTGTGGGAGCAGTCGTTGAATTTGCATTGGTCGAAAAGTGCCACAACATCGGAAAAAGTCTCCTCAATTCCATCCTCCATGTCGAGCACTCCGATTTCGCGAAGACCGGGTGTGTCCATAATCCAAGCTCCATTTTTCAGACGGAATAGCTCGCGGTAAGTCGTTGTGTGCCGTCCCTTTCCGTCCTCGTCGCGGATGTGATTCACTTTCATCAGATCGCTTCCGTTCAACGTATTGAGCAGGGTTGATTTTCCGACTCCCGAAGATCCCACAATCGCAATCGTCTTGTCCTTTTGAAGATAGGGCTTCAAGTTTTCAATTCCATAGCCGGTCAAAGAACTGATTGCAATTACGTCAGCCTTGTCGCATACTGCCTGTGTAATCTCCACCTTAAGCTCAAGGTCATCACATAAATCCGCTTTTGAAAGAATCACCACAGGCTTGGCACCGGTGTTCAGCGTGATTGAGACATAGCGCGCGATTCTGTTTTCACTGTAGTCCTGATTCAGCGACGTGACGATAAAAACATAGTCGAAATTTGCGACGATGGTTTCCTCCAAAAGATTTTTCACAAAGGCTTCCGAATGTCCGCTTCTGTTCGGCCGCTTGAACGCAGTCCTCCGTGGAAGGACCTCATCGATTAAAGCGTCGCCGTATTCGTTTGTAAAAACCTTAACGTAATCACCAACCACCGGCGGCTCCAGCTTGAGATTATAAAACTTTCCCTTTAGCTTTCCAATGATTGTCATGTCTGGATTTGCGATTCCGTCCTCACCACAGGGCAAAAGGGTAAAGAGATTTTTCTGCACACAAGAAACGCGTGCGATAATATTTGTGTTTGTTTTCAATTTGAATTTCCTAAAAAGCAAGAGTTCTAATCTGTAAAAAGATATCCAGTGCGGCTCCGCTTTCAGGACAAGAAAAGTTTAATCGGTTTCCCGTTACTGTGCCAGACAAGCGGAGGTCAAAGAGTCAATCATAAAAATCATAAATCTGTCTCAACCTCCTTAAAAAGAAATTTAGGCGCGAAAATCTCCGGCCTTATAATCCAAGTGTATCACAATTATAAAATCTTTGCATTAAAGACGCTCTTTAATGCTTTCACGCCACTTCCCGGCCTTTTCCAGAAGCTCATTTATCAGCGCGGCTTTTCCGTCGGTATAGGCTGTTCTGTCGTCAGGGTAAAGTTCCGCCATTTTTTCCTTTATGCTTTCGTATGATGCGGCTTCGTCAGGATTCGCATTCAGATAATCCCTGAAGTTCAAATAATTGTTCCACTCGCGGGACCCCAGCAGAACAACATGAATGTGATGCGTCCTTGTGTCCTTTTCAAAGTTTCCCATCACGTAAAGAAGCGATGCCGGCCTTTCATCCGTCCTGAAAATCACGCCCGCTTTTTCAAGTGCATCGTTCCGCTCAAGAATCTGCTCGAAATCTTTTACCCCGATTACAAGATCGATTATCGGTTTTGCCTTTATCGTTTTGATTGAAGTGCTTCCCACATGCTGAATATCCGCCTCAAGTCCCTCAAGCAAAGGTCGGATTAACTCAATCGTCCGCCGTGCATTTTCTTCCCATTCCGTCTGGTGCTCCTCAAGCTGAACGATACCTCTCTTTAATCCGACGCTCATAATTATACTTCCCAAACACAATATCTTTTGTCCTGGCTGGCCTTTGCTTTGTACAAGGCGACATCTGCTTTTTTGAACAGCTCTGAATAATTTGTCTCATGTCCGTTGTAAATTGCGATTCCTATGCTGACGCTTGTCGTCTGTTTTTCATCAGGCAGCACGACGCTCTCTGACGCACCCTTGACGATTTCCTGTGCGAATTTTTCCACGGCATCCAGGTTGTTGTCGTTCTTTATGAAAATTATAAATTCATCGCCGCCGAATCTTCCGGTAATCTCATTTGAGCCAGTAAAAATTTTTCCGAGGAGATTTCCAAGCTGCTCAATTACGCTGTCCCCGACATCATGCCCGTATGTGTCGTTTATGGACTTGAAGCGGTCAACATCCAGCATGAACATGATTCCCTTGTTTGTCGCCGGGTTGGCAAGAAAATCATTTATTTCCCTTGTCAGCGCGCCCTTGTTTTTCAAGCCGGTCAGTTCATCCGTATCTTTTTGAATGTTGATTTTTCTTGTCAAAACGAATTCCCTGATCCTGAGCGAATTGGCAATGATGTTCAGGAAGATTCCGACAATCGTATAAATTGTCACATTGATTAAATCAGTCATCCAGATTTCATACGACTTTACGCCGTACATCCATATCAGGAAAATTAAGGACGCGGCCGTTAATTCAATCGCCATCCAAAAGGGCTTGTCTATCATGAACAGCGGCGTGATCAGAAGCAGGGCAATAAATGTCGTGGCAGGAAGAGTATTATTGTTCGCGCTTATGAGGCATCCGAAAATAAAAAGCAGGGAAATAGACAGGTAGATTAAAAGCTGTGCCATTATGGAATCTTTTTTCAGGATGAAGAAAAATGAGGTTGCGAGCGCGGAATACACAAATGCAAGCAAATAAAAAATCTGATTGACTTTCAGCAGGTGATTAAAACAGGAGCTCAAAAACAAAGACAAAAATATCAGGGCCATAAAAATATGAAGCACCCGCCATACCACAAAATTCGAGACGTAGGCATCTTTTTTCACCGCGTTGTATTCGTTCCTTTCAAGTCCGCAGTAAAGGAAATAATTCTTTATAATCCTCAATACATTCATAATACCAACCATAGCACTTATGCTCATTATTTTCTAGCGACTGTTATCATCTTGAAATTTCATACAGTCTGTAAATTTTCTTCGCAAAGGAGCCGGCGAAAAGCAATTTGAAAAACCACCGCTCGGATGAGGGCAGCTCGGCAATCATTTTGTCGGGTGTCATGGAATGTTCCGCAACAAATTTAAAGCTCGTTCCCTCAAGCACAGTCTGAATGTCGTCAATCCCCCAGACCTGAGTTACTCCGACATCGTTAATCGGGTTTTTATATTTTGAGGCTTTCGCGCCAAACACGGTGTAGGCATCCATCAGAATGTGGACGGCATCATATTTTTTCCCGATGCTTTTCAGAAACTCACTTATCTCTTCGTTCTTAAGATACATACTGATTCCTTCCAAAATGACGACCGCCGTTTTTGCCCCGGGAAGATTTTCTATTATCTCGGATTTGGACAAGTCAAAAAACTGCATCCGGTATTTTTCATTCTCCGAGTAATATTTTTTTCGAGTCTCAATCACGTCCTGAAAATCTCCGTCAATCCATTTCGCATAGGGAGCCGATACGCGGAGACATCTTGAGTCAAGGCCGCATCCGATGTGCAGGACAAGAGCATCTGGATTTTCGACAAGCATTTTCTCGGTCCACTCATCGAAGACTTTCGCGCGCATAGCCATGCTGTAGCCGAGCCATTTTGATTTTGACTTGCCCTTGATTTCAAATCCCTCTGCATCCCAAATCTTTTCCGCCATCTCATCCTTGATGATGATTCCCTGTCTGCTCACCTTTGACTTTCCATAAAGTGGAATGAACAACGTCCGGTTCACTTCATTCATTGCTATGCTCCTTCTTCGCCTTGCTTATGACATCCTCGAAAAAATCTCCGTATTCTTTTTCCTTCATCAGAACATAGGCGGCCCTGTTGTCTTGTCCGACCTTTTTCAGGATTTCTTTTTTGATCTGATTATAGGCGTCCCTTGCCTCGTCATGGCTTCTCAAATAATCTCGGAACAGAATGTGCCTTTTGTACTCCTCATTTTCTGTGGAGCAGACATACAGATGGTGATCAATCGCGTCCAGTATTGTGTTGTGAGTCACGCCGTCTCTTGCGAAAGCCTCTCGTCCCTTGATTCCGAAATCACCCTCGTGCTCATATCCGATTTTTCGCAAATCATCCTTTACTTTTCCGAAGTCATCAAAGCTTTCCAGGGCGAGGTCCACGTCAATTATCGGTTTCGCAGACATCCCCGGAATGGAGGTACTTCCAACATGCTGAATGATTGCGGGGACGGAAATGGCCTTCAGCAGCTCCGTTTTTATTTGAGAAAAATCCTCCGGCCATTTTTTGTCATAATCAAGTACAACCATTATTTTTCTTCTATTATATTTACGTCGTCAATGAAAACCTTATGGCTCTGGTCAATGGTCACGTTGTTTACCGCTCCCATCGAAATCGTAAAGATTACCGCCTTGTCTGTCGCGCTTTCCATTGTGAAAGTGTGCTCGAATGTCTGGTAGTCCTTCGTTACGTCAATCCTGTGCGTGTCGGAGTAAGGAATCCAGTTGTCGTCCTTTGAGCCGTCGCGCTGCAGTGCCCACATGATTGTCCTGTTCATGTCCGATTTTGCCTTGAAGCTCACGTGGTATGTCTTTCCTTTCTCAAGGGTGATTGCGTTCTGCTTGAGTTGAATCATCCAGTCCATGTTTCCGGTTTTTCCTATGCTGATTACGGCTTCCTTGTTCCCGTTTGTCTCAGCGATTTCAAATTTGGACTCCGCGTTTTGGTGAGAGTAAAGCTCCCATGCCGCCATTGAGCTGTTGAAGTCTCCGTTCAGCAAACAGGTGTTCTCCTTGATTGAGATGTTGTCCACATAAACGGTCGTCGCTGGATTTGCAAGCAAAAGCTCAAGCGTGTACTCGGAGGTTTCGGGAACCGTGTAGACATACTCAAAGCTCTGGCTCTTTTTTGAGAGCGCGGGACTTTCTGAGAAATCACCGAGTCTTATTCCCATATTGCATTTTTTTGTTGCGTATGCGTCGAAGCGGATTGTGTACTGTTTTCCCTTTGGAAGTAAAATGCCGTCCTGACTTACGATTACTCCGTCCAAGCCGCTCTTTCCTTTTCCTGAGGCGACCATGAGCTCACGTATTCCGTTTGTGTTGGTGACTTTTACATCCGCTCCAATTTTGTTCTCAATCTTCCAGTTCGCGAGCCGTCCCTTTCCTTCCTGGAACTGTCCGTTGTGAATCAGGTTTCCGTCCGGGAGAAGATTCAGTCCCGCCTTTGAAAGATCAATCTCGCCGATTTTTTCCAGACGCACGTTCGAGATGTGGACCGGAGAAAGCGAGTTCTTGTTGCCGCAGTTGAATTCAAGTCTTGCCGTGGGATCAGATTTTTCGGTCATCCTGAAATCCCATGTGAAGTGCTGTGGCTCTTTCGTGAGCTTTACGTCCGTGTCGGGGAAGTAGCGGATCCATCCGTGGTCAGGTGCCGTGAAAGCTGTGATTATCGTGCGTGCGTCATCCGCAAATGCGTCGAAGGAATAGCGGTAGATGTTTCCCTTGGTCAGCGGAGTGGGGCTCTGTATGAGCTGGATGGCATAGGGAACCGAACCGTCGCTGATCGGCGTTATGTCAATCTTGTCTCCGTCCACGTTTAGGTCGGCGTTTCCTCCCTGGAATTTCAAAAGCTCCCATTCACTCTTTCCAGTGCGGAGAAGGTTTCCAGATTTGTCTGCCTTTGCTTCGGCAATGGAGTCGACCGGTTTTTCAACATCCTCGTTGTATGTCTTTTTCTGATAGACCTTGATCCAGTCCACCACCATCTGCGCGTCCTCACCGAACTCAGTGCTTGCATCAGGATATCCCGGCCAGTCTCCTCCTACCGCAACATTCAGGATGATGTAGAACGGCTGGTCAAATGGAGCCGGGAACGTGACTTCCTCAAATCCGGGGCGGCATGTGAACCAGTCATTCACGGTCTTGTATTTTATGCCGTCGCAGTAAAAACTCATTTCTCCAGGTTCCCACTCAACGGCGAATTCATGGAAGGAATCCGCAAAGTTTCCGTCCGTGAGCTTGTAGGTTCCCTGCTGCTGGTTGTGAGGCTCACCGTAGTGGATTGTTCCGTAAAGGGTGTCGGTCTGGTTTCCAAGGACTTCCATGATGTCAATCTCTCCGCACTTGGGCCACTGACCGTAGAAGCTCTCGTCGTCCGGCATCATCCAGAATGCTGGAAGGAATCCCTTGCCCTTGGGAACCTTGAGCCTTGCCTCTATGCGTCCGTAGGTGAACGTGTGCTTTCCCTGCGTGTTGATTCGTCCTGATGTGAAGGAAAAACCGCCGCCCTTTTTTTCTGTCTTGAGCGGCTGGATGATCAGATATCCGTCCTTGACATAAGTGTTCTCTGATGATGTTCCGTATGACTGAAGCTCGTTGTTCACCCATCCCGGTTCGTGCGTCTCAAAATTCCAGTCCTTCTTGCTGAGAGATTTTCCGTTGAAATCCTCCATCCAGACGAGCTCCTCTTCCGCATGTTTTGATGAGCAGCTGACCGCAAAAATATTGCCGCCGAATGTCATGACCGCCAGAGTGAGACCGCATATTGCCTTGTTGATTTTCATAAGTCCTCCAAAAATTATTTAAACGGGATATGGATTTTATCAGTCCACTGGACCGTGGTGCGAGCTGTTGAATACCTTGCAGAATTCCATGAACTCCTGCTTTGGAATCGCTTTCGAGAAATAGTATCCCTGACAGTAGTCGCCGCCCATGGAGACGACGAGATTTCTCTGCTCCTTTGTCTCCACGCCTTCGACCAGAATTTTTTTGCCGAGCTCTTTTATCATGCGCATTGTGTTCGCAAGGACAATCTTCGCGGAATCTTTTTTCTCCGCCTCCCAGAGAATGGATTTGTCAATCTTGATGATGTCGAAGTCCATGTTGAAAATATAAGTCGCGTTTGAGTAGCCCGTGCCGTAATCATCCAGGGAGAACGTGAAGCCCATGTTGTGAAGCTGCTTGAATGTTTCCTGGAAGGTCTCCTGGCTGTTGATTGCCGCGCTCTCCGTGATTTCAAGGTTGATTGCGGAAGTTGGAAGTCCGTAGTGGCTCAGGGTCGTCTCAAAAATCTGCGGGAGCAATTTGTGTGTGCATTGTACCGTGGAAAGATTTATCTCAAGGAAATCTATGCCGAGTCCGTGAAGCTGCTCAATGGAGAACATCTTGCACACTTCCTCAAAAACGAACTGTCCTATGGCGGTAATCGTGCCGGTCTTTTCTGCGATAGGGATGAATTCCTCCGGTGAGATTGATCCGAGCTCGTCATCGACCAGACGGATGAGTGCCTCCGCGG
This sequence comes from Treponema sp., assembly GCA_016288205.1. Classification (GTDB taxonomy): domain Bacteria; phylum Spirochaetota; class Spirochaetia; order Treponematales; family Treponemataceae; genus Treponema_D. Next base: position 18,528 of record JAEEYO010000031.1, on the reverse strand, counting down.
AATGAATCTTGTTTTTGTGCACGTCCCAGATCGGCTGGAAGAAAACTTTGAACGAGTTGTTCTCCAGTGCCTTTTTGATCGCGCGCTCAACGGCTCTCTGCCGCTTCATGAAATTGAGCTGGTCCCTTCTCATAATCTCAATGCGTCCTGTGGGCACGACCGCCGAGTCAACAAGCGAGAGTATGTCACCGATGGAGCTGAGGTCTTCCGGCACGTTGATTTCACAGATCTGCGTCTGGAAACTCAGGATTCTTTCGTTGTGGAGCCAGTCGGTGGAGAATCTGTTAGTGATGTACTGCATTATGGTCTCGGATTTTTTCAGCTGTGAGCCGTAAAGTGTCAGGACGAAATTTCCGTTGTTGCAGTCGTAAACAGAATCATCGTTTGTAATCTGCACGAACCATTGAGCGATGGAGCAGAGAATCTCCGACATGGATGCGTAGCCTATGCTGGACATGTATTGCTTTTCATTCAGAATCTTCACGATGATTGCCTTGTACGGCGTTCCGTTTTTCTGCATGTGCAGGGCGTCGAAAAGGAAGGTGCCCCGGTTGTACACGTGGGTCTCGCTGCTGTAAATCTCCGCAGGATTCTCAACGTCAATCAGCAGGCAGAGCGTCATGGAAATCTGCACGAAACACTCAATCAAAACGTAGGGGAAGAAGAACTGGACGGCCATTGCGAGCACGCAGCAGGTGATGAACATCGTGAGGGGAATTTCCTTGTGGTGCGGAATGGTGTACCTGAACCTGATTATGTGGAGTGAGCTGAGAAGAACATAAAACAGAACCAGGGCATACAGCAGGACCATGCAGGGACCACGGTGGTATGTCAGGTCCGCGTCATAGTAGTAAATGAGTTTCGTGAACGGATTCGTGAGCTGCAGCACTAAAATCAGGAAGTAGGGAACCATGACTGCGATGAAAAATTTTGACCCGCGTTTTTTGTATACGCCCGTGAGCACCATGAGATAGACCATGAAGATTACGGGCATGAGGGTGTGGCTCAGAAAATAAAGGGTGGTCACTATGTCCGAGACGATGACCGTCGACGGATCCTTTTTTTCGAGGAGTATGGCGGAACCCAGGTCTGCAAGGGTCATCACGAGCTCGTCAATGACAAGCGTCAGAAAAACCCTGCTCTGCAGCCTGTGACAATTTGATTTCCTTATGAAGAGCCAAAGTGTAATGCTGGAAATCAGCAGCGCGCTGAGATCAAAATAGATTATATAGTTCACGTGCTCTTTCCCTCCGGCATTTTTAATCGCATATTTCTTCTATTATATCATGCGATTTTGGATTTGTAAAATGAATTTTTCACTTGCGGCACCGGTTGAGGGCGTCGGTAATGTTGTCGAAGATATTTTCGCGTCCAAGCTTGTCGGCCATTCCGGTTTTTTCAAGCAGAATATAGGGCTGTGTGTGTATTCCGCTGATGACTATGGTGATTCCCTTCCTGTCGCACGCCGCCTTGCACTGCTCAAGCGCACGGATTCCACCCGCGTCAAGGTAGATGGTGTTGCGCATCCTGAGAACGAGGTACTTGCAGTCAGACTGGGCTCGCTCGGTGGCAAGCTCGAATTTCCGCACTGTTCCGAAGAAAAGCGGGCCCTCAATCTCGTATATGAAGGTCTTTGGCGGGATGTCCAGGTTCTCAGCCGGCTGGTCCTTGTTGATTCCTCCCGTGAGGATTTCGCGCTCGTTCTGCACTTCCGACAGGTCAATCATCTTTTTGATGAAGAAGAATGCTGCAAATCCGAGACCGACCTCAATCGCGACGGTCAGATCCACAAAGACGGTGATAAGGAAAGTCACCAGAAAAACAGTGATGTCGGATTTCTGTCCGTGGAGCAGGGACTTGATTGCGGGAAAACCTGCCATGTTCCATGCGACGTTAATCAGGACTGCGGCAAGGGCTGCCATGGGGATGTAGGCCGCATATTTTCCTGCGAACAGAAGGATTATGAGCAAGGTGATTGCGTGGATGATTCCTGCCACCGGAGTTTTTCCTCCGTTTTTGATGTTCGTTGCCGTCCTTGCGATCGCACCTGTAGCTGGAATTCCACCGAAGAGCGGGCTTGCGATGTTTGCGATTCCCTGTGCGACAAGCTCCGTGTTGGAGTCGTGCTTGGATCCGATCATTCCGTCCGCTACAACCGCGCTCAGAAGCGACTCAATGGCGGCGAGTACTGCGATTGAGACCGCCGTCGGGAAAAGCGTCGTGATTGTTTTCAGGCTCAGGGCAGGAAGCTGCGGCTTGGGCAATGTGTTCGGAATTATGAAATGCGTGGAACCGTCCGCGAATGACCCGATTGTATCCGTGTGAAGATTACAGGTTTTCTCAAGGATGATGCTCACGACGGTTGCCAGTATGATTACGACAAAGCTTCCGGGAATCTTTTTGATGAACTTTGACCAGACGAAAATGAAAATCAGACAGACGGCTGCCATGACGGTCGAGTACACGTTGAAAGTCGCCGCCGACTTGATGTAGACGATGAGCTTGGGAAGAAAGTTTCCGGGCATCTTTGAGTATTCCTCGCCCAGAATCATCATCGGGGTGGAGAAATCAGGACGCAGGCCGAAGAAATCTCCGAGCTGACCCGCCGCTATGGTAACAGCAATTCCCGCCGTAAATCCGGTCACGATTGTATAAGGGATGAACTTTACGAGACCGCCCATTTTGAACGCACCGAGCAGGATAAGGATGATTCCAGCCATTACCGTGGCCGTCGCAAGTCCGCTCAGACCGTATTGTGCCACGACTCCGTATACGATGACCGCGAACGCACCTGTGGGGCCTCCGATCTGGACTCGGCTTCCACCGAACGCTGAGATGCAGAATCCGGCGATGATGGCCGTAAAAAGCCCTGCCGCAGGATTGACCCCGGATGCGATGGCAAAGGCGATGGCAAGAGGAAGAGCGACGATTCCCACGATGATGCCGGCAATCAGGTCGCTTACGAATGTCTTTGAGTTGTAGTTTTTGAGTGAGTTAATTAATTCAGGTTTAAACATGATGCCCCATTATAGCGAATTTTCGCGTGCGTGTCATTCAGTATTTGGGAAAATTTTCTGCGGGGGAGGCGACATTCAGAAGTCCGTATTCCCGTGACATTCCACGGCTAGTGACAAAACATGCAAAAAATGATAATATGACGTGCATTTATGAAGATACTTTTTGTGATTAACAACGCTTTTACTAAAGGAAATGGGCTTTGCGGTTCGTGCAGAAATACGGTCCGCTATCTTCGTGAGGCTGGCGAGGACGTGCGCATTCTTTCAGCTGCGGGAATGGACGGTGAGAAGCCGGATTATGTTCTTTCCCACGGCAAGCTTCCGTTTTTCGACGGGCTCGTTCAGAGACAGGGATACTCGTTTGCGAAGAGTGACAGGAAAATCATTACCGAGGCCGTAAGATGGGCCGACGTGGTTCATATTGAGGAGCCCTTTGCCGTTCAGATAATGACCTGCCGGATTGCGAGGAAAGAAAAGAAAACAATTACCGGAACCTATCACCTGCATCCCGAGAATTTGTTCTGCTCGGTGCATCTCGGAAAAAGTCTGGTCTTGAATTTTTCCACGATGATTTTATGGAGAAACGCGATTTTCAATCACTGCAAGATTGTCCAGTGTCCCACGGAAAATGTGAGGAAACGTCTTTCCGCATGGCGATTTAAGCCGGAGCTTCGTGTGATCTCAAATGGAATGTTGCCGGATTCCGTCGGTGAGTGCGGATGTGCTGTGCCCCGCGAGGAAAGAAAAGACGGATTCTATACCATTGTTACGACCGGACGATGCTCGGTTGAAAAGGACCAGCAAACTTTGCTCAAGGCGATGCGTTACTCAAAATTCGCTGACAGAATACGGCTGGTGATAGCAGGACACGGACCCATAGAAAATCAACTCAAAAAAGAGGCGGATGCGCTGGTGCGTGATGGTGTATTGAAAACTCCTCCTGAGTTCTGTTTCTGCAATGCGGATGAGCTAAAGAAAATCTATTCGGGGGCATCGCTTTACATTCACTGCGCGACCGTCGAGGTTGAGGGAATGTCGTGCATGGAGGCCATACAAACCGGGCTTGTTCCGATCATTGCAAAGGCAAAACTCTCCGCCACGTCACAGTTCGCCCTGAGTGAGGAGAGCCTTTTCAAGGGTGGAAATGCCAAGGATCTTGCCGCGAAGATTGACTGGTGGCTTTCCGATGACGAGAGACGCAAAAAAGAGGCTGTCCGTTACCTGGGAATGGGAAAGGAGTACGACATCCGCAAGTCCATTGAGAGCCTCCGCAAAATGTTCAGGGACTCGGTTGAAAAATAAATCCTCCGTTTGCCGCATTTGACACTTTACAAATCATTTTTTATCTGCTACCCTTTAAATAGAAGGAGAATAAAAAATGGTCCTGAAATTCTACAAATGCAAGAAATGCGGAAAGGTTGTCGCCATGCTCAAGGGATCTCCCTGCGACACAATGTGCTGCGGTGAGGCGATGGCGGAGCTCAAGGCAAACACCACTGATGCCGCCGTGGAAAAACATGTTCCTGTGGTTCAGAAAAATGGAAATCTTGTTGAGGTCTCGGTTGGCTCGGTGACTCACCCGATGGAGGAAAAACATTTCATCGAATGGATTGCGCTGGAGACAAAGAGCCTGAGTCTTATCAAATCGCTCAAGCCGGGAGACGCGCCGAAAGCTGTGTTCGCTCTGACGGACGGGGATGATGTCGTGAGGGCATACGCATACTGCAACCTTCACGGACTCTGGGCGGACAAATAATCGGACGTTTTATGGACAATAAGGCACTTTATAATATATCCTACGGTCTCTTCGTAATCGGGACAAGGTGCGGCGAAAAAATCAATGCGTGCATCACAAACACTTGCATGCAGGTCGCCTCCGATCCCACCCGCCTTTCAATCTCGCTTTTGAATCAGAACTATACTTGCGAGCTGATTAAGGAGTCGGGATTTTTCTGTCTCTCGGTTCTGGACAAAACCGCGCGCTTCGAGCTTTTCAAAAACTTCGGATATCAGAGCGGAAGAAACGCGGACAAATTCGCTGGCTACGAATATAAGACCGACGCAAACGGATGTCCCTACATTCTCTCCAACACATGTTCGGTCCTGAGCTGCAAGGTGATTTCAAAAACTGATTTGGGAACTCACACGCTTTTTGTCGCCGAGCTCGTGGATGCCTTTGTGACAAGTGCGAACGCTCCCATCACCTACGCCGACTACCAGAACAACGTGAAGCCGAAGGTGAAGATAGAGACCTCGAGAAAAATAATCGGATGGCGGTGCAAAATCTGCAGATACGAATACATGCAGAGCGAGCTTCCTGCCGATTACACCTGCCCGATGTGCGGTCATCCCGCGGAGGATTTCGAGCCGATTTACGAGGAGACCCCGTCTGCCGGGATTGCGGAAAACAAAATCAAAACTGAATCTAATGCAAAAGCAAATTCAAAGGAGAATACAATGAGTAACAAATACGAAGGAACACAGACAGAGAAAAATCTTCAGGCGGCATTCGCAGGTGAGAGCCAGGCAAGGAACAAGTACACTTACTTTGCATCCGTCGCGAAGAAAGAGGGGTTCGAGCAGATTTCATCCCTTTTCCTGAAGACCGCCGACAACGAGAAAGAGCACGCGAAGATGTGGTTCAAGGAGCTCTCTGGAATCGGTGACACAAAGGCGAACCTCGCCGCTGCCGCTGACGGTGAGAATTATGAGTGGACTGACATGTATGAGGATTTTGCGAAGACAGCCGAGAAGGAAGGATTCCCTGAGCTTGCCGCAAAGTTCCGTGGAGTCGCCGCCATTGAAAAGCACCATGAGGAAAGATACCGCGCGCTTTTGAAGAACATCGAGATGAACGAAGTGTTTGAGAAGAGCAGCGTGAAAATCTGGGAGTGCCGCAACTGTGGTCACATCGTCGTTGGAACCAAGGCTCCTGAGGTCTGTCCGGTGTGCAATCATCCGAAGAGCTACTTTGAAATCAGCGCGGAAAATTTCTAGGGCTGAGTTTTAAATAAGGAATGGCAATGGAAGAAAAATTTCCCTGGTACAAGGCGACGGAGATTTGGAGTGACGGCTCGGGCGAAAAGACATGGATGATTGAAAACGCTTTCGCGGAAAAATCCTATGCGTTCTGCTATCTGGTGGAGGGCAGGGATTACGCTCTGCTGATTGACTCAATCCTTGGAATGGGAAACCTCAAGACTTTCTGCGGAACCCTGACATCTAAGCCTGTCAAGCTCGTGAACACACACGCTCACTCCGATCACATCGGCGGGAATTTCTTTTTCGACCATTGCTACCTCCATCACAAGGACATCGAGTTTTTCTACACGAACCTCCAGATAAAAAAGGAAATGGTTTTCCAGATGGCGAAGGACACGGCCCTTGAGCAGTACAAGGAAAAGCTCGTGATGGATGGAAATTTTCTTGACTGGAATCTGATGCCCATCTACCCAATCTACGACGGCGACATCTTTGACCTGGGCGACAGGAAGATTGAGGTGGTCGAGGTCGGAGGTCATACGCTCGGCTCGGTCATCCTGATTGACCATAAATCACGCATCGCATTTTCCGGGGACGCATGCAACGGAAACACGCTTTTGGAATTTCAGAATTCGCTTCCCATTTTCTCATACATGAAAAGTCTCCTTCACCTCAAGGAGCATCAGGCTGAGTTCGACAAGATGTACGGCGGCCATGAGATTCTTGATCCGACGATCATTGACGAGGCGATTGAGACCGTGGGCAGAGTCCTTGCCGGCACCGACGACCGCATAGAGACTGACGGGCTTTTGGGCGGGAAAGTTTTTCTTGCGGCGGAAAGAGTCAAGGACGGATATGAGCGCAAAGACGGAAAGCATTTCAACATGACCTACCTTGCGGACAGAGTTTTCGTGAGCGAGGAAAAAAATCGCGTCATAAAATAGAACGGAAGCGGAGTGGGCGTGAAGTTTAATCCTTTCAAAAAATCTCTCTTCATTTTGATTCAGTGCAGCTTTGGTCTCGCTCAGACTTTTCTTGGCCTGGTTATCTTTTTGATTTTTATCCGTAAGCCGCACAGCTTTTACCGTGGCTGCATCGACACGAGATGGAATTCCTCCGCCGGATTGAGCCTCGGTCTTTTTATTTTTACCCCGGATGAATCTTTTTCGGACTCTCAGAAAACACGCGTGCATGAGTACGGTCATTGCATCCAGTCGCTCGTGCTGGGGCCTCTCTATCTTTTTCTGATCGGGATCGTCTCTGCCATCTGGGCGGGGCTTCCGTATTTTGAAAAACTCAGGATTGAAAAGGGCGTTCCTTATACCGCGTGCTTCGTGGAATCCTGGGCGAGCAGATGGGGTGAGCGCGTGACAGGTGAGGCTGCCTTTTGGGGCTGATTTAGGAGATGCCTCCCTGATGTATCCTGAATGATCCCTCCTATCGAAAAAAAATATAAAATCTTATAAAACCTATTGACAAAGTATGGATTAAGCTATATATTAAACCTATCAAAAGACTAGGAAAAAGGAGTTCGTATGAGTTTCGCATTTGAGTCACAGAATGTTTTCTCTTGTTGCTGCATGTGTTGTTGCGGACACAGGCGGACTTGTCATATATAATCAGTTTTTTGGAAATTGGTTTGAGTTTGAATCCGCTGGTTTGGTAAATCGGCGGATTTTTTTATTTTTTAACAGGGGTAAATCATGGTTGAAAAACAGGAGAGCATAACCGCTAAACTCTGCTCATTTGCGAGGGCGTTTCATTCGAACTTCGGCGAGAAAAAAATCTTCGACGACTATCTGGCATTTGACCTGATGGGAAAAAATCAGTACGAGGAAATGGGTCAGCTGATTGAGAACGGATTTGACGGAAGCAAATACAGCCAGAAAAAATGGTTCTGTCATGAGAACATAATGGATGCCCTTTACAATTACATCCTTCCGATCCCGCTCTCAAGAATCAGTTTCGCGGAGAAGGAGCTTGCGGATTTTGCGTCGAAGTACAGCGGCAGCGGCAAAAAAATCCAGTACGTGATTTGCGGTGCGGGCATGGACTCATTCGCTTTCCGAAATACGAACGAGAACATCCACGTGTTTGAGATTGACCATCCCGACACGCAGAAATATAAGAAGGAAAGAATCAATGAGCTTGAGTGGATGCTCCCGAAAAACCTGACTTTCGTTCCTGTGGATTTTACGAAGGACAGCCTGAGGGAGAAGCTTCTGGAGAACGGATTCAATCCCGGACTTCCGACTTTCACCGCAATTCTGGGCGTGTCATATTATCTGGAGCTTCCGGTTTTTGAGGAGACGCTGAAAATTATTTCCGACCTTACGAGCGATGAGAGCAGGATTATTTTTGATTTTCCCGACAAGACCACGAAGGCTGTGAGTGCTGCTCCGCGTGTGAGGGATCTTGCGGCGATTACTGAAAAACTCGGCGAGCCAATGGTGAAGGGATTTTCAATCTGGCAGATACGGCGCGCTCTCGGGACACATTCTCTCAGGATTGAAAGGCACGAGGGACCGAAGGAGATTCAGAAAAAATATTTTCTCGGACGGAGCGACAATCTCTCGGCGTTTGAGAACGTGCATTTTGTTACGGCAACTAAAAGGCAAAATATATTTAGAAAAATCGGACACATCAGGTCTGTGGCAGGAGGCAGAAGATGAGCGACAAGATTTACAAAACGATTGAATCAGCTTTGATTCACGGCGGAATTGACGGTGATGAATTTACTGGTGCGGTGAACGTGCCGATTTATCAGACATCGACTTACGCGCAGCAGGGAATCGGGCAGAACAAGGGATGGGAATACTCAAGGACGGGAAATCCGACTAGGGCAGCCCTGGAAAAACTGATTGCCGAGCTTGAGGGAGGAACCCACGGATTTGCCTTTGCCTCTGGAATGGCGGCTTTGAGCACGGTCCTCACTTTGTTCAAGAGCGGTGACAGAATCATCATCTCAAGCAATGTGTATGGAGGAACTTTCCGTGTGCTTGACAAAATCTTCAAGAACTTCGGCATAAACTATTCCATCGAGGACACGAGCAATCTTGAGACACTGGAGCAGAAAATCAGCGGCGACGTAAAGGCGATTTTGGTTGAGACTCCGGCGAACCCGCTTCTTACAATCACGGATTTGGAGGGCGTTGCGAAACTTGCGAAAAAGCATGGAATCCTTTCCATCGTGGACAACACATTTATGACACCCTATCTCCAGCGTCCCATTGAAAAAGGAATCGACATTGTGGTGCACAGCGCGACGAAATATCTTGGAGGTCACAGCGACGTGGTTGCGGGGCTTGCGGTCGTAAAGGATGCGGCTCTTGCGGAGAGACTTGCCTTCATTCAGAATGCGGTGGGCGGAGTGCTCGGTCCCTTTGACTCATTCCTTTTGATCCGCGGCATTAAGACTCTGGGCGTGCGTCTTGACCGTCACACAGAGAACGCTTTGAAGATTGCGAGGTGGCTTGAGAAAAATCCTGCGGTGAAGCGTGTTTACTATCCCGGACTTGAGAGCGCTCAGGGATATGAAATCAACACGCGTCAGGCGAAGAACGGCGGTGCGATGATCAGTTTTGAGCTCAAGGAAAACTATGACTTCAAGAAATTTTTCTCTTCTCTGAAACTGATTTCTCTTGCGGAAAGTCTTGGCGGCGTGGAGAGTCTTGCGTGCCATCCTGCGAGTATGACCCATGCGAGCATTCCGCGTGAGATCCGTGAGAAGGTCGGAATTACCGACGGCTTGATCCGCCTTTCTGTCGGAATTGAGGGTGCGGACGATTTGATTTTTGACTTGAACAATGCCATTGAGGAGGCTGGAAAAAAATGAGATATTTTGATTCGATGCAGGAACTGATTGGCGGCACTCCGCTTGTACGACTTGGAAACATGGGGCTGCCAGAGGGAATAAATCTTTTTGCGAAACTTGAGCTTTGGAATCCGGCGGGAAGCGTGAAGGACCGAATTGGCCGCGAGATGATTGAGGATGCCGAGCGCAGGGGAGTCCTGAAAGCAGGTGGAACCATAGTCGAGGGAACAGCCGGAAACACGGGACTTGGAATTGCGTTCGCAGCGTTGAAGAAAAAGTACAAGGTGATTTTCGTCGTGCCCACAAAGTTCAGCCAGGAAAAGCAGACCCTGATGAAAGCCCTTGGTGCGGAGATTGTGAACACGCCTCGTGAGGACGGAATGCTTGGCGCAGAGAAAAAAGCGACTGAGATCCGTGACTCCATTCCGGGTGCGGTTTCCCTTGAGCAGTTCAGAAATCCAGCGAATCCCTTGGCGCATTACAAAACCACGGGACCTGAAATCTACTCTGATTTGGACGGCCACATAGATTATTTTGTCGGAGGAGCAGGAAGCGGCGGAACCTACTCAGGAATCGCGCGGTACCTCAAGGAAAAAAATCCAGAGATTCGCGGTGTGCTTGCTGATCCCATCGGATCGACCATGGGAGGCGGTGAGCATGGCGACTACAACATCGAGGGAATCGGAAATGATTTTGTTCCCGACACGATGGACATGAAGCTTGTGGACAAGGTAATCAAAGTGACGGACGCGGAGGCATTTGTTTCTTCACGTGAGCTGTGCCGGCATGAGGGAATCTTCGCAGGAAGCTCCAGCGGTGCGGCTTTTGCGGCCAGTAAAAAACTTGCCCTTGAGCTTGAGGCGAACGGAGAAATCCAGAAGCGACTTGCGGAAGGAAAAAGGATAAACATCGTGACCGTATTCCCGGACCGGGGCGACCGATATTTCTCAAAAAAATTGTACGAGTAGCTTTTGCATCGTCCAATGCTGATTTTTTATGTGGGCTAATATAAAAAATCTATCGGATGCGATAAAAAACTTGTATTGGCAAAAGAATGAATAATTCTGTATAAAATAAAACTTAGAGGAGAATCTTATGAGAAAATTTATTTCAATCGTTGCGGCGCTGATGCTTGTTTCTGCCGTTCTTGTTTCATGTAAATCAAGGGGACAGAAGGACTGCTGCAAGGACGGAGACGCTGACTGCTGTAAGACCGAAGTTGCGGACTGCTGCGCCAATTGAATCTGAGACAGGAGAAATGAATGACAGAAGTTTTATGGCACGGTCGGGGAGGACAGGGAGCCTTTACTGCGGCGAAGGTTCTGGGTGCGGCATATTCTTTGCGTGAGAATTTTGCGCTCGCATTTCCTTCGTTCGGTCCTGAGCGTCGTGGTGCTCCGATCCTTGCCTTTACGAAACTTGACTCAAAGCCCATCGGCGACAGGACGCAAATCAAAAAGGCGGATTACGTAATCTTCCTTGACGACACGCTTTTTTCTCCCTCCGCTTTTGACGAGATCAAGGACGGCGGGAAAATCTACGTGAACTCAATCAGGCAGGCGGCAGAGCTTTCACCGGAGTATGAAAAATCAATCGTCGCATTTAACGGAAATGAGATTGCGCGCAGAATCCTCGGTGTGCCTCTTTCCAACACGGCCATGCTCTCGCTTCTCTCAAAAAATGAGAATCTTGTTTCGCAGGATGATTTGAAGCAGGCCATCAAACTTTACATGGGTGCGAGAGTCGCGGAAAAAAATCTTCCTCTTGTGGATGAAATCTTTGGAGGAAATTTATGAGACCATTTTTGCGAGATGAAGTCCCGGCGAGTTTTGAGAAGATTCCCGAGGCGACTGTTTTTGAGGCCGGATATCTTGTGACGAAAAACGCTGGATGGAGAAACGTGCGTCCCGTGGTGGATGCGTCTAAATGCAAGAACTGCCTTCAATGCTATCTCTACTGCCCGGACGGAACAATCAGAGCCGACAAGGAAAATGCATGCGTTAGTATTGACTACGACTTTTGCAAGGGATGCGGAATCTGTGCGAAAATCTGCAAGCTCGGCGCAATCAAAATGGAGGATGAACGCTGATGGCTGAGACAAAAAATCTTTCTGAGAAACGCTTTCTTTCAGGCGACGAGGCATTCGCTTATGGAATCCGTCTTGCGCGTCCCGATGTAATTTCAGCATATCCCATTACGCCGCAGACTGTGGTGGTTGAAAAGCTTTCTGATTTTGTTGAAGACGGCTCGTTGAAAAGCGATTTTATCCACGTGGAGTCTGAGCACTCAGCTTTGTCATGCGCAATCGGTGTGAGTGCGGCTGGAAGTCGTGCATTTACGGCGACAAGTTCACAGGGACTTCTTTACATGGCTGAGTGCATGGTCTATGCAAGCGGCGGAAGATTTCCGATCGTGATGATGAACGCAAACAGGGCGACAGCTTTGCCGTGGAACATTTACGGAGACCAGAGGGATTCTCTTGCGCTTTTGGACAGCGGGTGGATTCAGTCCTACGCGAAGGACGGACAGGAGGCTCTGGACATGGCCCTTCTCTCTTATTATGTGGCCGAGCATAAGTCGGTGCAGACTCCTTTCATGGTAAATCTTGACGGATTTGTTCTGACGCATACCTACGAGCTTGTTGAGGTTCCAGACCAAGAACTCGCCGATGAGTTTCTTCCGCATTTCGAGACCGACAACCGTTTCGATTTTGATCATCCGACGAACATGGCTTTTTCCGCCGGTCCTGACACGAATACATTTTTTAAATTCAAGGAACACAGGGCGATGCTCAATGTGCGGAGTGTCGTGAGGGAAGCGGAGGATCGCTTTGAAAAAATCTTCGGAAGGCGTTACACCGGGCTTGTTGAAAAATACAAATGCGACGACGCGGATTTTGTGCTTGTGACCTTGGGAAGCATTGCGGGCCTTGTGGAGCAGATCACGGATGAGCTTCGGTCGCTCGGAAAAAAGACTGGGCTTCTCAGAATCCGTTATATGCGTCCTTTCCCCGACGAGGAAATTGTTGAGGCGCTGAGGAATGTGAAAGCCGTTGCGGTGCTTGAGAAGGACATCTCTTTCGGTGCGGAGGGAACCGTTTTTACCAACGTGAATTCCGTGCTGAAAAAATCCGGCCTGGGGCTTCCTTGCGTGAATTACATCGGGGGCTTGGGAGGAAAGGACATCAGCGCGGACGAAATCCGTGAGATATTTTCTGCCCTTGAGGATTTGAGCAGGGGAGAGAAAAAATCCGACGTACACTTTTTCGGAATTCCACAGGAGGCGCAGGATGCTTAACGCAAGGACTTTGAATGAGGAAGAATTTTTTTACGGACACAAGGCGTGCGCTGGTTGCGGTGGAAGTCTTGCGGTCCGAATTGCATTGAAGGTGCTGGGTGAGAAAGCCGTCGCGGTTCTTCCTGCGGGATGCATGAGCGCGGTGGGATTCAATTTTCCGCAGCTGTGTTTTTCCAACAACGCGATTATCTCAACTTTCGCAGGGACTGCGAGCATGATGACCGGAGTTCTTGCCGGACTAAAGGCACGCGGAATTACGGATGCTCAGGTCGTGGGATTCGCGGGAGACGGAGGAACTGCCGACATTGGATTGCAGGCTTTGAGCGGTGCGATTGACAGGAACGACAACGTGCTTTACATCTGCTACGACAATGAGGCCTACATGAACACAGGAATCCAGAAGAGCTCACTCACTCCTTTTGGCGCAAGGACGACGACGACACCTGCCGGAAAAAATGTGCGGGGAAATCTCAGGCAGAAAAAAAATCTGTTCGAGATAATCGCGGCACACGACATTCCCTATGCGGCCACTGCGAGTGTCGGTTACATCCAGGATTTTATCAACAAGGTGGAGAAGGCGAAGAACATCGTCGGAACAAAATTCATCCATGTGATAGCTCCTTGCCCGACCGGATGGGGGATCAAGACCGATGAGACCGTGGAGTTTGCGAAGGAGATGGTGGACACGGGACTTCTCTATCTTGCCGAATATGAGAACGGAAAATACCGGCTGACACACAGACCGAAGGAATTCTCCGACGTGGCATCCTACATAAAAAGACAGGCTCGGTTCAGGCATCTGACGGAAAGCGACATTGAGCTGATTGTGGAGGGACGCGACAAAAAATGGGAGCGTATTCTGCGCGAGTGGGATTAGCTTAAATCTAATAAGAAAAAGCTATAGCACATGATAAAAAACTTGTATTAGGCAAAAGTTTTTAAATCTGATAACATACCAATCAAGTAGGAAATGCCACGACACAAAAAAACGGCAGCCCACAAATAAAATGAAAGCGAGGTAAATAAAATGGCAGATTGGGGAAAATCAGCACCGGACGGAAAATATTGGAACAAGGAACTTGAGACTTTGCCTAGGGAACAGCTTGAGGCGAAGCAGCTTGAGGATTTGAAGGAGATTGTGAAGTTCGCTTACGAGAACGCTCCTTACTACAAGAGAAGTTTTGACGAGGCGGGAGTAAAACCCGAGGACATCAAGACCTTGAAGGACATCCAGAAGTTCCCGTTCATCAACAAGAAGACGCAGAGGGACACTCAGGGAGTCGGATCATTCTTGGGAGAGCTTGCCGCAGTTCCTGAGGAGGACGTGATTTTCGTCTCCACATCATCAGGCTCAACGGGAGTTCCCACCATGTCTCCTTTCACGCAGAAGGACTTCGAGGAATTCCAGGACACTGAGAGCCGCTGGTTCTATCAGATTGGAATGAGAAAAAATGACCGCTATGTTCACGCGTTGAACTTCTCACTTTATGTCGGTGGACCTGACGTAATCGGAGCGCAGAACCTCGGTGCCCTTTGTATCTGGGGAGGCACACTTCCGAGCGAGCGTCTGCTTTTCATCTTGAAGACATACAAGCCCACAATCATCTGGACAAGTCCGAGCTACGCATGGCAGCTGGGTGAGAAGGCAATCAAGGCGGGTTACGATCCGAAGAAGGATTTCAACATCAAGAAAATCATTGTCGCGGGTGAGGGCGGCGGATCAATCGCTTCAACGAGAAAGGCCATTGAGGATTTGTGGGGAGCCGAGCTTTATGACTTCTACGGACTTTCCGACATCTTCGGTGCATGTGCGGCAATGTGCGAGGCTAAGGACGGACTTCACATCGCGGAGAACCACATTCTGGTTGAGACACGCGACATCCACACGGGAGAGATTTTGCCGCCGGGAGAGACCGGAGAGCTTGTGTTCACTACACTCAGAAAGCACGCACGTCCGCTCATCCGTTTCCGCACTGGTGACATCGGTCGCATTGACTACACACCCTGCAAATGCGGTCGCACACACGGTCGCATCCACATTCAGGGACGCCTTGACGATATGTTCATCGTAAGCGCGGTCAACGTTTTCCCGAGCGACATTGAGGCCGTAATCCACGAGCTTTCAGGAATCAGCGGAGAATATTTGGTCAGGATTTTTGAAAAGGACTTCACTTGCAAGTATTCCGTTGAGGTTGAGAAGAGCGCGGGAAGTGACGAGGCTGACGACAAGCTTGCCGAGAGAGTGAGCGCGGCGTTGAAGGCAAGGATCGGTGTAAAGCCTGCATCCGTGGTGGTTCATCCCGACGGAGGATTGGGAACAAGAAGCGAGCACAAGTCAAAGCGCGTGATTGACGAGAGGACAATCAACTACAATATCTAAGTAAGCTCTGATTTTCTGCAATTCGAATCAGATTTGGCGGGGAGATTCCAGTAATCATTTTGAGTGGTTCCCGGGGATCTCCCTGATTTTGAAAAATGCAAGGAAAAATAGTGTAAAAATAGTGTAAAAATAATGGACGTTAATGGCGCATATTGATATAATTAGGGTATCTCTAAAAGTTCATTTGGAGAGAACACTTTCAAATTTGACTTCTTATAATCGTTTTTGTTTCTCGTAATGACGGCATCATAATCGTGTGACTCTGCGACAGCATTTTGGATATCCAGAACAACATTAGTGTCAATCAGCACTTGCATATTTTCTTAACCTTTCTGAACGATATTCTTCAAGGGTTTTGCCGCTTTTTGGAATTGCGCCGACAAGAGAATCTACGAGAGCGTCCTGACTTTTCTTGTTTTGAGTAGATTCAGTTATGGTATATGTAATAATTACTTCCTGCCCCCTTTGAAACTGAACCGGAGAATTTAATACAATTTGAGAACCGTTATAATAGCCTTTTGCCGTTGCAAGCATTCCGTACCTCCTATCTAACTTTATTACACCATATTTTATTAAAAAAAATACCCCCGGAAAACCATAGCCCCCGGAGGCATCTTTGCTTGGCAGACCACAAGCCACACCCGCAGAGCGCGAACAGGAGGTATGACGACACTCTGCGGATAGATGTGTATGTCAACTGTTTTCTTTATTTAACAGCATCATACACATCAACTTCGTATACATACTGAGCATACAAGGCTTCCCTTGAGGTTTTCCATAATTCTTCCTTGAAATCATACTGCTTTGCCTTTGTTTCTTTTAAAAGCTTCTGCAAGGCAAGTGACTTGTCAATTTTATCGCCGGAAAAAATATGCGTAAACGAAAGCCTATTATCATCATAATCTTCACCATATGTCGAAATAACCTCGAGTCCTTCCGGAATATTTATTTCCACAAGCTCGTCGCAGCAGACGAATGCCATTTTTCCCAAAATTCTGAGGCTCTTTGGAAGTGTAACGGATGTGAGTTTGGTGGATTGAAATGCACTTTCACCTATATACTCAAGCCCCTCTGGCAGCAGACTGCAGGAGGTAAGGTCAGTAGAAGCAAAAAAAGCGCCTGACCCGATTATTTTGAGTGTTGAAGGAAGACTTACGGATGCTAATTTAGATCGGTAAAATGCAGAGTGATGTATAATTTCAACACCCTCCGGGATGACAATGCCGCTTATTGCTTCTTTTAGGTCGCCAACCCCAAGGATTTCCTTTACGGGGAGCCCCTGTATGGTAGAAGGAATTGTTACATCCTTTTTGACATATTTTCCTTTATCATCCTTTTTCCAGTCCTTCATGTCGTAGCCCGTAATGGCTACTCCGCTTTCGTCTTTTGTAAGCTGCACGCTGAAATTCCCTTCGGGAAGAAGTTCGCCCTTTACCTTGGAGGCCTTTCCGCTGCCCCCATTTCCCTTGCTGCAAGACGTAAGTCCCATTGTGCCTGCCACCAGAGCGACGGCAAGCACCGCAATAATTTTTGTCGCTTTCATTTTGAAAACTCCTTATGAATTTATTTCCAGCCCAAAAGGGCAAGAATCCATTTTTATGGCATCGTTCAGTGTGGAATAAATCCGCATATAAAAGCCACGATGCTTATGACCAACGAGACAAACCCCATCTTGAACGAAACCCTTGCGGCGGTGTTGTCCGTGTTCCAGTAGTAAGGAAGCCAGCAGGACTTTTTTATGGTAAGTTTTGTGGTCTCCGAGGAAGAGCCCTCAAGAATGGATCTGCCGTCGCTGTTCACATAGAGTATGCCCTGTGAGAGCGCGCCGGTCGGAACTCCCCTGAGAGTACGCCAGATGCTTTTTCCGCTTTCCACATTCGTTATCTTTACGAAGCGTTTCCTCCGGTTGGTGTCCTTCAGCGTTCCATCGAAAATCTTCTTATAATAGGAGCTGTGAAGATATGCACTCTCGCAGTCAATGTGAAAGTCATCCTTTTGTTTTGCGTCCTCGTTGTAGTTGAACCTGCATCTGAGAATAAAATCTTCTGGTTCTTTTTTACTCTTTGCCATGAAACTCCCCTTCTACGGACTGTCTTACACGCAATTCCTGTCCAAAAATCACGTGATAAAAGGCTATCACATAAAACAAATCCCGTGTGAGTGTGAACGCACGGTTTTTAGTGAGTTTTACGCACTTTTTTGAATTTTTTTGGTGATTTGATTCGTGTGGAGGGAGGGGCGGCCACTTATACAATTATTTTCCGGCTAAATGTCATTTTTTTTCGAGATTTAGCTGGAAAATATTTTTACACAATTCTACTGCGGACTTTTTTTTAAGTTGTACCAGTCAATAAGTCTGCGTACCGTATCGCACAAGTTCCTCGCGTGTGGAAAGGCCGGTCTTGACGTAGATTCTGCTGATATTGTTTTCCACCGTGCGCTTGGTAAGGCAGAGTTTTTCCGTAATCTCACTGTTGCTGTATTTCTGCATGATAAGGCACAGAATCTCGGCCTCACGTTTTGTAAAGCGGGAAATGAAATGCTCAAAGCTGACAAGTTTTTTCGCAAGCAGGGAATCCACGTAAAGCATTCCCCTCAGAACGGAGTCGATGGCATTTTTAAGCTCACGACCGTCACTCTGCTTTGCAACATACCCCATTGCCCCCGCTTCGATTGTGGCGTTCAAAAAACAGGGGGACGTGTTTTCGCTGTAGACTATGATTTTTATTTCGGGATAAAGTTTGTGGCAGTGCCGGATAAGGCTGATTCCGGAGTAGCAGTCACCTTCCAGATTCACATCGGTGACAAGGATTTCGGGAAACGAGTCTTTTTCTCCGCTGTTTTTCGCTTCCTCCATGAAATCAAAAAAATCCAGGACATTTCCAGAGGAACCAAGGCACCGGCTGGAGGAATTTTCGCGCAGCCAACCTTCAATTCCATAGCGCATGAGACTGTCGCCCTCAATCAAAAAGAACGTGCACTTCAGTTTTTCCTGGATTTTTCGAGATTTTAACTCAACGCGTGTATAGCGGGGGGGG
>JAEEYO010000030.1 GCA_016288205.1 Treponema sp. | reverse complement strand
CGCAAAGAAGCTCGTGGCAAACGGAATCAAGCTGGTTGCCGAGGGAGCCAACATGCCTACACGCGCAGAGGCAATCAAGTACCTGCAGCAGAATGGTGTTTCATTCGCACCTGGAAAGGCTTCAAACGCCGGTGGTGTAGCAGTCTCTGGACTTGAGATGAGCCAGAACTCAGAGCGCCTCTCTTGGACTTTCGAGGAAGTTGACAGCTACCTGAAGCGCATCATGACCAACATTCACGACAACGCATGGGACAACGCAAAGAAGTACGCCACAGAGGGTGACTACGTTGCCGGTGCCAACATCGCGGGATTCGTAAAGGTCGCAACCGCAATGGTCGCACAGGGATTGGTATAATTACTTTCAAACAAAAAAGCGAGTTTTAACGTTTTTTGCGTAGCAAAAATTGACGCGATGCGGCAAAGTTAAAACTCGTTAAGCAAGCGAAGCTTGCGACTTGCTCAGGGATTGGTATAATCCATCGGCAAGTCTGATACCTAAATAACAACGGCCGGTCTCAAGGGCATTCCGCTCATGGGGCCGGCTCTTTTTTTCCACCCCCTCTTGATTATCTTGGGCAACAGTGATAGTATCTATCTCAGTGAAGTTAAAAATCTTAAAAAACGCAAGCAATTAATATAGTCCAAGAAAAATACCGATAATTCAATAGTTGAGTTTGTCGTTTCTCAGGATACCCCCGGGTTCCGAATGAAACACTGTAAAAAAGTATAGAGTGGAGAGAGAATAATGCCTTGTCCGAAAAGGATTTTAAAGGCAGCTAAAACACACATTTGTAGGTTATGGTATGGCAAACACTGAATCAAAACGCTCCGTTCCGACAAAACTCTATGTCCTTGACGTTCTCATTTTTTTATCAGGTACAATTTACGCATGCATTGCGTCCGTATTACTCCAGATGATTGGAGGGGGGCTGTATCCGGTACCACAGGCGGCCGTCCTGCTTCTGCGCTCCCTTTTTTCTCCCCTGCCCCTCATCTATCTTGCGGCACTTGCGGTGGTAATAGCTTTGTCCATGAAAATCAGCTACGGAAGACTCTCGTCCTACGACGGAAGTGAGGAATCCGCCCAAAGATGCAACAAGACGGTCGGAAACCTTGAGAACCTGAACGTGGGACTCGCAATCCTTCACGGAGTCGCAGTCGCATTGCTGATCAGTTTCTCCGCAAAAAGTAAGGGCATCTATGTCCCGACCATCCCCTTTGTCATGCTCAATTTCAGCTCCACACTGCTTTTCGGAATCACATTCTATGTTCTGTGGATTGAACAGACCGAGGCGTGGATCTCTTTCATCCCGTTCAAAAAGGAGAACATGAGCTTCGGTCTTGTCATGCGCAACACGCTCGTAGCCGTCCTGACCTGCATCAGCCTCGTCCTGAGCCTTATGTCCCCGGTCCTCGCATTCGGTGACAGCGTGGGAAGAAACGGAAACACAGTCATGTCCATTTTCCTAAACAAGGTGCTCGGGATTGCCATCATCGGAATGACTCTCAACATTCTGGACATCTTCATGCTCATGCGCGGATTCATGAACCGACTCACCAAAGTCGCCGACTACAGCCACAACACGGCAAAGGGAGACTATACGGCAAAAGATCTGGAGGTCATCAGCCGCGATGAGTTCGGCCTTCTCATAAATGATTTGAACAGCTCCAACGCGTCCACGAAAAAGCTTCTGGGCCACGTGAGAGAAAACGTAAATGACGGAAGCGTCGTTGCGAAAAAACTTCAGGCGAACATGACGGAAACGGCCGCGTCGGTCTCACAGATTATCTCGAACCTGAACAGCATTGAGTCCGAGATTCTCTCTCAGGCATCGGGAGTTGAGGAAGCTCAGTCAGCGACGATGGAGATTCTTGAGAACATCAGCGCACTGAACAAGAGCATTGAGAATCAGTCCGCCGGTGTTGAGGAAAGCTCGGCTGCGGTAAGGCAGATGGTCGCGAACATTCAGAGCGTGGCGAAGATTCTTGAGAAGAACGAGAACTCTCTCAGGTCGCTGGAGTCCGCATCCAACATAGGATCAAGCAGAGTTGCGGATTCCGTGAAAATGTCGGACAAGGTCCTGCAGGATTCGTCAGGTCTTTTGGAAGCGTCCGCCGTCATACAGAACATCGCGTCCCAGACAAACCTCCTTGCCATGAACGCTGCCATTGAGGCGGCACATGCAGGGGAAGCCGGAAAGGGATTCGCCGTCGTCGCGGATGAAATCAGAAAGCTTGCAGAACAGAGCAACTCGCAGGGAAAGAGAATTGCAAAGAGTCTTCAGGGGCTCAACGGAGTGATTAAGGATGTGTCCAGCAGCACCAAGCTCGTGCGCGATCAGTTCAACCAGATTCTTGAGCTGACCCAGACGGTAAAGAACCAGGGAGACGTGGTGATGAACGCGATGAGGGAGCAGGAGACCGGAAGCACGCAGGTTCTTGAGGCAGTGAAGAACATTGACGAGGCAACCGTCGAGGTTAAAAACGCGGCACAGGAAATGCTCTCTGGAAGCAAGCAGGTCGCATCCGAAATGACATCCCTCTCCCAGACCACGCAGCGCATCACGGATTCCGTCAAGGAAATCAACGGAGGCACGTCACAAATCATGGACTCAATCAAGGAAGTGAACGCATCTTCCGAACAGAACATGAGGAGCCTGAACAACATCCAGGAGGCGATGGAAGCATTCACGCTGTAGGATTCAGTCCAAACAAAAACAACGCCACTTCGGTTTTCCGGGGTGGCATTTTTTTTTGCAGAATCACAAGTGCCACGCGATGACACCCTGCGACAAAATGTGATATACTGCAAGCATGGAAAAGAAACAGAAAAAATCACAAGCGAAAAAGCCAAGGGAAAACCACACAAAGCCGCTCAGACTGCATAAAATTGAGCAGGCAATTCAGAGCATGAGCTATCCGAGTGTGGAACAACTGCAAAGGAAACTTGAGGTTTCACGCCGTACAATTCTCCGCGACATCGACCAGCTTAAAATCTACTACAACGCGCCCATCGAATATGACAGGGAGCACAAGGGCTACTACTTCAGCGACAGCACTTATTTCGTAAGAAACACGCTGCTCACCGAAAGCGAGATCTTTGCCGTCGCCGGAATCCTGCCCCTCATAGAACGCTACAAAAACACTCCGCTGAAAGACACAATCGAAAAAGTATACAGCACCATTTCAGAGATGCTGCCGAATCAGATTGAGGTGAAGTCCAGCTTTATGAACGACGTTGAGTTCATCTCCAACCCGCTCCCGATAATTGACGAGGAGATTTTCAATCAGGTTTTCAAGGCGACGAAACTTCACAAAATCATACGCTTCGATTACCGCTCTATAAGCGCGACAAGCCACAAAAAGCACTCCCTTCACCCCTACAAGATTTGCAATCAAAAAGACGACTGGTACATCCTGGGATTTTCACCTAAGCGTGAAAAATTTGTGACCTTCTCCCTTGCCCGCATGAAAAACATAGAGCTTAAGGATGATTTCATGCCCGACCCCGACTACAAAAAAAAGGTTCATATAGACCCTGATTTCGGAATCTGGAACAACGCAGAGCCGGCACAAAAAATTGAGCTTCTCTTCGACAAATCCGTGAACACATATATACTTGAACGCATCTGGCACAAAAGCCAAAAGCGCCGCCAATACCGCGACGGATCCGTTTACCTGAGCTTTGAGTCCAACCAGCTGCAGGAAGTCTTGTTCTGGGTTCTCAGATTCGGCGCATCGGTGCAGGTCCTGAATCCCCCGGAACTCGTGGAGACATACAGGAATGAGATTCGGAAGATGAGCAAGATTATTTTTGGGGAAGGATAATTTTTTTCCGCGGTGTCATTATTTGGCACTGTGGGGTGGTATAATGGGAAATAATATACTTTTTTGGAGGAATTTATATGAAAACTATCGATGAATTTTGTGGACAAACCAACGGTTATTCTCGTTCGATAACATTGAGAAACAAATTGATTCCAATTGGAAAAACGGAAGAAAACATTCAAAAACAACATCTGCTGGATAATGATATTACACGCTCTCGAGCATATGTTGAAGTCAAAAAGATGATAGATGATTTCCACCGCTCATTTATAGAAGAAGTCCTTTCTAAAGCAAAACTTGAGTGGGGTAAATTATACGACAAATTTGAATTATTCCAGAATGAAAAAGACAAACAGAAGAAATCGAAAATAAAAAAGGAATTGGAAACAATTCAAGGAGTAATGCGAAAGCAAATCGTAAAGAAATTTAAGGAGGATGAAAGATTTGATAAACTTTTTAAGAAAGAGCTTTTAACAGAATTCGTTCCAACCGTAATTAAGGCTGATGAATCAGGAACTATATCTGACAAACAGGCCGCTCTTGATGTGTTCAAAGGTTTCGCAACATATTTTTCAGGCTTTCACCAGAACAGGCAGAACATGTACAGTGAAGAAGCTCAGTCTACAGCCATCAGCAATAGAATCGTTAATGAAAACTTTCCGAAGTTTTATTCAAATGTAAAAGTTTTTGAATACTTGCAGAAAAACTTCCCGGAAATCATTTCGCAGACAGAACAGACTCTTTCTGAGTTCTTAAGAGGCAAAAAACTTGCTGATATTTTTAGTGCGGACGGATTTAACGCTGTTTTAAGCCAGAGTGGAATTGATTTTTATAATACAATAATTGGCGGTATAGCAGGTGAGGCAGGAGCACAAAAGCTTCAGGGCTTAAATGAAAAAATAAATCTTGCCCGTCAGCAGCTTCCCGCAGAAGATAAATCCAAGCTCAAGCGAAAAATGTCCGCATTGTACAAGCAGATTTTAAGCGACATAAGTAGGCCTTCTTTCATTCCTGTTGGATTTGAATCAAGCGATGAAGTCTATGAGTCTGTAAAACAGTTTAAAGAACAGTCATTAAATAAAACTCTCTCTGAGATAAAAACACTTTTTGAAAAAGCTGATTACGATTTGAATCAGATTTATGTGCCTGCAAAAGAAGTCACCGAATTCTCTTTAAAAGTTTTTGGCAACTGGTCGATTCTGCATGAAGGTCTTTTCCTGATTGAAAAAGATAAAGCAAAAAAGACTCTCACGGAAAAGCAGGTTGAAACTTTAAGTAAGGAAATTGCAAAAAGAGATTGTCCTCTTACGGATTTGCAGAACGCCTATGAAAGATGGGCAAAAGAAAATGATGTTGCAGTGGATAAGACTGTAAAAAATTATTTCAGAATTGCAGAACTTCGTGCTGATGAAAAAACAAGAGAGAAAGATTTTGTAGAAATCTTAAAAAAGATTGAATCAGCCTTTGAGAAAATCGATTTTGAAAAGCAAGAAAATTTGATAAAGGAAAAAGACTCTGCAACTCCGATAAAAGATTTCCTGGATGAAGCTCAGAACCTTTATCATCACCTGAAACTTGTTGATTATCGAGGAGAAGAGCAGAAGGACACGGATTTCTATTCAAGGTATGACGAGATAATGCAAACACTTTCTGAAATCGTTCCGCTTTATAATAAAGTGAGAAACTTTGTTACGAAAAAGCCGAATGAGGTAAAGAAAGTAAAGTTGAATTTTGATAATGTTTCATTAGCAAAAGGTTGGGATGTAAACAAAGAATCTGATTATACATGTATTTTACTCCGTAGAAGTGGACAGTATTATTTAGGATTACTAAATCCAAAAGATAAGCCAAAGTTTGACCCTGAGAACAATGGTGAAACATGTATAAATAAGAATGATTGTTATGAAAAGCTTGTCTATAAATATTTTAAGGATGTAACAACCATGATTCCAAAATGTTCGACACAGTTAAACGATGTTAAACAACATTTTAAAAACTCTAATGAAGATTATATTTTGGAAAACGATAATTTTATTAAGCCACTTGTAATTTCAAAGAAAATTTTTGACCTGAATAATAAAACTTTTGATGGAAAGAAAATGTTTCAAATTGACTATTATAGGAATACTAGCGATTTAAAAGGTTATACAGAAGCTGTAAAGGATTGGATTTCATTTTGTATGACTTTTGTTTATTCCTATAAAAGTACCTGTATATATGATTTTTCTTCCTTAGGCGATTGCAGCCAATTTAAGCAGGTTGATCAGTTTTACAAAGAGATTAATCTTTTACTTTATAAAATTTGGTTTGTGAATGTAACTGCTGAAAAAATCAATTCCCTTGTAGATTCCGGCAAACTTTTTCTCTTCCAGATTTACAATAAAGACTATTCAACAGGTAAAGACGGTGGAAACGGCTCAACAGGCAAAAAGAATCTTCATACGCTTTATTGGGAAAATTTGTTCAGTGAAGAAAATCTTCGTGATGTTTGTCTTAAATTGAATGGAGAAGCTGAGCTCTTCTGGCGTGATGCAAATCCGAATGTAAAAGCTATTTGTCATAAAAAAGGCTCGGTTCTTGTAAACAGAACTACTTCTGACGGAGAAACAATTCCAGAAGAAATCTATCAGGAAATCTATAAGTTCAAAAATCCTGACAAACAGGAAAAAGACTTCAAAGTTTCCGATACTGCAAAAGAACTTCTTGACAGCGGTAAAGTTGTCTGCAAGGAAGCAAAATTTGACATCACGAAAGACCGTCACTTTACACAGAAGACATATTTGTTCCACTGTCCGATTACCATGAATTTCAAAGCCCCTGAAATTACAGGAAGAAAATTCAATGAAAAAGTGCAGCAAGTTTTAAAAAACAATCCTGATGTAAAGATTATTGGTCTTGATCGTGGTGAGCGACATTTGATTTATCTTTCTCTCATCAATCAAAAAGGCGAGATTGAGCTTCAGAAAACGCTTAACCTTGTGGAGCAGGTCCGAAATGATAAAACTATTTCTGTCAATTATCAGGAAAAACTTGTACAGAAAGAAGACGAACGCGACAAAGCACGCAAAAATTGGCAGACAATCAGTAACATCAAAGAATTAAAAGAAGGATATCTTTCAAACATCGTGCATGAAATTGCAAAATTAATGGTAGAAAACAATGCAATTATCGTAATGGAAGATTTGAATTTCGGCTTTAAGCGCGGGCGATTTGCAGTTGAGCGGCAGGTATATCAGAAGTTTGAAAACATGCTCATTGAAAAACTGAATTATCTCGTGTTTAAGGACAAGAAAGACACTGAATCTGGTGGTGTCTTGAATGCATACCAGCTGACAGATAAAGCTGCAAATGTAAGTGATGTTGGTAAGCAGTGTGGATGGATTTTCTATATTCCGGCAGCTTATACTTCAAAAATTGACCCGAAGACTGGCTTTGCAAATCTCTTTTATACTGCAGGACTTACAAATATCGAAAAGAAAAAAGACTTCTTCGATAAGTTTAATTCAATCCGTTATGACAGGAAGACTGATTCGTTTGTATTTAGTTTTGATTACAGTGAATTTGGAGATAATGCAGACTCTAAGAAAAAATGGGAAGTTTATTCCAGAGGTGACAGACTTGTTTTCAGCAAGGCAGAAAAATGTGTTATTCGTGTAAATCCAACAGAAAATTTAAAAGAATTGTTCGACAAGCAGGAAATCAACTGGAATTCAGAAGATAATTTTATCGACCAGATTCATGAAGTTCAGGCGGAAAGAGAAAACTGTGCTTTTTATGATGGATTGTATCGCTCATTTACTGCAATTCTTCAGATGAGAAATTCCGTGCCTAATTCTTCAAAACAGGAAGATGATTATCTGATTTCCCCTGTCATGGCAGATGATGGAACATTTTATGACAGCCGTGTTGAAGCAGCAAAGGGTAAAACTGCCGATGGAAAATGGATTTCAAAACTCCCTGTTGATGCTGATGCAAACGGTGCATATCACATTGCTTTGAAGGGGCTTTATCTCTTGCAGAATAATTTCAATTTGAATGAAAAAGGCTATATTGAGAATATTTCCAACGCGGATTGGTTCGAATTCGTACAAGAGAAAAATTATGCAAAATAAAGGTTAACTGGTAGCCTATGGAACTATACCTGAAAATCAGTTACCTGAATGATTTTATATTTTGTCCTCTTTCGATTTATTACCATCAGCTGTATGGGAGCCTTGACGAACGGATGTATTATGGGAAAGCCCAGCTGGACGGAAAGGCGGCTCATGCGGCGGTGGATGAAAAAAGATATTCAACGCACAAAAACATTTTGCAGGGGCTGGACATTTATTCGGATGAATATAATCTGTGCGGAAAAATTGATACCTTCGATGAGGACAAGGGGCTTCTAACGGAGCGGAAGAAACACATCGAAACAATTTACGACGGATATGTGTTCCAGCTGTACGCTCAATGCTTGTGCCTAAGGGAGATGGGCTATGACGTGCGGCAAATCCGTTTTTATTCAAGCGATGACAACAAGGTTCATCCCGTAAAACTTCCGGAAGATGATGAAGAGATGTTTGGAAAGTTCAAGGCGACGAATGAAGCGATGCAGAGTTTTGAAGTAAGCTCTTACGAACCAAAATCACCGGAAAAATGTCGAAACTGCATATACAATGATTTTTGCGATCGTCCGCTTGTACCTAAAAATTATCGCGGAGGTTTTTGAAATGATGAGCACGCGAGATTTCGAATTCAAACAGATTGTTTTCACATTCATCGACGAAGGAGAGAAAATCAGTTTCAAAAACGATAATCTTATTATCACTGATAAAGAAGGAAAGATAAAACATCAGTCCACATGCTACCGTCTTTTTCTTCTTTTTATCTGCGGGGATTATTGCCTTACGACAGGACTTTTGGACCGCTCAAAGAAGTTCGGATTTTCCATCGTGTTTATGACACCCAATCTTCGGATAACGGCGATGCTTCCATCAAAGGCCGAAGGAAATGTTCTTTTGCGAAGAAAACAATATGCTTACGATAAAACGGACATAGCCGCACACGTCATTTCAAACAAGATTCACAATCAATGTACCCTGCTGAAAAAGAAACGGAAAAAATCAGAAGAGGAAAAAGAAACGATTGCAAAACTGGAACAATTTGAAAAAGATGTTTTGAAGCCGGATTTGAGCGGACAAGAAATCATGGGGATTGAAGGAATCAGTGCGAAGCTTTATTTTAAATCGCTGTTTGCTTCCTATGAGTGGAAAAGCAGGCAGCCACGCGTAAAAAACGACATGACGAATACACTCATGGACATAGGTTATACAATCCTGTTTAACATTGTGAATGCACTTCTTGAGATGTACGGATTTGATGTCTACGTCGGAATTCTTCACACCCAGTTTTTCCACCGCAAGTCGCTCGTGTGCGATTTGGAAGAACCGTTTCGTCCGATAGTCGATGCGGCAATTTTGAAAGCCTTGAATCTTGGACAAGTCAGCGAAAAGGATTTTTGGAAAAATCAAAATCAGTATATCCTGTCATGGAAAAATTCAAAGAAATATGTCGGACTGATTTTACAAGCAATCATGGAATATAAAAATGAAATATTCATTTATTTGCAGTCATATTACCGTGCGTTTATGAGAGACAAAGGTGCGGAGGATTTTCCTGTTTTTGAAATGTTTGAAGAAGGAGGCTCAGATGCTTTTAATCAGCTATGACATCAGCAACGACAAATTGCGTACAAAGTTTGCGAAGTTTCTTTCCAAGTTTGGGTTCCGGCTACAATATTCGGTCTTTGAAATCACAAACAGCGAAACCGTGCTGAAAAATATTGAGACAGAAATTCAGAATAATTATGCAAAGCACTTTACAGAGGAGGACAGTATCATTATACTAAAATTGTCGGAAACATGTCAGAAGATATGTTACGGCTATGCCAAAAATGAAGAAAAAGAAGTCTTCATCGTCGGCTAACACTGCAAACCCTGGGCCTTACTGGAAGTTTTTATGGAAAAACACGCTTTTTTGCCAAATTTTCAAGCAACAAATGCGAAAAACAGCAAGATACAGTACCGTTGTACATCGCGAAGGGGTTTCAGACTGATACTAAATTTCTACTGTTGTAGATTCCATCCGGCAAGGCGCTCGCCTGTTGGTTTCAGACTGATACTAAATTTCTACTGTTGTAGATGTAGTTTTTTTTCTACCAATTATATAGGTTTCAGACTGATACTAAATTTCTACTGTTGTAGATAAATATATCAAGATTCGTGTCCTTGTGTTTCAGACTGATACTAAATTTCTACTGTTGTAGATTCCATTGCTGATGCCAGTGGTCCTGGGTTTCAGACTGATACTAAATTTCTACTGTTGTAGATCTTTGTCCAGGCTAGTTTGTTTTAACTAGTTTCAGACTGATACTAAATTTCTACTGTTGTAGATCCTTACACTTTAATCATACTATATTTTCGTTTCAGACTGATACTAAATTTCTACTGTTGTAGATAGAATGTCTGCTTTTGGTGATGCTTTGTTTCAGACTGATACTAAATTTCTACTGTTGTAGATTCTTACACTTTAATCATACTATATTGTTTCAGACTGATACTAAATTTCTACTGTTGTAGATCAGAAGTTTCTTAATCGCAAGAATCAGAAGTTTCAGACTGATACTAAATTTCTACTGTTGTAGATTGTAATGTTCTATGTCAGCATCTTTTGTTTCAGACTGATACTAAATTTCTACTGTTGTAGATAAAGCTATTTCCTCACCGATTTCTTTGTTTCAGACTGATACTAAATTTCTACTGTTGTAGATTGTCTATGGGTTTTACTCTCGTTTGTCTGTTTCAGACTGATACTAAATTTCTACTGTTGTAGATTAATGAGCTACTTTCCCACAAGTTTGTTTCAGACTGATACTAAATTTCTACTGTTGTAGATTACAGGCGATTAAGACACTGGTGGTCGTTTCAGACTGATACTAAATTTCTACTGTTGTAGATAGAACTGTACTGACTTCTGATTTCCTTGTTTCAGACTGATACTAAATTTCTACTGTTGTAGATATCAATTCATACACCACTTCGGCAATCGTTTCAGACTGATACTAAATTTCTACTGTTGTAGATAAGGCTTCCGAACCACCACCAAAAAAGTTTCAGACTGATACTAAATTTCTACTGTTGTAGATTCCAAGAGCAACGATGGCTCAAAACGGGTTTCAGACTGATACTAAATTTCTACTGTTGTAGATTATTTTCCCAATCCAGCAAGTTATCAGTTTCAGACTGATACTAAATTTCTACTGTTGTAGATCTCATATACACATCAAGAAGGAAGGAATATAATAGACAACTAACGGCTAGATTACAATATATACCATTCTCAATACGGATGATTGAAATTTCACGGAATCCATGGTATAATTCATTTGTTGGAGGATAAAATGAATACTGCACCCGTAAAAGACAAAATAGAGTATACGGTTTCTCTTGTAAGCGATTTTGCAAAAAAATATTCGCTTTCCACCACACAGGCCTTCAACTATCTTGACCGATTTAGTACTATTTCTCTTTTAGGCCAGCATTACAATATTGCCCATACACTTTCTTCTTCCGAGATTATTGATGACCTTGCACTGTATTGTAAAAATCACGGAGGAAACCTCTGATGCTTTTATATCATGGGTAAACAGTAGAAATAAAGGACTCTGCCATGAATGACATTGAATATCAGATTGAATGTACTACGAGAGACCTTGCAACCTATCTTGTAAAAGATTTTTCTTTTAGTGTGGAGCAAGCACTCAGGACCATCTACAATTCAGAACTCTACAAGAAACTCTGCGACCCCAGAACAGGATTGTACTTTCAAAGTCCTCTTTATGTGTATGACTATTTGAAGATCGAAATCAAAACAGGAAAACTGCAATGAGCGGGGATTATGGAAACTAATAATGAAAAAGTTGAAGAAAAAAAATACAGTGTCATTATTTGGCACTGTGATGTGATATAATAATCTGTGAAAATGAAAAACTAAAGAATTAACTTAGGAAGCGAGTAGATAAAACTATGTCAAAAAATCATATTGAAAAGATCCAATGTCCAAGATGCGGCAAAGATGTTGATTATGTATATTGGGATACCGTAAATGTAAGTCTTGACCCAGAACTGAAAGAGAAAGTTTTGGACAAAAGCATTTACGCTTATAAATGTCAATGTGGATACCAAGATTTTTTGCAACATCCGCTTTTATATAATGATATGGATAAAAACATTATGATTCACTATGTGGAATTCGATGAAGTTCAAGACACCATTGAAAGTCTGAATGAAGTGAAAAGCAACATGAATTCATTGTTTTCTAAAATTGTCAATTGTGATTATCGAATTGTAACAAATCCTGACGATATGATTGAAAAAATAAATATTCTTGATGCTGGATATAGTGATAAGGTAATCGAAACAATCAAATGTATTTATAGAAGAGCTTTCAAGGAAACGAAGGATTATACAAAAGATTTTGAATTACGGTTTCATCCGCCTGTCCCAAATTCTGAATATGAAATAGAAAAAGATTATCATTTTCTGTTAATCAACTATGAAAAAGGAGTCTATCAAATATTACCTATAGATAAATCGAAATTCGAAAAACACAAAGATCAGATCAAATTCCAAGAATCACGGAGACACTACTGTGATTATGTTATAGGAACCGAGTGGGCTGACAGCATAATTGACGGAACTATTCTAACAGAAGACGGTTTTTACAATATTATTGATGATGGAAAAAAGACCTTCAGAGAAAAATATAAGAATGAATACGTCGACTTAAAATCCTCATTAAAGGACATAAACAGTCTTGATGATGATGAAAAAACTTTGCTTTTTTATGCAGTCATTTCTGAAGACTATGAAGAAACGAAGAATCTTCTTGAAAAGGGTGCTAATCCGAATGTAGTATTGGACAGTGACAGAACGGTCATACATTATGCATTAGAAAACGGCGTCAATACGAAAATCATAGATTTATTGAAACAATACGGAGCTGATTTGAATAAAAATTCCCGAAAAGTTTCTCCTCTCAATTTTATTGACAATCGTATGCCTTTAGAATATTTAAAACATATGTTAGAACTTGGTATGGCTGGCAACGAAAAAGAATTGTTACGCGATTATGTACGTCATGCAAAAGATGTGCAGTGCATAAAGTATTTATTGGACAAGGGCCTGTCATTAGAAGAAAGATACGAAAATGATTTTAATGCCAATTGTGAGGCAATCTGTAATAATCCGTACAATAACTTTCTGGAAGAATTCTTAAAAATTGGTGGTAATCCTAACTCAAAATACAACGGGCGGCCGTGTTTCTTTTCAGACATTGAAGAATACAATGGACAAAAAAGAGCAAATGGGTACTATATACAGCGTCTAAAAATTCTCTTTTCGAATGGAGCCGACATAAATTTAAGCGATAAATTTTTACGGACACCAATAATGTATGCATGCAAATATTGTGTTAGAAAAGAAATGATATATTTTTTACTGCGATATCATCCAGATTTGTCCATGAAAGATTCAGAGGGTAAAAAAGTGTATGATTATCTAGATTCAAATGAGAATCTTTCTAAAAGAGAAAAAAAGGACATACAAAAAGACCTTATTCTCTATGAAAGCATATATGGATCCTAAACCCCGTATCTTCTGTTATGCGCCAAATCACCCATTTAGACCACCAAAATGGAAAAAAATTTAAATTTTTTCTCAACAGTGTCACTATTTGGCACCCTGGACATTGTATAATTATTCTCGTAGGCTGAAAAAGACTCAGAAAATCATGGAGAGTCAAACGCAGGCAGCCGAGGAGGATTTTATGGAAAGACAGATTCTGATTGAATGTGGGGACGCATGGTTTGAGTTCACGAAGAGCAGGACAGGGCAGCTTGATTTTGCGGGCAAGGTCGAGGGCTGCATCTCAAAATCCGAGCTGGACGGTTTTCATGAGATTGCAAGCAGCACATATTTTTCTCCGAGCTTTTACATATATGTCTGCGACTCGCTTAACATGAGTCCTGTACTCTGGATTGCTCCCGATGTTGACGTTTCGCGCAAGGATGAATTTGAGTATCTCCTTCACGTGGGAGCACTTCTTGCTGCCGTAAATGCGAAGGACTCACTTTTGGCGGGAGAGCTGTATTTGAGGAGAAGAAATACTTTCGATCAGTTCACGCCGCTTACGCAATTTATAATAGAAGAAATCAGCGTTGAGATTTTGTTCTCACTTTGCTTCGGCAGGATGCAGAATGTGTGCCCCGAGGACATTCCCGTTGTGTTTGATTTGGCACGTGAAAAACTTAGTTTTGATCCGTCAAGGGAATCTCTTGAACAGGCTTTTATGCGCTACTTCAAGGACAAAACAGTAACGGTAACTTTGCCCCTTGTCGGAACTCAGTTCTATTGTTGGGACCCGGAACCGGAAGTTTTGGAGAGACTTTGCGACAATCTCAGTGCGGAGGATTTGCTGGGTGCGGCAAGCAAAATACGGAAGGCCAAGCATGATTTTTATGCGTCATTGAAAACAACCGTCCAGGCTGAGCCATACAATCTGCATGATGTTAACGCGATTCTTGTGTGCATTGAAAATATTGAGGCAAAGATCTGCGGAAATCCGGGAATGGAAAAAGCAGGTCACATCCGTGCGCTCGCCGCAAAAGTCCTGCGTGTGGCAAAGGCGAAAAAAATGGCATACAAGGCAGAACTTACAAGATTGAGTGGCGGACAAATCGTAGTAAAACTTGAGGCTTAGTAAAAACAAAAAAGGGATGAGCCATCCAACCAAAAGATTGAAGTGCTCATCCCGCGTGAATAAATCACATCGTGAATAAATCACGGTAAAAAAATCACACAAACTGACGCTGGTACAAATCGTAGTACGCGCCTTTTTTGGCCATCAGCTCCGAGGGACTTCCCCGCTCGATGATTCCTCCGTTGTCAATCACATAGATGCAGTCGGCGTTCTGGATTGTGGAAAGCCGGTGGGCGATTACGAACGATGTCCTTCCCTTCAAAAGCCTCGCGATTCCTGCCTGCACCAAAAGCTCCGTCTTAGTGTCGATGCTGCTAGTCGCCTCATCCAGAACAAGAATACGGGGCTTGCTCAGCATGGTCCTTGCGAATGCCACAAGCTGTCTCTGTCCGTTGCTCAGCTCACCACCACGCGCCGTAAGTCTCGTGTCGTATCCGTCCTTAAGCTGCGAGATGAAATCATGTGCGTGAACCGCCTTTGCAGCCTCCACAATCTCATCCTCGGTAGCGTCAAGTTTTCCGTAAGCGATGTTGTCGCGAATCGTGCCGCTGAAGATGTAGTTGTCCTGAGTCATTATGCCCATCTGTGTGCGGAGACTGTCAATCTTGACCGAGCGGATGTCAGTGCCGTCAATCAAGATGCGTCCTCCCTGAATGTCGTAGAAACGGCTCAGGAGATTCACGATTGTTGACTTACCCGCACCGGTCGGTCCCACAAGCGCGATTGTCTTTCCCGCCTCCACGTCGAAACTCACGTCATGCAGGACATTCACATCCCCGTCGTAAGAGAAAGTCACGCCGTCGAAACGTACGTCACCTTTTATTCCAGGCATCACGGGCGCATCAGGAAGATTGGTAACGGTCGCCTCGGTGTCCATGATCTCAAAAATACGCTCAGCACCGCTCGCCGCATTCACCGCCTGATTGTAGAAATTGCTCAGGTTCATTATCGGCTGCCAGAACATTCCCACGTAATATCCGAACGCGATGTAAGTTCCGATTGAAACCGAATCCACGCCGAGCACCATGATACCCACAAGATAAAGAGCCATCGTGCCAACGCTCCAGCACAGGTCAATCCATGAGCCGAAAGCGTCGCACCATCGCACAGCGTTCAAGAACTCCTTGCGGTCAGCCCACACAAGCTCCTGGAAAGTT
This sequence comes from Treponema sp., assembly GCA_016288205.1. Taxonomy (GTDB): domain Bacteria; phylum Spirochaetota; class Spirochaetia; order Treponematales; family Treponemataceae; genus Treponema_D. Next base: position 6,243 of record JAEEYO010000030.1, on the reverse strand, counting down.
TTGTCGGTCTCATCCTCAGCACGGAAGCTCTGGATGATTTTTATTCCCGAAAGATCCTCGTTGATGAAAGCGTTCATGTTTGAGGACTTCAGTCTTTTCGCCCTCCAATATTTTTCCGCCTTGATTGAAATCAAAAAGATTCCGACCACCATCACCGGCATGGAGCAAAGAGCCGCAAGAGCAAGCCTCCAGTTTTTCGCGAACATGATTCCTATCACCGCGATGACCGTAATCAGATTCGGAATCAGAGTCGTCACGGCATTTTCAATTATGTCCTTGAGCGAGTTCGTGTCTCCGATGATTCGCGCGAGAATTTTTCCAGATGGCCTTGAGTCAAAAAATTTCAAGTCCAGATTCTGAATGTGCTCGTAAAGTTTCTGTCTTATATCCAGTATCACCCGGTTGCTCGTCCTCGCCATCACCATCATGCGGATCTTGATTGCCGTCACCATCACGATGTTGAGTCCCACGAAAATTGCGACCATCTTCAAAAGCCCGCCGATGTCACCCGGCACAATGTAATTGTCCACGGCATGTTCGAGCATCAGCGGATTTATCAAGTCAATCGCAGTACCCACCGCCATCAAAAGAAGCACCACCGCAACGTGTCCCTTGTATTTCATCAAATATGAAAACAGTCTCGGCATCGTGGAGAATTTGCTTTTCTTCGCAAGTGCCTCGTCCGTCTTGTAACTGTTCATTGCCATAAAAACCTCTTTAAATCAATGCTGACTGTCATAAGTCTCCTTGTAGAGACCTCCCAGTTTCAAAAGCTCGTCGTGGGTTCCTTCCTCCACGATCCGTCCCTTGTCCATCACGATAATCTTGTCCGCCTTACGGACACTGCTTATCCTGTGGCCGATTATGATTTTGGTCATGCCCGTAAGAGAGTTCAGCACTTCCTGAATCTCCTGCTCCGTCTCAGTGTCCAAGGCCGATGTGGAGTCATCAAGGACAAGCACCGGTGTCTTTCTTGCAAGCGCACGTGCAATGGTAATCCTCTGCTTTTGTCCGCCGCTCAAACCGATGCCACGCTCACCGATTACGGTCTGCTCCGCTTCCTTCATCTTTGATACAAATGGCCACGCCTTCGCACGCTGCAACGACTTTATCACGAGGGAATGCGGCATGGTCTCTTTTTCACCGAGCCGGATGTTTCCCTCAATTGTGTCGCTGAACAAAAAGATGTCCTGCATGACACAAGCGATGCTCCGTCTCAGAGCCGACAAGGGAATGTCCCTGATGTCAACTCCGTCCAGAAGAATCCTGCCCGAACCCACGTCGTACATTCTCTTCAGCAGGTTGATTATCGTGGTCTTTCCAGAACCGGTCGCACCCATTATTCCGAGAGTCTGTCCCGGCTTCAAGATGAAACTCACGCCGTCCAGAATCTTCCGTCCGTTTGCCTCATAGCTCACGTCATCGAAAGTGATTCCGCCGTTCACGTCAAACTGAGTGAAAAGCTCCTCGTCAATTCCAGACTCATCGACAATGTTCGGAGTCTGCTCGTAGATTTTGTTCAGTCTCTTCACGCTCGCCTTTGCGCTGGAAAGTCCGTTCGTGAGCCATCCCAGCATTTCCATCGGCCACACGATGTTGCCCACGTACTGCAGGAACGCAAGAAGCTCACCCACGGTCATGTCATGTCCGACGGTAAACGCTTTTCCGATTGAGTAAGCCACACCCACGATGCCACTGTACTCACCGGACGCACCCGCGTTTTCAGCACGACCCGCAATCACCGCAAGTCCTCCGAAAAAGAGCACGATGGCGGGAAGCAGGCGCGTTATCATCTGCACCATGGGATTGTAGTGCACGAAGATTTTTGACTGCGTTATGTTCAGTTCGTAATACTTCTGGTTGTGTTTGTGAAATTTCTTCCTTTCAAAATCCTCACGCGCAAATGCCTTGACCGTCCTCACACCGGCAAGATTTTCAGCGGCGGTATTGTTCAGCTCCGAGTTTTCCTGCGCGATGTCACCGAACACGTCATCAAGTTTTTTCTCCATCCTGATTGCGATGAAAGCGGCCGTCAGCATGAGAGCGAGCGGAAACATCGAGAGCTTCCAGTTCATCCTCATCATGTAGAAAGTTGTGATGACCACACGGAGAAGAACCTCGGCGATCAGGATTCCCATGTATGCCGCAATGTCCCAGATCCGGTCCACGTCATCCTTTACTCGCGACATCAGCTCACCGGAATTTATGCCGTCGAAAAAATTTGCGGAGAGACTCTGAATCTTCCTGAACAAATCGATTCTCACGTTGCTCGCAATCTTGGAGCCGCACCAGTCGCAGATAAATTCCTTCGTGTACTGAAAGACACAGCGCCCCACTCCTATCCCAAGGATTCCGAGAAGCAGCATTTTGAGAAGATCCATCTGATGCGCAATCAGAACGTCATCGACGATGTGCTGCACGATAATCGGAGCGATCATGTCCAGCCATGTACTGAAAGCCATCGCCAGGATTGCGACAGAATAAAGCGCGACATAGGGCCGCACGTGTTTTGTCAAGTTTAATTTCGTTTCCATAAAAATATACCTTATTACATTAAGACTAAGGGCGCAAAATGCTCACGTCCTTAAAAAATAAATTTGCGAGGATTAAAAATGAAATTGGGAATGTTTCAGAAAGAAAAATTCAGGAGAATCATTCCCGATTTCATATTAATGCTGTTAGTGTTAACCATGGGTCTGAACCTCCTTGCCATGTTGGCGACCTGTAGATAATTTCAAGCTATCACATAAAAAAAATTTGTTCAAGTGGGTGCAAGGGGAAAAAGTTGAATTTTTTTGGGAAAAATGCTAGACTGAATTCCATGGACGCGGCTTTATATTTGATTCCGGTGACGCTTGGTGACACGGAGATTGACAGGGTTCTTCCTCCCTACAACCGGGAAATAATTCTTGGCATAAGACATTTCATTGTTGAGGACATTCGCTCGGCACGGCGTTTTTTACGTGCGACGGACAAATCGGTGGACATTGACTCCCTGACTTTTTATGAGCTCAACGAGCACACGGAGATTTCTACAATCTCGCACTATCTGGATCCGCTTGAAAAAAAGGGACTTCCCATGGGCGTGATTTCGGAGGCTGGATGTCCCGCGGTGGCAGATCCGGGAGCGGCCGTGGTTGAGATGGCGCAGAAAAAAAATCTTCCGGTGGTTCCTCTCTCAGGTCCCTCGTCAATCATCATGGCGGTGATGGCAAGCGGATTCAACGGACAGAGCTTTGCGTTCAACGGATATCTTCCTGTGAAACCTGCCGAGCGGGCGAACAAAATCAGGCAGCTGGAGTCAAAGGCGTGGAAGGAAAATCAGACGCAGCTTTTCATTGAGGCACCGTACAGAAATCTGAAAATGCTTGAGACACTGAAAAGCACATGCAGGAAAGAGACTCGTCTTTGCATTGCCGCCGGGATTTCCTGCAAGGAAGAGTTCATAAAAACGAAGAGCATCGCGGAGTGGAAAAAAAGTCCCGACCCGGAAATCAATAAAGTCCCCGCAATCTTTTTAATCTACCGAGGATAGGAAATGAAATCAGAAACGCAGAGAAAATCCCTCGTGCTCATGGGAATCAAGCATTGCGGAAAAAGCACACAGGGCCGCCTGCTTGCAAAAAAACTCTCGCTCCCCTTTTTCGACACCGACACGCTGATTGAGGATGCGACGGGAAAATCACCCAGGCAGATTTACAACGAAAGCGGCGCGGATGCATTCAAGGATGCGGAATACGAGGCGTGCAAAAAACTTGCGGATGAACTTAGTGCGAAGGGGACGGACGCTGTGATTGCGACCGGCGGTGGAATCTGCATGAACGAACGCGCGGTGGAAACACTCAGGTCCCTCGGCAAATGCATTTTCCTGATTGCGGATGAAAAACTTGCCTCCGACAGAATTGTGAGGGAGGTTGTGACGAAGGAGGACGGGACTCTCTCGAATCTTCCGGCTTACATTGCGTGCAAGAATCCCTCCACAATTTTGGACGTGCGGAAAATCTTCCATGACTTTTATATGGAGCGGACGAAACTTTACTCAAGGATTGCCGACCTTTGCGTGGAGATGAAACAGGCTCCCAAGGACGAGAATCTGCGCAACATCCTGGAAGCCGTGGGAACACTGAAAACTGATTCTTAACTACGACAGCAACGAGGCATACTTGTCCCTTTCCTCAGGAGGAATCTTCAAGGCATCCATAACCTGTGGAAGCGACAAGTTCAGGTTTTGCATCATGAGCCGCATGGATTCAGGATTTGATGAAGAGACTGATCTCATCCCTATTTTTCAGTATGAATATACTACATTTCTGTCTGGTAACACTTATCATCCGGTTGCTATCGTAGATGACCCCGAATCTGGTGAGGAAGAACGTGAGAAGCGTGTGGAACTTCGTTTTATCGACTCATGTAATCGCTGCATCTATGGAGGTTATACTAATGGTCGTTATATTTTAGATGAGGCGACAAAAAGAATTACAATTACTTTTGAGGACCGAGACCGTTTGGATGGTAAATTGATATTTGAATATACTGAGGTTGACAGCGATGGAACAGTATCTGCAAACTGCCGAATTGCTATGCAGCGTAATTGTGTTCATAACGTTTTTTTATTCAAACATGAATGAAGAATATAACCGCCTTTTAGCTACAGAAAAAATTCAAGGAAACCCTCATGTTCGTATGTACTAAATGGATTCCCCTGGTCATCCTTCCGGCACTTTTTTGTGACGCGATAATAGTCTCTGCGTTTATAAATGATTCCCTCGACATTACGCCTTTTAAACAGATATTAAAATCAATCCCAGTAGGAATCTGCTTTCTGGAAATCCTGATACTTTTTGTGTATACGGCCTCTTCCCTTGCCAGCATGATAAGACTTATGATGAAAATGAAGTCGTTGCGCTGATTGTATATTTTTCAAATTATAGCAGCCTCCAGAAACCCATATTTAAAGGGAAAACGTTAGTTTTCTCGAATCCGCGTGACAATAAAAGGCACATTGGGATTGCCCTTAATCTTGCTTACGGCAAAGGATATTCTCTGCCAAAGTTTTGACTGTTTCATCATTTGAAATTGCAATCTTTGTTTGAGCTTTATCGACAGTTTTTCCAATTTTCAATTTTGATGCCTGTAAGCCTCTCTAAATGCTTCACATTATCCGTTACCATTACGAGATTATTCTTTAATGCCGTACATCCAATAAGAATGTCAAAGTCATCAATGCGGTTCCCACTTAGTTCAAGTTTGGTTTTCAAATCGCCAAACAATTCCAAAGCAGGGAAAATAGGCAGGACATCAAATTTTGAAGCGATAAATTCTACGTCTTTTATCCGTTCGGACTTGTTGTTACTCTTTGAAGCCCCATAATAAAGTTCGGCAATGGTAATCTCAGAGACATAACAGTTTTCGGGATTAATTTCCAAAATCTTTTCACGAATACCATATTTATTTTTAAGCATAGATATGCAGATATTTGTGTCCAATAAAAAACTTCTATTTGATTCAATTTCCATGAATTAGAATTCCTCTAAAATACGAGTTTTACCTTGACATCTGGCAGTTCGGATAGAAGCTGTTTCTTCTTCAGGAGATTTATTATCGCACCAGGAATCACTCAGACCATCAAAAAATGACATGTCTTTTTTAGATGCATCGTTCTTCTCCAATAACGAAGCCGAAAGTCTGTTGATAATGGTTATTTTTATATTGCTCTCAAGAGGAGCAAGCATTTTAGCATACCAATTCGCAGTTTGTGTTGCCATTGCATTCATATAAAACCTCCTTCCCCCATTATACCACATTTTTCAAATTATAGCAGCCTCCAGAAACCCATATTTAAAGGGAAAATGTTAGTTTTCTCAAATCCGCGTGGCAGACCCTTTGTTTCACCATCCGTTTGAAAAAAAATTACCTAAATCCATACTAAAACCAGAGTAATAATCACCCCAAAAATAAGCTAAAATAACTCAGTGAGAAAACTCACTGAAATTCAGTGGGTAAAACTCACTGGAATTGTTTTTCGGGGGGATTTATAATGTGGGCATTAGTTTTTTGATGGAGTTTTATATGCAGGCAGAAAAAAGTTATAAGGTTGTCCCCCCCCCCCCGCTATACACGCGTTGAGTTAAAATCTCGAAAAATCCAGGAAAAACTGAAGTGCACGTTCTTTTTGATTGAGGGCGACAGTCTCATGCGCTATGGAATTGAAGGTTGGCTGCGCGAAAATTCCTCCAGCCGGTG
>JAEEYO010000005.1 GCA_016288205.1 Treponema sp. | reverse complement strand
GTGCATTACAAAAACTGGACAAAGGCTTATCCGCCACATACTCATGCGGAACACTTGACGCTTGGAATTGTTGAGGAAGGAAGTGTCTGCATTGTGATGAATGGAGAATCAAAAATCTATGGTAAGGGAGATGAATTTCAGATTCCGCCTGATGTCCTGCATGAGATAAAACCAGTGGATGAAAATGGATATTCGATGCTTGTAACTTGTGTACGTGCAGATGTTAAAGACGGAGAACTTGTAGAACTCAAAGATTCCATTCTCGATCAACCCGAAAACCTCTATCTTATTGAAGGAATGTCTCGTGATACAAACATCAGTCCTTTTCACTTAATCAGAAAATTCAAGAAAATGTACGGACTTACTCCCCATCAGTTTCAAATTCAGTGCAAAGTACGAAAAGCTCAGAAACTGCTTGAAGAAGAAAAGAGCATCTGTGAAGTGACTTATGATGCGGGTTTTTGCGACCAAAGCCACATGGACAGATGCTTTCAGAAAATAGTTGGCCTTACCCCAAAGGAATACAGGGAAGCGGCAAAGTCCAACAGCGAGACCTAGCACAAGGCAGGAAAAAACTTTGCAAAAAGATGAAGTCCTTCCGGGCCGGCATTGACTTCGTGCGGAACCTTTGCAGGCATAATCGAAATCACACCAGGCTCATAGATCAGGCTTTTGCCGTTGTTGATGCACATTCCGCTACCTGCGATAACCTCGTGAGTCTCAAGCTGTGTCTCGTGAATGTGATTTTTAATGCTCTTGTTTGGTGCAATCCTGACCAAATGATAACTGAATTGACCATCTGTATCTTTTGATGTGATGATGTGCTTCAGTTCCACACCCTCAAAAGTCGGATGCTTGTTCCAGCCAATTTCATTGAATGAAACCTCACCTTCCGGCATTCGTAAGCTGCCGGTGTTAAATTGTTCAAAAAGTTCCTTATTCATATTGTTACCTCTTGAACAGAGTGTAGTATAAATATGAATGAAGGAATTGGATAAAATTGCTCTTTTTACTTATTGAACAGGAATGTTTTCCATTATTTCCATTCCAGCCGCATCCTCAAGAACTCTTTCATGTCCTTGTAAAAATCCATGGGTGGAGGATTTATGTTTATCCGCTTTAACGCTTCCTGAACCAGAGGATTTTTGTAGCAGCAGACTGCATTTGATGAAGCATAAAATAAAACATCCAGCTGGATTTTGTAGGCCGCATCCTGCGTAGTGTCAAGCATCTGAGCAAGTCTGTTGCGGAAGGCATAGGCCAGGTCGTAATATTTCTTCTTAAAAATTGCAAGGCGTTCAACCGTAACATTCGTTTCTATCACGGGATTAAGATAGGAAACATAGCGCATGTAATCCTGATTTGCATTGACGATTCCGGCCCATACTTCTGCTATCACGTCCGGCGTAAAATTGTTGCCCTGGGGAAAAGCCGAAAGAAGGGAGCCATAATAGGCCGACATTTTTTCTGCGGAGATTTCCAGAAAGATTTCTTCTTTGGTCGTAACGTATTTATAAAGGTTGGCTCGGGACCAGCCAAGTTTTTCCGCAATTGTAGTGAGCGTGATTTCTGCATAAGGTGCGTTTTCAAAAAGCTCCGCAGTTGCCTCCTTAATTTGAGTCATTCGTTCTTCTTTGTGTTCATCGCTTCGTGCGCGGATATAATCGGCCATGGGTATAGAATATCATAGATTTTTTATTTTTGCAATAAGTGACAAAAAGTTATTTATTTTAAAAATAAGTATTGACAAGTAACTATTTATCCCCTATACTTAGATTAGTGACGAAGTGTTACTAAAGAGATCCCGAATCAAGTTCTGGATGACATGAGAGGTGAATATATGCTTGGAAACTTTTCTTATTCAAATCCGACAAAACTCTATTTTGGTGAAAATGCGCTGGATTATTTAGATACTGAACTTCCCAAATATGGCAAAAAGATTCTTTTGACTTATGGTGGTGGCTCAATCAAAAAGAATGGCATTTATGATGCTGTGGTGGCTGCACTTAAAAAGAACGACAAGGAAATTGTTGAGCTGCCTGGTGTTATGCCAAATCCTACAAGCGAAAAACTGATTGAAGGCTGTCGTCTTGCCCGCACAGAAAATGTGGATTTTATTCTTGCTGTTGGCGGAGGTTCTACTATTGATTATGCAAAGGGTGTTTCAGTCGGAGCCTGGTGGGATGGGGATCCGTGGGAAAAATATTATGTGAAGATGGAAGAGCCTGCAAACCGAATTATTCCAGTTGGTGCTGTTCTTACAATGGTTGGAACTGGCAGCGAGATGAACGGCGGTTCTGTAATCACAAATCACGAGCAAAAGCTTAAGATTGGTCATGTGTTTGGTGAAGAAGTTTTCCCTAAGTTTTCTATTTTGAATCCGCGCTTTACTTTTACTGTTCCAAAGAGGCAGATGGTTGCGGGTATTTATGATATTTTCAACCACATCTGCGAGCAGTATTTTTCCGGTAGCGATGACAGTGCGAGCGACTATATTGCAGAAGGTTTGATGCGCTCTGTTATTTATGCTTCACGAATCGCTGTTAAAAATCCGGAAGATTATGAGGCCCGCAGTAATCTGATGTGGGATGCAACATGGGCATTGAACACTCTGATTAGCCGCGGAAAAAGTCAGGACTGGATGGTCCACATGATTGGCCAGGCTGTCGGTGCTTATACGGATGCGACTCACGGAATGACATTGAGTGCTGTTAGTCTTGCGTATTATAAAACTCAAGTTTCTGCAGGACTACCGAAGTTCGTTCGCTTTGCAAAGAATGTGTGGGATATTTGTACGGATGGAAAAACTGACCAGACTGTAGCTGAAGAAGGCTTGAATGCTATGAAGAGCTGGATGCAGGAGATTGGTGTATCTTTGTCGCTTGCTGAGCTTGGTGTGACCGAGGATATGTTTGAAGGAATTGCGGGTGCGACATTCATTCTTGACGACGGATATAAGGTTCTTACCAAGGATGAGGTTATAGAAGTTTTGAAGGAGAGCATGTAATGAAAAGACTTTGTTCAGTTTTTTTCTGCATATTAATTTCAGTTTTAGTTTTTGCAAAGGATAAAGATATGAAAATTAAAATCAACATCACAAGTGACAGCGGAAATCACACACTCACAGCGACACTCGCTGACAATTCTTCTGCCAAAGCTTTTTACGAAGAGCTTAAGAAAAACCCGATAACTGTAAAAATGCATGACTACGGCAGTTTTGAAAAAGTCGGCACTCTTCCAAAATCATTTCCACGGAATGATACACAAATCACAACAAAAGCAGGCGACATCATCTTGTATCAGGGGAATCAAATAACGATTTATTACGATACCAACAGCTGGAACTTTACACGGCTTGGAAAGGTGGACGGAATCACACAAAATGAGCTAAAATCTATCTTGGGCAAGGGTGATGTTACAGCAGTATTTGAAATAAAGACAGGAGGAACAAAATGAAAAAACTTATTCTCACACTTTTACTTGGAGGCATGGTTATGGCAGGGGCATTCGCAAAGACAGCGGTTGTGTACTTTAGCGCGACAGGCACTACAGAAAAGATGGCAAAGTCTGTTGCAACGGAAATGGGAGCGGATATTTTTGAAATCCAGCCAGTCCACAAATATACAGACGCAGATTTGAACTGGCACGACAAGAAATCCCTCACGACAATTGAATGCAACGATCCCAAATCACGTCCTGCTATCGCAAACAAAATTGACATCTCAGGCTACGACACCGTAATTCTCTGCTACCCTATCTGGTGGGCTTATGCTCCAAAAATCGTTTACACCTTTGTTGAAAGCCAGAAATGGGACGGAAAGAAACTTGTTACCCTCTGCACTAGCGGTGGAAGTGGACTTGGACGAAGCGGCACAGATTTGGCAAAATATGCTAAGGGCGTATCATTCAAGGGCGGAAAAGACTTTACCAGAGGCAAAGCAAGCGACATAAAGAAATATGTTGAAGGACTCTTGAAATAAGGAGCAAGCTGATGAAAAAACTGCTTTCTACAATTCTGATGATATTGGGAGTGCTTTGTATGACAAATGCAATTTCTTATAATGCACCCTCAGGAGATTTCGTCCTGATAAGTGGTGGAACCTATACTATGGGAAGTCCTTCTAGCGAGGATTGGAGAAGCAATGATGAAGTTCAACATCGTGTCACACTTAGCTCTTTTTATATTGCAAAATACGAAGTTACACAAAAGCTCTGGCAAGAGGTGACAGGCAAAAACCCATCATCTTTTATCGGAAACACTCTCCCTGTAGAAAGCATCACCTGGCTTGAGGCTATTGAGTTCTGCAATGCCTTAAGCCGCCGTGACGGTAGAACACCAGTTTATACTATAAGCGATGGAGGCAACACTGTAAGCTGGAACCGCAGTGCAAATGGTTACAGACTTCCTACCGAAGCAGAATGGGAATATGCAGCGCGGGCAGGAACAACAACTCCATTTTATTCAAAAAAAGTTCCTGGGGCTGATGACGTAAATTTCTACGGCCACTATCCGTATCAAATTGAACAGAATTATTTTCATGATGAAGTTCTGGAAACACGCCCTGGAGTTTACCGCGGAAAGACAATGGCTGTCGGTAGCTTTAAGGCCAGTCTCAATGGGCTTTATGATATTTACGGAAATGTTGGCGAGTGGTGTTTCGATTATTATGGCGATTATGGTACTGCCGCAACAGTAAACCCAACAGGCTCCACAACCGGAACCCGCCGTGTATATCGTGGTGGTGGCTGGAATGATTTTGGGAAAAACCTCAGAAGCGCATATAGGGCAGCAATGCAGCAGACAAGCGATGCACACAATGTTGGCCTGCGTTTAGTTTGCAATGCAGATGACAGTGTAAAAGGAACCGTCACAACCCGCGAAGAAGCAACAGCGAAAAATTCAAAATCAGCTGGTACGAAAAAAGCCCTCATCATTTTTTACAGCTGGAGCGGAAACACACGTGGAGTTGCAAGAGAAATCCAGAAGCAGACTGGCTTTGACACAATCGAACTGGAACTTGTAAAGCCATATTCAACAGATTACAACACAGTTTTGAATGAGGCTCAGCGTGACCAGCACAATCAGGCCCGTCCTGCGCTCAAAACAAAAATTGACAGCCAAAAATGGGCTGAATACGACACCATTATTATAGGCTATCCTAACTGGTGGGCAAGCATTCCTATGCCGATTGCAACCCTTCTTGAAAGCTACGACTTTAATGGAAAAACAATTCTTCCATTCTGTTCTCATGGAGGCGGTCGTTTTGGCCAGAGCATTACGGCAATTTCAAAACTCGCTCCAAAAGCAAAAATCGGAAGCGGACTTAGCATTCATTATTCTGGCGGATCAACTCTTTCAAAAGACGTTGAAAAATGGTTGAATAAAAACGGAGTGCCACGAAAATGAAAACAAACAAACTAAGAATGCCAGTTGATATTTTAATGACCCTCGTTTCGATTGTGCTGATGGGCGGAGCATATTTGTTTCCTGCTGACATTGTGCACGAGATTTTGGGAGTGGTCTTATTTGTCTTGTGGGCGACACACGTCATTTTGAATCATCGTTGGTACGGAAATCTTTTTCGCGGAAGATATAATGCTCGCCGGGTAATCCAAACATTCATCAACTGCGGCATTTTAATTTGCACAATCTTTTTGATGATAAGCGGAATCATCCTTTCGAATCATATCTTCACATTCTTGGGAATCGAATCGGGGCTTGGTTTCGCACGAGTTGCACATCTTCTGGCAAGTCACTGGTATTTTCTGTTTATGTCGCTGCATATCGGGCTGCATGTTGCGATGATTGCAGGTAAAATGAATGTTCCGCGCAAAGGACTTTCTTCTATTATAATCCGCATGATTTTTATTTTGATTTCACTCTACGGCATCTACGCTTTCATCATCCGTGGCATCTGGCGTTACCTCATTTTACAGCAGCAGTTCTTCTTCTTTGATTTAGAGCGTGGTTATGCGCTATTTACACTGGACTACATTTCGATTATAATTTTGTTTGCAACATGCATTCATTATTTGAATATATTGATTCAAAAAGGGAGAGATAAATGAGCATAACAGTAAATCTTCGTTACACAGGAAAAAACGGAAACGCACGCAAGTTTGCAGAAGAGATGATTTCTTCCGGCACTGTTAAAAAAATCCGTGCAGAGAAGGGCAACCTGCGCTATGAATATTACCTGCCACTCGAAGGTGACGGTGAAACCATTCTTCTTATTGATTCTTGGGAAAATCAGGAAGCGATTGATGTACACCATGCATCCCCAATGATGAAAACTATTGCAGAGCTCCGAGACAAGTATGATCTTCACATGGCAGTAGAGCGTTTTATTTCTGATGATAACGGAGTACCGGAATCAGACAAGGGATTTATAAGAAATTAGCGAAAATCACACGCTTTCAAATTGAATCATTTTGTCCTGCATTTGCAGGATCTCTTTTGCATATCGGGCAGCTTCAAGACCAGCAAGGTGTAGTGTTGCATGAAAAAGCAAAACGTGCTGCAATTCCAATTAGTATTAAAAAAATTCAATAGGTACGTATGCAATTTTTCTAATTCCATTTTCATCCTGTTGGTATGAAAAATAAATTCGATTACATTTCAATGACACCGTATCACCTTTTTCGCTGATTAAATTAGGATACCATAATGGATTTGCCGAAGACCCAATAACATAAACAGGAGTGGTCCAATTTATTGCATCATTACTAAAACTGATGTAAACCTCATGTGACCAGGATGCGTAAACCATAACATAACTTTGTAGGTATTCATTCCAGGAAACACTCGGGTTTGCGCCAGGAACTTTTGATAAATTTTTTATTGCACATTCTGTGCCACCTGTCATTGTTTCTGTATTACAAGCTGAAATAGAAAAATTTGTACCATCCCACTTTTTCCATGTGCCAGATTTTCCTTCCGGATCACTTGAGGATGCCATGCATAGACGGTTATTTATAGAACCGTTAACATTTGTCTTTCCCTGATAATAGCAAATCCAATGAGAATTTGTTCTGTTTCTTATTACACAGCCATCGCCAATTCCTGTCCAGGCAGGAGTTTGACCTTTTGCTTGTTCTGAAAGGATTACAGGCTGAACATTATTCCAGTTTCTTCCATAATCATCAGAATAGGCTACTCCAATTGATTTATGTGCTGT
>JAEEYO010000029.1 GCA_016288205.1 Treponema sp. | reverse complement strand
TGATGTGGTTAAAAGCAGGGAGATGAGAATTTTTTGATGTGCAGGTTTCGTTTCTCTGGCGATCATTTCTTCATCTATACAACTTTTAATTTTTATTGTCAAGCAATCGGTTGAAATTCTCCAGATATTTTTCGTCAACCGTGTCAAAAAGTTCGTGCTCCCTGGGATGGTATTTCCTGTAAATCCTGAAGAGCCCTTCCGTCTGGACATGCGTATACCTTACGGTTGTCTCTATGTTCTTGTGTCCCAGAAGTTCCTAATCCCTTGAAAAAATGCAACATGACTATAAGACTCGCAAAGAAAATAGCTAGATTAAGAAAATTTTTTTTTATGTGCACCTTCATATCATTCTCCTTGAGCAAAACGTAAGCAGCCTTATTTTTCATCTTTCCCTTTTGACATTAATATCCATTGCACTCTAAGGAAAATTACAAATGCAAATACGGAATAAATCAGGTCAAAAATATTTTTCAGCGAATGTACTTTACATGCCTGAACTGCATCCAAAATAATTATGTAAGCCAAAAAGAGATCGAAAATGCAGAAAACAATCAATAAAACTATTTTTTTCACATTACATTACCTTTTTTAGCAAAACCAATGCCCATACTTATTATCCCACTTCCAGAAAATCATGTCAACCCAATTTTAAGACTCAAAAAAATCCGCGGAAAACCACTACCACAAAACAGAAAATTATGTTACTATACAGAGTATGTTTTCAGGAATATTGATTGAAGGATTGATTTATGGAATTATGGTGCTCGGACTTTTCTGCTCGTACCGGGTGCTCAACTTTTGTGACATGTCCGTGGACGGAACCTTTCCGATGGGCGCATGTGTCTTCGCTGTCTGCATATCGCACGGACTTTCAACGCCGACCGCACTCTGCATCGCATTCTCGGCAGGAATAATCGCCGGGCTTGTGACATCGGCAATCTACACGAAGCTCCACATCCCGGACTTGCTCGCCGGAATCCTGACCATGACCATGCTCTACTCCGTGAACCTGAGGATCATGGGAAACCGCGCGAACCTCTCGCTCCTTAAAGTGGAGACCCTTTTCTCAAGAATCACCGCGCTGACCACAAGGCTCGTCCCCGGAATAGACTCCTCATGGGGCATCGCGGTCTTCCTCCTGATTTTCATCCTTATTCTGAAACTCCTGCTCGACCTCTTTTTCCACACCGACATGGGACTCACGATGGGCGCGCTCGGTGCAAATCCACAGCTGGTAATCTCTCAGGGAGTGAACCCGACCATACTCAGGACAATCGGAATCTGTTTCGGAAACGGACTTGCGGCGGTGGCCGGATCCTTCGCGGCAATGTACAACGGATTCGCCGACGTGGGAATGGGAACCGGAATCGTGGTGAGCGGACTTGCCTCATTGATGCTCGGTGAGTTCATCTTCCGCTCGAACAAAATCTCCATGCAGACTTTGAGAGTCTTAATCGGCTCCATAATTTACCGCGCGCTGATGATTTTAGTCCGCACCTACGGACGCTACATACACATCACTCCGAACGACCTGAAGCTCGTCACCGGCATACTGATCTGCATCTGTCTGATTTTCACGCGCCTTAAAATCCGGGACAAATATCTTGCGAAAAAAGAGATGAAAGCGGCTGCGGCAAAAAAGGAGGCGGAAAAATGATCAGCCTGAACGACATCGGAATTACCTTCCATCAGAACACACCGGATGAGAACGAGGCCTTAAAGCACATAAATTTGAAAATCAACCGCGGGGACTTCATCACGGTAATCGGATCAAACGGAGCCGGAAAATCAACTCTCTACAATGTGATTGCGGGAAACCTCATGCCCACTACCGGCTCAATCTTTTTGGACACCGACGAGGGGCCGCGCGACATCACGAGGGAAAAGGAGTACAAGAGGGCTCGTTACATCGGACGCATTTTCCAGAATCCGCTTTTGGGCACCGCGGGAAAAATGAGCCTTGAGGACAACATGGTGATTGCCTCGAAAAAAGGATTCAAGGGACTCCGCATCTCGCTCAACAACAAGTTGCGTGAGATCTTCCGCTCGGAGCTCCGCAAGCTGAACATGGGACTTGAGGACAGACTTCACGACAACGTGGAGCAATTTTCCGGTGGACAAAGGCAGGCACTCACTCTTCTGATGGCAGTGATGTCAAAGCCTCAGCTTCTTCTGCTTGACGAGCACACGGCGGCACTTGACCCGGAGAACGCGGCATCAATCATGCGTCTCACAAGGCAGTTTGCCGAAGAGTACGGACTTACAATCATGATGGTCACGCACAACATGCAGCAGGCACTGGACTACGGAAACAGGCTTCTGATGATGGACGGAGGAGAAATCATTCTGGACATTGGAAGCGAGGAAAAAAAGACACTCACGATGGACGGCATCCTTGCGAGATTCCGCGAAATCAAAAAGCAGGCTTTGAACAGCGACCGTCTTGTACTTCAGTAGTTGATTTTCTCACGCACCCTTTTTACCCTGGATGCGGCGGCGACTGAGATATCCACGCTCACACCGCTGTCATCGGGGCAAATCGTGAGCACGGCCTCTCCGTGATTTTTCTCAAGGCGCACAGGCTCTCCCACGACCGCACAACGCTCACCGTTCATGTCAATCTCCAAAAGTGATCCGTTCTGCATCGCGCACTCAATCACGTAAAGCTTTCCGGCATAATCCATCGCAAAGGCCTCGACGCGGTCAAAGCGTATGGACGACTCCTGAAGCTGTGACTCATTCACAATCATGCGTCTTTCAATCCGCTCCAAAAGAAATTCCTCTTTGTCGGCAGGGAGCTTCATTTTCTCAAGGCAGCTCTTCATGTGTGAGATGAGTTTTTCCGAGGCATCGTCATTTTTCTTTCCGCCGGATTTCTCATCCTGACGCGGCAGGGGACGCACGTTCTTTTTGAGGGGCGGAAATCCCATGAGAAGCTGGTTTTTCTCAAGCGACTTCACCTTGCCGATGTACTCAAGACCAGAAGCCTCGATCGCATCCCGGGCCTCCTCATCGGAAACAAAGTCCATAAGGAAGATTCTCTCCGCGAGCTTTTCGACTATGTGGGGAGCAAGCACGGAATTCTTTTCCACCATCACCGCGTTCTGCTCGGAAAGTTTCAGCACGTATCCCTTGAACAGGGTGGCAGACGAATATGAGTTGAACCAGTCCTCCACCGAGACCACAAGGCTCTGCGGCAAATCGTAGAACGAATATTTTTCAAGCAGGGAAATCACGTCGCTACTTTTGAGTCCCATGTCGAAGGCACGCATCACAGAATGACGGGAGATTTCAAAGACAAGGGCCACGTCAATATGCCGGATGTCCATGCAGCGCACAATCTCAAGAAGCTCGCTCAGGCTCAGACCCGGCATCACGGTGACGGAAAATCCCGCGTCTATGCTCAGGACTTTTTTTTCGGACGCTGAGTTTTTATCCGCGTTTCTGAAAAAATCGGCAAGATAAAAAAGCTCTTGTCCGTTTATTTCGGAAGGAATCTTTTTCAGAATGCCGAGCGACTCGCAGGAGGAAAGCATGGACGGAATCAGCTCAGGAGAGTTTTCACCGCTCATCTCTGCCTCGGCGTCCTTTATCAGAAGCTCGAATCTTGAGGGAGCGCGTGCGGGTGAGTCTTCCGAGCGGAGGGAAATCAACGAGGAGAGCCGCACCAAGGTTTCCTTTTTATACGCTCCGTCTCCCATGGAAGAAAGAGTGTCCAAGAGAAGCTGCGAGTTTGCCTGGAGAATCCTTCGCGACCAGGCGTTTCCCTTTGAGCCCGCACATAGAAAAATCAGCCTCTGCATTTCAGGCATCTGCGCGAACTGATTCAGCCGCTGTGGTTCCAACGAAAATCCGGAGTCAGTCTCACGGAGGATATTTAAATTCCTGAGCGCGTCGGTCAGAACCTGTATGCAGTTTTCAATCCTTTTGTCACTTCCCTCTTCCTTTCCGCACACAAGCTCGAAATCCCTCACGACTTTCTTCTTGAGCTTTCCGTCAGCCTTGCACAAATCCGGGTGGGTCAGGACAAAGGAAATGTATGCCGCGAAAAAATACGGCGAGATTTCAAAACTGTCCGAAGCGGATTTTTCCAAATCATATTCGGGGGGAAGAGTTTCGGGTGAGACCAGAAGATCCATCGAAAGAAGGGGAACAATCTCATCCTCAAAAACCGGTGTTAGCTGAAAGACTGCCTCGTCGTTTTCCGGAAGCATCCTCGTGAAAATCAGGTTGCGTTCCTCAAGGTTGAAGATGTGCTCGTTAAGCTGCCGCCGTGTCTCCTGTCCCTTGAAAAAATCTCGTATTCTTTTTTTTGTGGTTCCGGGGACAAAGTGAATCAGGGAAAGAATCCTCAGGTCCTTTTTTCCGAGAAGGGAAATCGCGTTTTTTTTATTTTCGGGACGGCATAAAAAATCAGAAAATGAATCGGCAAGCTTTTGTTTGTTGAAGGGAGTCTTTATCTCACCAAGACAGACCCGCGCCTTGTCCAAGAAATCCTCGGTGGGCATTTTGGAAAGATACTCGCGCCATGCGATCACACGCTCGGTTTTCTCAGCTCTCATCATTTTTTATCTCCCCCGGCATGTCCGATCAAAGCGCACTCCGAAAGCTCGTCAAAACTTTTTTCATCTACGTAGCGGATGATTCTGTAGGCGTATCCCTGCTCGCCCAGAAATTTCTGTCTCTTGGTTCCGAAGTCCTCGTCCACGGTTCCCCTCGTGACAATCGTAAAAAATCTTGCGGTTCTCTGCTTGGGACGCAAAAGTCTGCCGAGTCTCTGGGCCTCCTCCTGCCTGGATCCGAACGTGCCGCTCACCTCAACCGCCATGCTTGCGTCGGGAAGGTCTATGGCAAAATTCGCGACCTTGCTTACCACGAGCACGCTGATTTTTCCCTGGCGGAATTCATCGTAGATTCTGTCACGCTCCACGGTCTTTGTCTTTCCCGTAATCAGGGGAGCCTCAAGCACCTTCGCAATTTCCGAAAGCTGGTCCAGATACTGACCGATCACCAGAATCTTGTCGTCGGGAAAACGCTCCACAAGCTCACGCGCGATTTTTATTTTGTCAGGATTTGTCGCCGCAATTTTATTCTGCTCACGCTTCGTCGCATCGGCATACTCAAGCCCGAGGTTTTCCGGCAAGGGAATCCGCACCTCAACACATTCAGCGGACGCAATCCACCTGTCCTTCTCAAGTTCCTTCCACGGCACGTCATAACGCTTCGGTCCCACAAGGGAAAAAACGTGTCCCTCGCATCCGTCCTCACGAACAAGAGTCGCCGTAAGTCCCACACGACGCACCGCCTGAATCTCCGCCGCAACCCTGAAAACAGGAGCCGGGAGCATGTGCACCTCGTCGTAAATTATGAGACCCCAGTTGTTGTTTCTGAAAAGCGAAAAGTGAGGATAAGGACCTTCTTTGTCAGGCCGCCATGTAAGAACCTGATAGGTCGCGACAGTCACCGGCTTGATTGATTTTGACTCTCCCGTGTACTCGGCAATCTGGTCTGATGTAAGGGATGTCTTGTCAAGGAGCTCGTCAATCCACTGATGCACCGCCGTTATGTTAGTCGTAACTACCAGAGTGTTGGTCTGGAGCAGGGACATGATTTCCATTCCCACGATGGTTTTTCCAGCGCCGCACGGAAGCACGATTGTTCCGAATCCTGTTCCCGGTCCCTTGTCGCCAACCAAGGCCTGTGCCGCCATTTTCTGATATTCGCGTATCTCGAATTTTTTCCCGCCGAGAGTCGTTTCCCGGAGCTCGATGTCCAGATGCTCTCCGTCAATCAGGGGAACGTCATCTTTCACCGGCCAGTTCATCGCAAGGAGCTGCTGCTTGATTGTTCCGCGGTCGGTCAGGCTCAGCATGAAGCAGAATTTTTTCTCATCCTCCGAAACGCTTACCGTGCTGTCTTCCGGCGCCTCATAATTTGCGGGAGTCAGAAATTTTTTCAATGCGTTGCTGTGGTCAATCTGTCTGAAAATCAAATGGTTCGCGCAAACAAGATACAAAAATTCCTCGCGGATTTCAGTTCCTTTGCTTTCAGATTTAAAGACGGGGCCCTGCACAAGACGGATTTTTCCGAAACGCTCCTCGGTCTCCTGAATCCACACGGAAACAACCTGGGGAATCTCATAGCGGGAAAATTCCTCCAGCACCGCAATCACTTTTTCGGCTGAAAATCCTGCGCTCGCGGCATTCCACAGAGAGAGGGCCGTAACCTTGTAAGTATGCCAATGCTCGGGGGAACGCTCAAGCTCGGCGAAGGGAATCAGCGCATTTCTGCACTCCTCCGCCCTTGGAGCATGGACATCAAGCATGAGAGACCGATCTGACTGTATTACCAACGGATTTTCAGGATTTACCATATCCTTCAATTATACATCGAAAGATTATTTTCTTCAAGGACAAAATTAGAAAAATGTCCGTTACATCCCTGGCAAAATCCTATACGTTGCGGACATCCTCAAGCTCGCCGAAAGACGAGTCGAACATATTCTTGAAATCATCCTTGGAGAGACCTGTAACGCGCAATGTAACTTTGCGAAGACCAGCATCCTCAACGTCGGTCGTAACAAGAGAGACGATGTTTCCGTTTTTCGCGGCAAGAGTCTCCGCGAACCGGCTCAGAACACCGGGCTCATCCTTCATTGTGAATGTGGCGCGCACACCAGCATGACGGGTTCCGAACATTCCGATGAAAGCCTTGAACAGATCGCTTTCGGTAACAATGCCGACGAGAAGCTTGTCACGCATCACAGGAAGACAACCGATGTCATAATCATCCATGAGGCGGGCGGCCTCCTCAACGGTCTCATTCTCGCTCACCACGGTCACTTTTTTCACCATGATTTTTTCAACGGTCAGCTTGCTCAGAAGATAGCCCATCTCAAAGACATCCAGGGTGGTGGCGTCGGAGGGAGAAGCCTTGAGCAAATCATTCTTCGTAATGATTCCGGCGAGCGCACCGTTTTTGTCAAGCACGGGAAGTTTGTTCACGTTGTTCTTTCCCATGATCTTTTTTGCCTCAAGCACGGAAGCATCCGCACCGACCGTCACCGGATTTTTTTTCATCACGTCCTTTACAAACATCTTTTTCCTCCTATTCTATCCGCCAAGATAAGCACTCTTCACAGAGTTGTCCTTAATCAAATCCGAAGCCTTTCCGCTCTTTGTGATTGCTCCCGTCTCAAGAATGTACGCGCGGTCAGCGATGGAAAGAGCCTTGTATGCGTTCTGCTCGACCAGCAAAATGGTGGTTCCGCTCTCGTTGATTTTTTTGATGATGCTGAAAATCTCGTCCACAAGAATAGGGGCAAGACCCATGCTCGGCTCATCCAAAAGCAAAACCTCCGGACGACTCATCAAGCTACGGCCCATCGCGAGCATCTGCTGCTCACCGCCGCTCAAAGTTCCGGCATCCTGTCTGAGTCTTTCCTCCAGTCTCGGGAAAAGCGAGAACACCCATTTCAAATCTGCGGCGATTCCGTCCTTGTCGCGTCTGGTGTAGGCTCCCATCATCAGGTTGTCGCGCACGGAAAGATTCGCGAACACACGTCTTCCTTCCGGCACCTGGATCAGATTCATGCGGACGATTTTGTCAGCCGAAAGAGTCGTAATGTCCTTGCCACGGTACAGGATTGACCCGCTCTCTTTTTTTATGAGATTGCTGATTGCATGAAGCGTCGTAGTTTTTCCCGCGCCGTTCGATCCGATCAGTGAGATGATCTCGCCCTTCTCCACGTCAAAGGAGATTCCGCGCAGTGCCTTGATTGCGCCGTAGGAGACGACCAAATCTTTTACCTCAAGTTCTTTTTCGCCCATCACTCGCCTCCTTCGCTCTCAAACTCCGAACCGAGATATGCCTTGATTACATCCGGATCCCTCTGTATTTCCGACGGAAGACCGCTTGCAATCACGCGTCCGTAGTTCAGGACAAGGAGCCTTTCGCAGATTCCCATTACGAGTTTCATGTCATGCTCAATCAGAAGCACAGTCAGATTAAATTCCTTCCTGATAAATGAAATCATCTTCATCAGCTCTTCGGTTTCCTGTCCGTTCATTCCCGCGGCAGGCTCATCCAAAAGAAGAAGCTTGGGTCCGCTCGCAATGGCACGGCAAATCTCAAGTTTTCTTTGCTCTCCATAAGGCAGGTTGCTTGCAAGCTCGTTCTTTTTTTCCTCCATGTGAAAGAGCGAAAGAAGATGCGACACTTTTTCATCCATCATCTTCTCGTCCTTTCTGAAACGGGATGTCCTGAACTCCACGTCGAAGGGATTCACAGCACGGCTCTGATGCAGCGCAATCTTCACGTTTTCGGCGACGGACAGGGCATTGAAAAGACGGATGTTTTGGAAAGTCCTCGCAATGCCAATCTGGTTCAACTGTGCCGGAGATTTTCCGCTTATGACCTGCAGCTCGCCATTTTTTCCGATGAAGGTGATTGTGCCCTCGGTCGGCTTGTAGATTCCGGAGAGCATGTTGAACACGGTCGTCTTTCCGGCTCCGTTAGGTCCTATGAGTCCGATCAGCTCGCCCTGAAAAAGCTCCAGGTTAAAATCAGAGACGGCACGGAGACCACCGAACTGAATGGAAATATTTTTTGCCCTTAAAAGGAGCTCTCTTTTTTCTTCCATAAATCAGCCCTCCTTCCCCGCTTTCTTATTTTTGAAAAGCGACGTGATTTTGTCAAAGGTTCTCACGAAACTCAGCTCGCGTTTTCCAAGAAGTCCCTGAGGTCTGAAAAGCATCACGAGAATCAAAATCAGCGGATAGAAAAGCAGGCGGTAATCGCGGAGGATTCTGAGGGACTCGAGCAGGATGGTCATAACGAACGCGGCCACCACGCTTCCTGTAACGCTTCCCATTCCTCCGAGCACAACGTAGGTCAGATGAGTGATTGAGTTGTTGAATGATGCCATGTCCGGCTTGATGAATCCGATGAAGGGAGCATAGAGCGCGCCGCCGATTCCAGCGATGAAAGCAGCGACGACGAATCCTATCATCTTGTACCTGAACACGCTGATTCCCGTACTGTTCGCGGCAACCTCATCCTCACGCACGGCAAGAATGGCACGTCCGTAAGTTGAGCGGATGAAATTCTGCAGCAGCACGATTACGAGCACGAGAGTACCGATTATGGCAAGGTAGGAGAGCGTCGCACCGTAATCAAGTGAGGTGGTGAATATGGTCGAGAACTGCATTCCGTTCGGCCCGCCGGTAAGCGACTTGAGGTTCACGAGCACAACGCGGATAATCTCACCGAATGCGAGCGTCACGATTGCAAGATAGTCGCCCTCCAGCTTCAAGGTCGGGAAGCCGATTAAAAATCCGAAGAAAGCAGCGACCAGACCGCCGAGGATTACGGAGATTGGAAGAGGAACATGGCAGCTTGATGTGAGAAGCACAACCGAATATGCGCCGATGGCCTGAAATCCTGCCTGACCCAAGGAAAGCTGTCCGGTGATTCCGCAGACCATGTTGACCGAGATTGCCATGATGGCGTTGAGTCCTGCCTGAGTCACAATCTGCGAGACATAGCCGTCTATCACTCCCAGGTAGATGAGCACCATTGGAACTGCAATCACAATGGCGGCGACCGCGGTAAGAATCAGAGTGTTCCGTATAAATTTGTCTTTCATTTTCACATCCCCCCGCCCTACACTTTGACGACACGCTTTTTGCCGAGAAGTCCGGCAGGTTTAACGAGCAGCATCAGAATCAAAATGGAATATGATATTGCGTCCGCATACCGCGATGACACGTAGGCTTTTACGAGGGTCTCAACCACACCGAGGAGCACACCGCCGACCATCGCACCCGGCACGGAACCGATTCCGCCAAGCACGGCAGCGACGAATGCCTTGAGTCCGGGAATGTAACCCATAGTCGGCTCAATCTGGGGATAGGCTGTGGCATAGAGAACACCGCCCGCACCTGCAAGCACGGATCCGATTACGAATGTGATTGCGATAATCCGGTTCACGTTGATTCCCATGAGACTTGCCGCCCCCATGTCGTAGCTCACGGCCTGCATCGCCTTTCCGGTTTTCGTGTAATTAATCAGCATGTTGAGAAGAACCATCAGGACCACGCAGGAAACAATCACGATGAGCTGTATGTTCGAGATGGAGATGAGTCCGTCGGGATAACGTGCGGTGGAAAGCTTCCATGTAACGCTCGGCAATGTGGGGAAGGGTCTTGAGTTCGGTCCCACAAAGGGAAGCACGCGCATAAGGTTCTGCAAAATCAGCTCCACGGCGATTGCTGTTATGAGCGAGTTCAGACGGGGCGCGTTTCTCAAGGGACGGTAAGCGCAGCGCTCAATCACGAGGCTCAGACCGGCACACACAAGCATGGCGACCAAAAGGGCAAGGCAGAATCCTGTCGGTGTAGCACCCGTGGCACGAAGCACGAAATATCCGGCGTAGGCTCCGACCATCATCACGTCACCGTGCGCAAAATTTATCAGCTTGACGATTCCGTAAACCATCGTGTAACCAAGTGCAATCAGCGCGTAGATTCCACCGAGGGACAGTCCGTTGACAAGCTGTTTCAAAAAGGTATCGATATGAAATCCCACTTTTTCCTCCGAAACAGATTTTAAAATCAATCTAAAAGATTATAGCAGATTTCGACTTAAGTTTAAAGTGGGCAAAAAAAACAGGTCTGGTTCCATCACATGGAGAAATCTTTTCCGAGGTAGATTTCGCGAGCCTTGGGAGACTGAAGTATCTGCTCCTTGTTTCCCTGGGTCACTATCTCGCCGGTGGAGATGATTATGGCTCGGTCGGTGATTTCCAATGTGTCGCGCACGTTGTGGTCGGTAATCAGCACGCCGATTCCCCTTTTGCTCAAAAGCCGTATGATTGTCTTGATGTCCGCCACAGCAATCGGGTCAATTCCGGCAAAGGGCTCGTCCAAAAGCAAAAACTTCGGCTCGATGGCGAGGGAGCGCGCAATCTCCGTCCTGCGTCTTTCACCTCCCGAAAGAGTGTACGCCTGCTGCTTCCTGATTCTTCCGATGGAAAATTCCTCAATCAGTTCCTCAAGCTGCTGTCTTTTCTGTGCCCGGCTTAAGTCCCGTCGCGTCTCAAGGATTGAATAGATGTTCTCCTCGACGGTGAGCTTTCTGAAAACCGACGGCTCCTGAGGCAGATAGGAGATTCCGATTTTCGCCCTTTTGTACATCGGCAGACCGGTAATCCGTTTGTCATCCATATAGACCTCACCGCTGGTCGGCTTGTAGAATCCGACAATCATGTAGAAGGTCGTCGTCTTTCCCGATCCGTTCGGTCCAAGGAGTCCGAGCACTTCCCCGGTATGCATGGAAAACTCGATTCCCTTCACCACCTGCTTGCGTCCGAATGCCTTGTGCAGCGATGAGACCCTTAGCGTGTGATTGGCAAAATCCTTCTCGCTCTCCACGTCCTGAGTGAATTGCGTGTGCGACTCAGATTCAACTTGCAGCCCGCCGTCCTCCGAGTGGAGTGAAAACAAATCCTCCTCGCTCATTGCTTTTCCTCCTTTTTCTCCGCCGCCTTTGAATCCGTAGATTTAGAATCGTTAGATTTAGAATCGTTAGATTTTGAATCGTTAGATTTTGAATCCGCAGAGACCGAGCCGCGAACCCTTCCGTCCAAGGTGATTTCGTTCGTGTCCAAGTTCAAGGAGATTTCCTGTGCGCGGAACAAATCGCTTCCCTGCTGCACCGTGGGATTTCCTGTCAGAAGCAGCATCTTCTCATTTTTCTGGTAGACAGCATTCGCCGCTGTGCAAGTATTTTCCTTTTGAACCAGGTTCACGTTTATCTGCATTACCGCAATCTCGGTATTCTGATTGTAGTCTATAATCTCCGCGTCCGCAGTCACGTTGTTCTGAACGTCAACCAGATGGACAGTGTTTTTCAGAACCGCCGTCTTTTTCTCACGGTCGTAGGTCATAGTGCCGCAAGTGAAATCCATCTGGCTGTCCTTGATTTTTCCAGTGACCCCGCCGCTCGCCGTGATGAAACGGAAGTCCTTGCCCGAAAGCTCTATGGTCTCCGCAGAAAGCTCCATGTTTTCCGTCGTGATTGAAGCATTTCCCGAAAGCGTGGTTTTGTCGGCGTTCTTTTTCGTGCTGCCCGTCATCCTGTCCGCCCTGAACGAGATTGTCTCTGCGTTTGCCGTAAAGACCATGGAGAAAAAAACAAGCGACAAAAATCTTGCCGCGGATTTCGCAATCACCCTCATTGTGCCGCCTCCGTTTCGCTGCTTAACTCATCACCTGTTGTCTCGTCGCTGTAAGTTCCGCTCACCTCATATTTGAATGAGAACGAGTTGCTGATTCCGCTCGCCGCAAATCCCGAGCCCTCCATCTCAAGTCCGTCCTTTTTTATGTGGACAGTCTCTCCCGCGCTCGCCGTAAGCTGCTCCGTGTTTCCGTTCCACCTGAGGTTCGACGCGGCAATCTCCATGTTCTGGCTACGACTTTTTACCTCAATCTCATTGAAGAGAGTGTAGACTTTGTTCTTCGTGTCAAGGCTCAAAAATCCGCACTTGCCCTCAGTGTCAATCTCCCGGCTCTTGTTCCATGTCGTGAACCCTGCATTCTCCGCATAGGACGCGCCGTTGTCCTTGTACTGCTCCAGATGCTCAGCGTTGAGACGGAAAGTCGGTGATGACTCGCTGTACCGTGTGAACTCCGCCCCGTAAAAAACAAGCTCGGGAACCTTATCCTCCACGGACACCCCCTCGTCATATTTGAGGGAGCATGAGAGAAAAGAGAAAAGCAGAGCCTGAATCAAAAGCAGAGGACGGAAGATTTTTCTCATAAGGATTTTTCCCTTGATTTTTCCAACGCGGCGTTGATGAAAGCGACGAAGAGCGGATGAGGCTTAAATGGCCGGCTAGTGAACTCGGGATGGAACTGCACTCCGATTCCCCACGGATGGTCCTTCCACTCGAATCCCTCGGTCTGTCCGTCAGACGTGCTTTTCGCCGTTGTAAGCAGATTGTGCTCCGTCATGTCCTGGGCGTAGCGTCGGTCGAACGTGTACTTTGACCTGTGCCTCTCGACGATTACCGGTGAGTTGTAGATTGAATAGAGCCTGCTTCCTTCCTCAAGCCTCACTTCCTCAGCACCGAGCTTCATGATTCCGGCGTATGGTCCCGGCTGTTCCTCCGGCAGGGAGATTACGGGATGCTTTGACTTCGACGTGAACTCGCTTGTGTCCGCGTCCTCCCATCCGCAGAGATTCCGTGCCGTCTCAATCGCCATGAGCTGCATTCCCAAATCAATTCCAAGATAGGGGATTCCGCTCTTTCTCGCATAATGAACCGTCTTCAAAAGACCAATGAAACCTCGCTGCCCGTAGTTTCCCGGGATGATGATTCCCTCCACGTCATCAAATGCCGCGCTCAGGACAAAATCGCTTTCGGAAGTCTCAAGAAGCTCCGAGTCAACCTTTTTGATCACAAGCTCGGCGTTGTGCGCAGTTACCGCCGCATGGAAAAGGGACTCCTGCACCGACTTGAAACATTCGTCAAGGCTGTCCTTTTTTCCGACCATAGCGACCGTGACCTTTTTCGTCGGGTTGTTCAGCTTGTCCAGGAAGTCCGTCCACTGCCTTATGTCCGTCGTCCGGTTTCCGAGCTCCATCTTCCTCAATATAACTTTGTCCAGCTCCTGCGTATGGAAAATCTGGGGAAGCTCATAGACGGATTTCTCTATGTCAGGCGAAACAAAGACAGCGTCCTCGGAGACATTGCAGAACGACGCGATTTTCTTTTTCAGCCCCGGCTCCACTTTTCCCGAGCACCTGCAGATAAGGATGTCCGGCTGTATTCCAACTTCCTGAAGCTGCTTGACCGAATGCTGCGTGGGCTTTGACTTTAGCTCTCCGCCAGTAATTATCGGGATGAAAGTGAGATGCACGCTCAGGGCGTTGTTTTTTCCCTGCTCGCGGATAAGCTGTCTCACCGCCTCAAGATACGGGACCGCCTCAATGTCACCTACGGTTCCTCCGATCTCCACGATGACGACATCAGCATTGGAGCTCGTTCCTATGTGACGTATGCACCTTTTAATCTCGTCGGTGATGTGCGGGATGACCTGCACCGTGCGTCCGTTGTATTTTCCCGCCCTCTCGTTCCTGATTACGTTCTCATAAACCTTTCCGATTGATATGCAGTTTTGGTTCGAAAGATTGAGCGAAGTGAACCGGCTGAAATTTCCAAGGTCCAAATCCGTCTCGGCTCCGTCCTCAGTGACGTAAACCTCACCGTGCTGATAGGGGCTGATGTTCCCCGCGTCCACGTTGATGTATGGGTCGCATTTCAGCATGGCGATTTTAAGGCCGCTGCATTCCAAAAGACTCGCTATAGTGCTTGAGGCTATTCCCTTTCCCAAGCTTGAACAGACTCCGCTGCTCACAAAAATAAACTTACTCATTTTTTCACTTCCTCCGCCGGATTATCCGGGATGGTATGTCTTGCAGGTATGATGTCCTCAATCTGGGGACGGCCACGTATTTTACCCATGCGGCTCACAAGAAAAACCGTCGCTGCCGACACAGAGAAAAAAATCAAGATGAACGCGGCTTTCAAAATCTCGCTCACCGGTATTTTCAAAAGCGATGCCGCCGGACTTGCCAAAAAATATCCCGCGACCGCACAGCACACGGGAAGAAGTAGCGATATGACCCCACGGACTGCCTGTACCTTCGCATTCTCGTCCACAATCACGAGCGAGCCTTTTTTCACCGGCAGATTTCTCGGATTGTCAGAAGGAAGACCGTGCTCCCTGTCCTGGACGATTCCGTTCCTGTTGATGAGTCCCACGGTGATTTCTTTTTCCAGCGAAAGTACAAGCGCGTATCGGGTCATGTCTGCTTTCCGTTGAGCGAGTTGAGACGCTTGGCACATTCAGCGACACCCTGCGCATTGCCCAGCTGCTCATAAGTGTCCTTCAGATTAAAAAGCGCATTATAATAGTAGGGATTTATGGTTATCGCCTGCTCGAACGCTTCCTCGGCATCCCCGAAATCGCTCTGGTTAAAATAAATCACGCCGATGTTGTTCCAGAAATGCGCGTTGAAGGGATTCACGTCCAGCCCCATGAGACAGTATTCCATGGCGGAGTCGAAGTCACCCATGTTGAAGCACAGCGTGGAAAGGGTCTCTATGATCTCCTCGTTCTCCGGGTCAATGTCCAAGGCTTTTTGAACCGCCGCACGAGCCGCCTGCAAGTCCCCCGAGTCACGGTAAGTGATTCCGAGATTGTACCACAAAAGATGGTTTCCCTTCTCAAGCGAGATGGCGCGGATAAAACATGCGATGGCCTCCTTGTACTCACCCTTCATGGCAAGCTCTATGGCCTGGTTGTTCAGTTTCTCACATGACTCAAACATCCGGTCCTCCTAAAGCCCTTTCCCAAAAAGATTTTTCGGAATCATCGCGTCAAAAAGAGCCGTTATCCTCTCGCTGTATTCCGAAGTCCCATATAGCCGCACGAAATCCTCGCAGCCCTCCTCAATCAAGTTCCGTCCCTTTTGCTTTGCCTCGTCAACCGCACCGGCATCCGTAAGCAAAGATATGGCTTTCTCCACCGACTGAGGATCCGCTTCCACCGAGCCCGCGTCACGAGCCTTCGCAAAACACTCCCTGAGCAAATTTGCGTCGTCCGAGCCGCTTCCCTTTTTATGCAGGAACAGAAGCACCGGCAGGGATTTTTTTCCCTCCACAATGTCGTCCCCGCGTCTCTTTCCCGGATTTCCAAACGTGAGATTTATCACGTCATCAATAATCTGGAAGCCGGCACCGATTTTCGCGGCGATTTCCCCGGCTTTCGTCACTGCCTGCATGTCACCTGTGGCGAGGGATGTCCCCGCTTTTGCCGCAAGGGATGCGAGGGTTCCGGTCTTGCACTGAACCATGGCAAGATATTCCTCGGTTCCGGGAACGCAGGAGATGTCCCTGTGCCAAGCGATGTCCATTGCCTGTCCCAAGTGAAGGCGGCGTGTCTCCTTGGCGTAAAGAGAGTAAAGGCGAAGTTTTGTCCCCTCGTCCGCATCAAGGCTGTCTATGCAAGTCGGTGCCTGGAAATAAAGCCATGAGCCCGCGTTGAGAGCCGTGTCCAGTCCGTAAGTGATGTATGCAGCAGGTTTTCCCCTTCTCATGTCGGAGGAATCCTCTATGTCATCGTGGATGAGACTTGCCGTGTGTATGCACTCCACAAGAGGACTTATGTGATAGGCCTGTGTCTCAATCAGGGAAACGTCCTTTTTGTCGTGGAATGCCTGTGCCTGCGCGCAAAGTACCAGAAGCAGGGGTCTCCACCTTTTTCCGCCCAAATCAACAAGATTACGTGTCGGCTCAAGAAGAGGGGCTACGTGCGAAGGAGCAAGACAGTCCAGGGCTGATTTTTCCCCGGCTTTTTTACCGAAGGAAAGCTCAGTCCATTTTCCCTGCTCCAGTCCCGGAGTTGAGACGAGCGGCACAACAGAGTCAATCTCTTTTTCAATGGCGGTCAAATAGTTCGTAAAATCCATTGTCTCCATTATATCCTTTTTTCCGCTTTAATACAACTGGAACTTGTTACCATTCCCGGACCGGGATGTTTTTTATATTGAATCCACACGGCTCCGCCATCACGGGGTCTCAAAAGGAGAGCAAACAATGAGATTTTTACCGAAACTGAGTTCAAAAGTGATTTTTTCTTCTATTATACTGGCATTTTCCACGTCCCTGACTTTCGCACAGGGCAAAGTCACCCCACTTCCGGAACCGGTGCCGAGTCCAAAGCCAGTAAACCCCATAAGGCCGATCAGACCCATAGAGCCGGTGCGTCCAATAATGCCCGGAATCATAATGCGGGTTCCCGAGGCAAGCAAGGACTCAATCAAGCTGAGCGAGCTTAGCGTCAACGTGAGCGTGGTTGGAAACGTTGCGACCACGACCTGCGACATGATTTTCACCAACAGCTCATCCCGTGTGCTTGAGGGCGAGTTTGAATTCCCCCTCGGACAGGGACAGACCATCGTGGGATACGCGCTCGACATCAACGGAAAGATGAGGCAGGGTGTCTCGATGGAAAAGGAAAAGGCCCGCACGGTATTTGAGGACATTGAGAGACGCAACGTGGATCCGGGACTCGTGGAGCTTACGGCGGGCAACAATTTCAAGACGAGGGTCTATCCCCTTCCCGCTCATGGAAGCCGTCACGTGCAGATTTCCTACGAGGAGACAGTAAAATCAGACCAGAACGGACGCAGCTACATACTCCAGCCGATCTGCGACACAAAGCTGGACTCATTTTCCTTTGAAATCACAGTGTACAGCATGGACAAGGCTGCTCTCCCGGCGGCAAAAAAGGGACAGTTCTCATCATTCAACCTTGAGCAGTGGAACAACGGATACCACAACCAGTTCTCAGCGAAGGACTACACATTCACAAGCCCCGTGCAGGTTGCCCTCCCGGAAATAACGGACGACGGCAGCAAGCAGGTGTTCACCCAGGACGAGGGACGCGACACATATTTCTATTTCTACTCACCCATGCAGGCATCCACAAAGGCAAAGTCTCTCCCCGGCTCAATCATCGTTTACTACGACGTGTCATCCTCAATGGAAGGAAGAAATTTCGACGCGGAGATGGAGCTCCTGGAATCATATATCAGGTCATGCTTCAAGAGCAACCTGAAAGTAAGGGTCGGCGTGGTGACTTTCAGCAACGAAATACATGACTCAAAGATTTTCGAGATGAACGCCGCACGCTCCTACCAGCCCCCGGTACTGGACGAAATCAAGGATTACCTCAAGGCACAGAGCTACGACGGAGCCACGAATTTCAACATTGATTTCGCAGGACTCTACCCCGCGGATGAGATACTGATTTTCTCGGACGGAATCTCAAACTGGAAGGACGGCTCTTCCGAAAGGGACATAAAATCAAACGGAACCGTAATCAACACAATCAACTCATGCTCATCAGCAGACCACGGATTTTTGCAGGACATCGCGCAGAAAAACGGCGGCGTTTACATCAACCTGAGCTCACAGTCAACGGACGAGGCCCTTACCTCGCTCACCACGGAATCTCTCAGGCTGCTCCGTGCGGATTATGACAAGAGCGCGATCACCGACCTGCTTCCCGCCGTGGGATCCGCAATCACCGGAGATTTCTCAATGGCAGGAATCCTGAGGAAGAAGGAAAGTCTCGTCACTCTCTCTTTCGGTTACGGAAACACAGTCACCGACGTGAAGAAAATATCGGTATCTGCAATCAGCGGAAAAAGTGGCCCCAAGAACATCAGCCGTCTCTGGGCGCAAAAGAAGATTGACGAGCTCAGTAAAAACTACGACGCGAACAAAAGCGAGATTCTGGACCTTGCCAAGAGATTCACAATCGTCACAAAGGACACGTCGCTTATTGTCCTTGACAGCGCGAGCGACTATGCGAAATATGGAATTGAGCCGCCGGATGAGCTGAGAGCGGAATACGACAAGATTGTCTCACGCCAGTCACAGACGAAATCAACTTCGGACGACAGCAAAATCCCCGACAGCGTCTACAGGAACTTCGAGACCTTCAAGAAATGGTGGAACACGGATTACAAGGCATCCAAAAAAGCACCAGCCAAGGGAAAATCACGCGGCACAAGCGCGGACGTGTACTATGAGTCCGAGGAAAGCGTTGAATTAGCCGGAGCGGGTTTTGCAGACGAGGCCATGGTTATGGAAGCGGCTCCCATGACTCTCTCAGCCGAGGCACCAAGATCAGTCGCAAGGAATTCATCTCCAAGGGCGGCGGCATCATCACGCGCTTCAACTGCATCCGTAAGGGCAAGCGAGGCTGCAAGCGACGAAATGGCAAAGGGCATGTCCGACTCAAGGAGAAGCGTTAATCCGGCGGGTGAGATCACCTTGCAGGCATGGGACTCAAAGGCAAAGTACATCGCCACGCTCAAAAAGACGGAGACCAAGCGCATGTACGAAAAATATCTGGAGCTGAAAAAGGAGAACAGCACGTCACCCTCATTCTACATGGAAGTCGCTGACTACTTTATGGAAGAAAATCTTCATGACGAGGCCCTCAGGATTCTCTCAAACCTTGCGGAGATGAACCTTGAGAACTCAGACGTGCTCCGTGCCATGGGAAACAAGCTCGTGGAATGGAAGCGTTATGAGCTTGCGGTTCCTGTGTTTGAAAAGCTCACGAAAATCCGCTCCGAGATTCCGCAGTTCTACCGTGACCTCGCCATCGCTCTTTACCACAGCGGACAGGCACAGAAGGCCGTTGACACCCTCTATTACATGGGAACGAAAAACTGGGACTCACGCTTCAATGAGATCCAGCAGATTGCCCTGAACGACATGAACGCAATCATCGCGACGGAAAAGGGAATTGACACATCGCGCATGGACAAGAGGCTCGTGGAGAATTTCCCGGTGGACATCCGCATCGTGCTCACATGGAACACCGACAACTGCGACATAGACCTGTGGGTGACTGACCCCAACGGCGAGAAGTGCTACTACGGACACAAGCTCACGGCGATCGGAGGACGCATCTCACGCGACTTCACGCAGGGATACGGACCGGAGGAATTCTGCATCAAATCCGCGCTCAAGGGCAAGTACAAGATTGAGGCGAACTACTACGGAACAACGAGCCAGAAAATCCTGCAGCCGGTGGTCGTACAGGCGGAGGTCTACACGAACTTCGGAACTCCCTACCAGAAAAAGCAGGTGCTTACCTTGCAGCTGGAGAAAGTGAAGGGAAGCTTTACCGTGGGAACGATAGAGTTCTGACCCTTGAATTAAATTCGCAAACTTGCTATAATCCGTTGCTATGAGTGAGACAAACGTTACATTGGAAGATTCCTGTCCTTGTGGCAGCGGTAAAAAATACGGAGAGTGCTGTTCACCGATTCTGAGCGGCACTGAGAAAGCAAAGACTGCGGAAGCCTTGATGAGGGCACGCTACACGGCTTATGTCGTGCACAACATTGACTTCATCATCAACACATGCGAGGCCGGCGAGAAGATTGCGGCGATCGACAGAAAGGCAACCGAGGACTGGTCAAACAAGAGTACATGGCACGGACTCAAGATTCTCCGCACCGAAAAGGGAACAGAATCCGACGATGAGGGAGTTGTTGAGTTCGAGGCCGTCTACACACAGAAGAACATCCGCGACGTGCACCATGAGATCGGCGGCTTCAAGAAAATCAACGGAGAATGGTTCTACAGCGAGGGACTCATCCGCCCGACGACCGTAGTGCGCGAGACGAAAAAAGTCGGACGCAACGAGCCATGTCCCTGTGGAAGCGGCAAAAAGTACAAGAACTGCTGCGGAAAAAACTAAGGCACAAACAGATATGGCACAGAATCTTTACACGGGATTTCATGCGGTGGAGGAGCGGCTCCGTGAGTATTCCTCAAAACCGAAATCCGAGCTCAAACTTGCAATCTATTACTCAAAGCCGGGACCCCGCGTAAAGAAGATTCTTTCCCTTGCCGAAAGCATTTCCATCCCATGCAAGGAAGTTTCCCAGGATGAGCTGGACAAAAAAGTCGCATCCCTTCCCGAGACGGCGCGTGACCACCGTGGGATTCTTCTCTGTGCCGAGGGAGAGAGCGAAAAACCCCGGAATCAGATTGATTTTGATCTCTGGCTCAAGGACTGTCCCGAGAATGCGACCGTCCTCATGCTGGACTCAGTTACCGACCCTCACAACGTGGGTGCCATCATCCGATCGTGTGACCAGTTCGGCGCGTCCCTTCTGATCATTCCCGAAAAGCGGTCAGCTTCCAACGTGCAGGACAATCAGATCATCGCAAGGAGCTCGGCGGGTGCAAGCGCATGGGTCAATGTGTCGGTGGTCTCCAACCTCGTAAGGACGGCACAGCTTTTAAAGGACGCGGGTTTCTGGATCTATGCGGCTGATGCGGGCGGCGTTCCCCTGCAAAAAATCTCCTTCGCCGAAAAGACATGCATCGTGATGGGAAGCGAAGGAAGCGGTATCTCCAGACTCCTTTCCCAGACCTGCGACACATCCGTCTCCATTCCCACCTGCGGCAAAATCGACAGCCTCAACGTCTCGGTCGCAGCTGGCGTACTCCTCTACGAAAGATACCGACAGACAGTTTAAGATTAAATCAACCGTCAATCCAGCAAGTCTCCTATATCTATATTAAACCATTCTTAAATCGTCAAAAATATTTTTCCTTGACAAATGCTTAAGCCTGTGTTAGACTTTAAAATATGAACATTCTTTTAGGCATATCCGCAGCCGGGGGCATGGGGATTGGCAAGGCCTTTATCTTGCCGGAAACACAAGAAAGAGTCATACCAAAAAGGCGCATCACGGACGATGAGGTTCTCTCGGAGCAAAAGCGTTTCAGAGATGCCTCGGTCAAAATTTACGACCAGATTGAGGCCCACCTGAACAATCAGGATACCTCCGACCTTCAGAATGTCATTTTCGAAACTTATCTTCTCATGGTTACGGACCCTGTTTTCACGCAGGAAGTGATTGATGCCGTTGCCAATGACAAATACAATATTGAATACACCTTAAATATAAAAACCGAAGAGTATGCAAACAGGCTCAGGAACAGCGGGAACGATTATCTTGCGGAAAGGGCCCAGGATATTGAGGATGTTTTCGGCCGTGTTTTGGACGAGCTTCTTGACTACCACCAGTTCAACATAGACGAGGTTCCTGACGGAGCGGTAATCGTGGCAAGAACCATGAAAACCAGCGACACCGTAATCCTTGGAAAAAGGAACATCGCAGGTCTGGCACTTACCGAGGGTGGAGTCGCGAGCCACGTCGCCATACTCGCACGGAGCTACGGAATCCCCGCGGTCGTGGGCATTGAGAATGTGGTGAACCAGGTTGAGCCGGGAGAGGAACTGATTGTTGACGGTCAGCTCGGTGAAATCCTGAAAAGCCCGGATGTGGCCACCGTTACCGAATACCTTGCGAAAATAGCATCCGAGGAAAAATACCGTGCCGTACTCAAAAAACTCAGGGACAAGCCGGCACAGACCGAGGACGGAACCAAGTTCAAGCTCTACGCGAACATAGGAACCCCGGAAGAGGCGAAACTTGCCCTGGAAGAAGGGGCCGACGGAATCGGACTTTTCCGCACGGAATTCCTCTTTATGAACGAAATCAAGAAAATCAGCGACGAAGGTGGCGCTCTCTCGGGCTCACTCAGCGAGGAGATACAGTTTCAGGCATACAAGGAAGTCCTTGAGACAATGGGCGACAAGCCAGTGACAATCCGAACCCTGGACGCGGGAGGTGACAAGCTCATTCACAGCAAGGAATTCCCCGCCCTCGACGAAAAAAATCCTCTCATGGGTCTGCGCGCAATCCGTCTCTCGCTCTACTCCCCGAAAATCTTCCGCACACAGCTCCGCGCTCTCTACAGGGCATCGGTCTACGGGAACCTGCGCATACTTCTTCCCCTGATTACCGACGTTTCACAGGTTGAGACCGTCCTTGGAATCGCACGCGGCATACAGATGAGCCTCAAATCCGAGGGAATCGCATACAATCCGGACGTGCCCATCGGAATCATGATTGAGACGGCGGCTGCTGCAATCTGCTCGGACTGTCTCTCAAAAAAAGCTGCCTTTTTCTCTCTTGGAACCAACGACCTGACCCAGTACACCATCGGAATCGACAGGGAAAATCCTGCGGTCGCACCCAACTACAACGAATTCCACCTCGCGGTCCTGCGCCTAATCCAGCAGACAATCCACAGCGCAAGGATGCAGGGAATCACAGTCTCGGCATGCGGTGAGATGGCCGGCAGGAAGGAAAGCGTGATTATCCTCGCGGGAATGGGAATCCGTGAGCTCAGCATGTCCCCCAAGCAGATTCCAATCATCAAGGAGACGCTCTCACGCTTCACAATAAAGGAACTGGAGAACATCTCAAGCCGCTCGCTTTATTAGGCAATGAAAGTGCGAAAAATCTTCTATATAATATGTCTCATCCTGACTCTCTCCCTGCCCTCGTGCCGCAGTGAAAAAAGGCCCGTCACAAAAAAAGCCCTGGGAACAATCTGCACCGTGAATCTTTTTGAGGACGGAAGCCGCGGACTTTACTCCCAGATTTTCAGACGGCTCTCGGAGATTGACTCAAGGTTCAGCGTGAGCAAAAAAAACTCCGACATCTCGAAGATAAACGACGCTGCGGGGCTCCACTCGGTAAACGTGCATGAGGATGTGGCGGAAGTGCTTCGGTATGCCCTTGAGATTGCGGAAAAAAGCGGAGGCGCGTTCGATCCGAGCATAGGTCCCTTGGTGAGGCTCTGGGGAATCAACACGCCACACGCGAAGGTTCCGACTGAGCAGGAGATCCAGACAGCCCGCTCACTGATTGACTACCGCAAGGTTCATCTGGATGGGAACATGGTGTTCCTTGAGGAAAAAGGAATGTCCCTTGATTTGGGCGGGATCGCGAAGGGATATGCGGCGGACGAGATTGCGGAAATCCTGAGGAAAAACTCCGTCTCCCGCGCAGTGCTTGACCTCGGCGGAAATGTCTATGTGTATGGAAGAAAACCCGACGGATCTCCGTGGCAGATCGGAATACGAAATCCATACGGAACAAGCGACAACCCGGCGATGGTTCTGTCCCTTGAGGATTCCATGTCGGTGGTCACGAGCGGAGTCTACGAGAGATTCTTCACACGGGACGGAAATCTTTACCACCACATCCTTGACCCGAAGACAGGAGCCCCCGCGCAAAGGGATTTCCTCAGCGTCACGATTGTGGACAGTTCTTCCATGAGGGCCGACGCACTCAGCACCACGGCATTTTTGCTCGGCATGGAAAAATATTCTGTTACATTCACTAGCCCCGCGGTGTTTATTAATGGGGATATGTCTGTGATCGCGTCAAAGAGCCTTGAGGGAAAAATCTCCCCGGCGGACGGATGGGACATGAGCATTGATTTTTTCGGAAACTGAGCGGAGAAATATTATGGAGAAAAAAAGTATTTTGCGCTTATCAACCAGAGGAATCTTCCTCATCCTCTTTTCTCTTGCAGCCTTAAATGCAAATGCGGAGGGAGAACTCAAGATAAACTCCGCGCTCGACATGATTGAGGAACTTGAGTCGGAAAAGATGTCCGTCTACAATCTTGTCGCGTCGGGAAGCAAAAGGGCGGACAGGGAAAGCGAGCTGAGGGCATCCATCGCGTTCAACACGGCAAAACTTGAGAGCATCACTTTCTCCTCGTCAACATCGTCAATCTACAACAGGACACTTTTCGTCACTCCGTTCTCAGGATTTTCAGGCGAGCAGCTTTACTCTCTGACCTTCAATTTCGGAGGAGCCACTGTCTTTTCAGCGGAGATAGGAGAGAACCTCGGCATGGCGGCGGGAACAAAACTTGACGCTGAGCTCTTTTACACGGTAAGAGTCTCACGTGAAAGCCCGTCAAGCTATATCCTGCACCTGACTCACCTTGAGGTCTGCCCGACAGGAAGCGAGGAAAAGCGAAGGATTGACATAAGCGCGGACGTAACTTACCAGCATACGCCTGCAATACCTCTGGACTTCGGAGTCACGGAAAAAACAGGGCCGGAAGAGAGGGTCGTTCAGGAAAAGGACACAAAAATAAATCATGAGCCGGGTCAGGCACTCTCCAAAACTCCGGAGTTTCCATAC
Organism: Treponema sp.; assembly: GCA_016288205.1. Lineage (GTDB taxonomy): Bacteria > Spirochaetota > Spirochaetia > Treponematales > Treponemataceae > Treponema_D. The sequence continues at coordinate 22,805 of JAEEYO010000029.1, read as the reverse complement.
GACGACTCGGACGTAAAAATACAGTGGTCGTCCATACTGCTTGTTTTTCCCGGAATCGTCTCCATGCACACAGACGGTCACGGCAACACATACTGGACGGCGGGATATGAAATCCGTGCGTTCTGGCCGAAGTTTTTCACAGGATTAAAGATAGAAGGAAATCCTGCCGTCATGGTTGACCTGGGAATCCTTCTGTTTGACATAATGCTTATTGCGGAGGATGAGCGTCCGGTAGAGCCCATTGCCATTACGGATGGACTCGGGGATGCGTTCAACATGACTCTCACGGCACAGGCGGGTCTTCACTATGATTTCTCCCCGAACTTCTGCGCGCTGGCATTCGCTGAGTGTGGCATAGTGCATTCCAGTTTCGGTATTGGAGCCGGAGGGGGATTCCAGCTGAACCACATCTTCGACTCATCAAGCGTTGTGGGTTTGGGAATTGAGCTGACTTATTCCTGCCTCTGGACACCAAGAGACTCCATCCTGCACCGCTTCTCCCTGGGAACGCATCTGGTATTCTGAATCAAAAAGTGAGGTTCATATAATGAAAGTTTTTAGGAATTTGGTTTATGCGCTTTTTGCATCGGCTTCTCTTGTCTCATGTGTCGACGCGGAGTTTGTTTACACGGGAGACGGAGTCGCAATCAGCAAGGAGAATTTTCCCGACGCGACGTTCAGAAATTACATCAAGCGGGCTTTCGACAGGGACGGTGACGGCGGATTGAGCGCGGATGAGATTGAGAGGGCAAGAAACGTCCACTGCGAGAACATGAACATAAGGTCCGTGAAGGGGATTGAATTTCTTACCGAGCTTCGCGGACTCTGGTGCCTGAACAATCACATTTCTAACTGGGATCTTTCCGGGAACCCTCATCTCAAGGGAATATGGTGCTCGCACAATGATTTCAGGTCCCTGGATTTTTCCGCTTGTCCTGAGCTTGAATAGGTCTACTGCTTCAACTGCAAGCTTGAGTCCCTGAACCTGAGGAACAACCCGGAGCTCGCATATCTTGAGTGCAATGCAAATCCCAACCTGCGCTCCATTGACCTGAGCCAAAATCCCAAGCTGGAGAATCTTTTTTGCAGCGAATGCTCACTCACGTCCCTTGACCTTTCGGCGAATCCCAGGCTTTGCGAGCTTGCGGCATTCAAGAACAGGCTTACCTCCGTTGATTTTTCCAGCAACAGAAATCTCAAGCGTCTCGACATCTGGTACAACGAGAGTCTCGGCGACGTGGACATCAGTATGCTTTCGGGACTCCAGTATTATAATTGCGCGAAAAACAATGTGACGCGTCTTGACATGAGAAACAATCCTGAACTCCAGATGCTTGTTTGCAGTTACAATGCCACGCTCAGGTCCCTGGACATTTCCGAAAATCCCAAGCTGGCGTTTCTGAATCTTGAGTGTGACTACAATCTGACCTCGCTCGACATTTCCCAAAATCCGAAACTTTATCATCTCTACGCGTTCGGTCTCGGAGGCATTTCCACCATTGACATACGGAACAATCCCCGGCTGAAAAAGACACTTGACTCAGGCACTTATAAGAATGAGTCCCATCTTGGAAGAGTCCATTCCTATACCCTCAATTTCGGGGGAAGCGGAGATCCGTTTGAGAACCTGCTGCATGAGCTGGTCGTGGATGACGGGGTGACAATCCTTGACTCCCCCATGAGATCTGCTTTAGGCGACTCTCCCGACAGCCACATCGAAACTCCCGACGGACATTCCCCATCGGAGGACTTTGCGACAAGGGGAGAGGCAATCGCGGCTCTTTATGAAAAGGCGGGACGACCTTCCGTAAGTGGCTCATCCAGATTCAGCGACATCTCATCGTCACCTTATGAGGCGGCAATCAACTGGGGGGAACAAAATAAAATCTGCTTCGGATATCCCGCCGTCTGCTCGGACACATTCTGCCCGGACGAGATGATAAGCAGGGAAGACTTTGCCCTCATGGCGCACAGGTTCGCAGCCTACAAGAGATTGGGAACCGCCTTCGATTACGGCAGGACTGACTGGTATGATGATTTTTACGACATAGATTTTTACGGATGGGGAGCCTTTACCTGGGCGATGCAATGGGAAGTCCTACGGCCGACCGGAAACTACTGCTACCCCCACGGAAGGATGACGAGAGACGAGCTTTCGTACAGCGCGGACAAAATCTTCCATCTGAGCGACAGCGCGTCATATTCGGAGAGGGTGAACGGAAACGGAAACTGACTAGGGGCTTTGACGGAGGATTTCCCTGCCGCGAAAATCCCTGTGGATGAACTGCCCCACATGTCCGCTTCCTTAAGATACAGCATTTTTTCCTCCATTTACAAAATGCATTCCGCCTGCATCTTCCTCAAAAAGTCCGTACATCTTAAAGCCCCAGTTCCAAAAGTTCTCAAGTTTTTCCATGGGCATGAAGCTGTTGTGTCCGGGACAGTTCTCCTCTGTGAATCCAAACTGATCCGCCACGGTTTTAAAAGCCTTGTGAATCAAATCCAGAAGGGAAAAAATTGAGTGCAAGAAACATGTCTCTTCTTTTCTATTTGACAATGACTTTCTTTATGTGCTACCATACTTTTGGAGGATAATAATATGAAAAAAGGTTTATTTAAGCTTGTCTGGTTTGTATTTCCGCTGACAAAGCTTGTGTATGCATATCTTGCGTTTACGAAAAACAAAGGAATAAATAATTCTTTTGAATTGATTAACATTTTATTTATTGCCATAGGTTTTGTTGCAAGCTTAATCAGCATCATATTTTCAAGGAAAATCTATCAAAAAAGTTTTTATGAGAATAAAATCGTGTCGGTTTTTTTGGGAATGAGCGGGTCCACCAAGGATTCTTCCAGCGAAACCACAGTCTTTAATCTTTTTACCATGCTGTTGGGATTAGCGGAGAGTACGGCATTGTTCGGCTTTGTACAATTTCTTTTGACAGGAAATTTAATAGTTGGCATCATATTGTTTTCCCTTTGCTTTTTGGCGTGGCTGTTCAATTATCCCAGAAACAACGGAGAACTTTCAGCAAGTTGATTTGCAAGTGGATTTTTTGTATACTTTTTGAAACTGCTTTGTTTTACTAAAAGAGGTACCAGACATGAAGAAAATATTTTCAATTTTACTTTTCGCACTCATTTCAATCTCCGCGTTCAGCCAGACAAAATGTTTTGTAAACACCGATGCACTCAACGTAAGGAACCAGCCAAGCCTAAGCGGAAAAAAGAACGGCACTTTGAAATTTGCCGACGTGGTTTATGTTTACGAGACAAAAGGAAGCGGAGAATACAAAAATGGAATCCTTGACAAGTGGGCATTGATTACCAATGGCGGTACGAAAAAATGGGTCAACTGCCTGTACCTTTCTTCATTTCCCGCGAGAATCGAATACGAGTATCAAAGCGAAATAAGCCGCTACAATTCGTACTTGGCTCCCTTCGACAAAAAAATCCCGGAATACATTTGGATTGACGACATCATTGAGGAAGATAACGTCAAGTATTTTTCACTTTCCATGTATGCCGTCGTTGCCTTTAACCCGAAAACCATAAAAGGAATCAAAGTAAAGGCTGAGCCTGTGCTGAAGGATTTTCTTCCGAAAGATTATGACAATGCCATTAAAACGGCCGAGAACAGAACTTTTTCATTTGACGGACACTATTATTATACAACCGACCTCAACTACAACAAATACATAATCGGAGAAAGCCTTCCTGAAAATGCGTTCGAGTACAGTCCCGGGACATGGAAGATGGGAACGCCCCTTGACAACTTCATGGTTAACGAGCTGAAGGTCCAGGACAACATCTCCCTGAGGAAAAATCACTTCTGCACCAACGCCGCAAAACTGCTTAATGTTGACGACTATGATTTTCACCCTGTGCCGGAAGGAAGCATTTTGGATTACGGCGTAAAAATCGGAATGAAAAAAAGCGACCTGATTGAAGTGCTCGGAAAGCCTGATGAAGTCCTGCAGAAAAAGGACAAAAGATGGCAGTACGAAGACCTTGACGATTTCAGGGAAGAAAACCCGGAATGGAAAAAATCCGGCGAGAACGATGAGCTCTACATATATGAATACGATGACCCGAGCTACGATGAGACGGTATACATCAAATTCATCGGCGACGAAATCTCCTTCATCTGCTACAAGTTCTACAAGTGATTGAGTCTCTTGTATAAAAACGTCGATTGTATTAGAATGTGCAATCATGGAAAACACAAAGAGAACCGTTACCTGCGGAGACTTGCGCAAGAGTGACGTTGGAAAGTCTGTAATATTGAATGGTTGGGTACACCGCACACGAGACTTGGGCGGACTGTTTTTTATTCAGCTCAGGGACCGCTACGGAATCACGCAGATTCTGGTGGGTGACAATGCGAGCGAAGAGGTCAAGAAGATTGCCGCGAGCCTTAAAAGCGAATACTGCATCGCAATCAGCGGAAAGGTTGCGGCACGAAGCGACAAGGACGTAAACCCGGAGATGGCGACCGGAGAGATTGAGGTTGAGGCCGAGGACATCGAGATTTTCACCACAGCCGATCCGCTCCCCTTCGCGATTGACGAGGTAAGACAGAAGGACGGCACGATTGTTCTTCCAAATGAGGACCTCCGCCTGAAATATCGCTACCTTGATTTGAGACGCGAGCCCATGCAGCATCACATCATCCTGAGGAGCCAGGTGACTTTCGCTGTTCGCGAGTATCTGACACAGCAGGGATTTTTGGAGATTGAGACTCCCACGTTCATAAAATCAACTCCCGAGGGAGCGCGCGACTACCTTGTTCCGAGCCGTGTGCATCCGGGAAAATTCTATTCACTGCCACAGAGTCCCCAGCTCTACAAGCAGCTTCTGATGGTGAGCGGATTCGACAAATATTTCCAGATCGCACGATGCTACCGTGATGAGGACGCACGTGGAGACCGCCAGCCTGAGTTCACGCAGATTGATATGGAGATGAGCTTCACCAACCGCGAGGAAGTCCTTGCCGTGACCGAGGGAATGATGGGCCATGTGTTCAAGAAGACAATGAACTACGACCTTCCCGCAAAGTTCGACCGCCTGAGCTGGGACGACGCCTTTGACTTTTACGGAAGCGACAAGCCTGATCTCCGCTTTGGACTCAAGATGCAGGACGCTGCCTTTATGGCGGATCTCAGTGACTTCAACGCATTCAAGGCAGGAGCCGCAAACGCTGACAAATCAGTGGAAAGACACAAGAGAAGCGGACTCAAGGCACTCGTCGTAAAAAACGTAGCCGACAAATACTCACGCAAGACGATTGAGGCTTTGGAGAGCGTCGCAAAAATCAACCACGCAAAGGGACTCGCATGGATGAAGGTAAACGCCGAGGGAGTCTTCGAGGGTGGAATCAGCAAGTTCTTCGCGGGAAAGGAAAGCGAGATCTGCTCAAAGCTCGGTGCGGAGAAAAACGACCTTCTCCTTTTCGTGAGCGATGAAAAATGGCAGACGGCATGTGTCGCACTTGGAGCCGTAAGAAAGCAGCTCGGAAAGGACCTGAACCTCTACGATTCGAACGACCAGTTCCACTTCGCATGGATAATCGACTTCCCGTATTTCGCATGGAATGAGGACGAGCAGCACTGGGAGACCGAGCACCACATGTTCACTCTTCCGCAGAAAAAATACTGGGACACTTTGGAAAGCGATCCGGGCAGCGTGAAGGGAGATTTGTACGACCTTGTACTGAACGGATACGAGCTTGCGTCAGGCTCAATGCGTATCAACGACCCGGCACTGCAGCAGAGGATTTTCAAGATCGTGGGTTACAGCGAGGAGCGCGCGAAAAAGGCATTCGGATTTTTGGTACAGGCATTCAAATTCGGAGCACCGCCGCACGGAGGAATCGCACCGGGACTTGACCGCCTTGTCATGCTGATGGAAAAGCAGGACTCAATCCATGAGGTAATCGCATTCCCGAAGAACAATCTTGCGGCTTCCCCAATGGACGAGTGCCCCTCCCCGGTTGAGGAGCAACAGCTCAAGGACCTGCACATCGCGTGCACTGAATTTGAGAACTGAGATTAATTAAGCCCAAATCAACCAGAGGACGAGGGATGCAATGGCAGTGGTAATCAGGGTGAAGGGAACTCCTACCTTGAGCCACTTGCCGAATCCCATCGGATATCCTTCCTTTTTTACTATTCCCATCGCAACCACATTTGCGCTCGCACCGAAGGGAGTCAGGTTTCCGCCAAGACAGCTTCCAATCAGCAGGGCGAACATATAAAGCTCACCGTTGATTCCGAGACTTCTAGCGAGTGAGTCAGCGACGGGAAGCATGGCGAGTATGTAAGGCACATTGTCAACGAATCCGCTTATGACGATGGAGACCGCAAGAATCAGGATGAAGCCCATGAACTTGGAGCCCTTTGTAAGGGTGGCAAGGAGCGCGGCCAAATCATCCAGCAGACCGACCGACTCAATTCCCGCCACGACGATGAAAATGCCAATCAGGAAGAAAAGAGTCTCCCAGTCCAAATCCTTCATAACTTTTTTCAGCTCCCTGAGAGAATGCACGCGGATGATGAACCACAGAAGACCGACCAACCCCAGACCCAGGACGAACGCGCCGGCCATGTAAGGGAAACGAAACTGGAAGAAGGACATTGACGCGAGACCCGCGACCATAAGACAGAGAAGGATGAGAGGAACCCAAGAGAACACCTTTTCCTTTTCCACCTCAATCTTGTTGCGTCCGTTTTTCAGGAAGAACAGATAGAAGAAGACAGAGCCCGCAATCAGCCCCACCTGCACGACAAAAAAGACGGAGAGCTTTCCTGAGTGGATGAAAAAGTCGTTGAAGTTGAATCCCGCATATCCCGCGAAAATCATTGATGGCGGATCACCTACCAGAGTGGCGCATCCCTCAAGATTGCTCATCACCGCAAGACCGATCATAAAAAGCGTCGGGTCAATTTTCAGCTTCTTGCACATTGCCATCGCGACAGGAGCCATGACGAGCACGGTCGCCACGTTTTCCACGAAGATTGAGATTACACCGGCCATTACCAGAATCAGAACCATGGCAAGTCCTGTGTTGCTCGTCCTTGATATTATGGCATCGGCAATGCGGGCGGGAACCCTGGAATAAATGAAAAGGGATGCCAGAATCATGCTGCCGAGGTAGATGAGCATTACGTTCCAGTTGATTACGCCGTCAAAGACACAGTGCTCCAAGGCGAAAAGACGGTTCTGCATTATGTCCTCCGCCACGACCAAATCCTGAGGGAGCTTGAAAATACGTCCCGGGAAAAGCACGGCAAGCGCCACAATCGAAAGGGATGCGAGCGTCGTAAAAAGTACCTTCTTTTTCGGCACGAGAACAATCAGCGCATACATGGCCACCGCGATTCCAAGAACAACCCACTTAATTTCTTCCATTATATTACCTCTTGATAGTTTTGAATTTAAATTTTATCAGATAAATAGTCAAGAGGAGGAAGTAAGTGGAAAACGGAAAGTGGAAAGATTGCCTTAATTGATTAAGTTTTGAAAATATAGTAAAATCCACATCATGCCGGAGATTAAAAGTCTTGTCGAAATTACAGATGCAACTTACTCATACCCGCAGACTTCCGTGGAGGCTCTGAAAGGCATCAACCTTTCAATCTCTGACGGTGAGTACGTGGCCATTCTCGGCTGCAACGGTTCCGGCAAAAGCACACTCGCACGTATGCTCTCCGGATTTTTTCCTCCCGACTCAGGTACGGCGGTCACACGCGAGGGAGTCCTTCCGGGGATCGTGTTCCAGCAGCCCAAGGAGCAGATTGTCGCAGGCGTGGTTGAGAGGGACACGGCTTTCGGCCCCCAGAATCTTGACATGGACAAAAGCGAAATAGAGCTCCGAACCATGGAATGTCTTTCGGTGGTATCTCTCGCGGACAAGGCACTCTCACGGACATTCGAACTTTCCCTGGGACAGACCCAGCGGCTTGCGTTCAGCGGAATCCTTGCGCTCTTTCCCGACCTCCTGATTCTGGACGAAGTGACAGCCATGCTTGACCCGTCATCACGGACGGAAATTCTGCAGCTCATTGACCAGTGGAACAGAAAGGGACATACCGTAGTGCACATCACCCACGACAGGGACGAGGCCATGAAGGCAAGACGGATTGTCGTGATGGAAAAAGGCAGAATCATCTTTGACGGTCCGCGTCTTGATTTTTTCTCACGGGCGGATCTGCAGGAAAAACTTTTCGGCGACGAGTCCGTATTATATGAAGAAAACGAAACCGGGGAAGATGGTGAAATCACCCTCAGGGCAAAGTCAATCTCGTTCTCATATCCTGAGCAGGCAATTTTCAAGAACATATCCTTTGACCTGCACAGGGGAACTCTAACGGCACTCACAGGACCAAGCGGATGCGGAAAATCCACTCTCTTTGAATGTCTCGCGGGACTCAGAAAATGCGACGGTGACATTTATGCGAAGGAAAGACCCGTGCTCTCATTGCAGGAAAGCGAGGCGGCACTGTTCGAGACTTACGCGGCTGATGACGTTGCCTTCGGACCGAAAAAACGCGGGGTGAAGGGTGAGGCCCTGGTAAAGCGGGTACAAGAAGCGATGGAGCTGTGCGGACTCCCCTACGATGATTTTTCCGACCGAGGAACTTTCCATCTTTCGGGGGGAGAAAAACGCAAGCTCTCTCTCGCAGGAACGGTCGCCCTTGGATCGGAGATTGTGATTTTTGACGAGCCGACTTCCGCGCTGGACCCGATTTCCAGAATCAAAGTCCTTCAGATGATGAGGACTCTCGCATGCTCAGGAAAGACAGTTTTGTTCAGCACACACAGAATGGAGGAAGCCGATTTCGCCGACCGGAAAATCTCATGGGCAAGTCTCACTTCGGGAAATCAGGAAGAGGTGAAAGCAGCGGAGCAAAATCCTGAGACAAAAGACGACGGAAAACTGGAGCGCATGGACGTAATGCAGAACGCCTCAATACTGGACAGCCTGCAAAAGACATCCGCAGCCCTGATGGCACCTCCCAAGGCACCGCAGTCTCCCGTGGCATCTCTGCCCGCGCTTTTCAAGACACTGCTTTTTCTGGCAATCTTCATTGTGACTGTGGCATCAGGAAATCTTGTGGTCTCTCTTTCAATGCTCGGAGCGTCAATTCTTTACGCACTTCTCTCAAGGTACCCGCTGAAAAAGCCCCTCCATGCGTTCCTGAAACTTCTGCCCCTGCTCATCATCTTTGCCGCAATACAGTTTTTGTTCTATACGTCCGCCGCAGACAAATCCGCGCTCATTTTCGAATACGGGATTCTCAGAATCACATGGTCAAAAATCAGGACGGCACTGAACATTTTCATCCGAGCCCCAGCAATCATCACGATTCTCGGTTCCTACATCTACTCAACCACAGAGCGGCAAATCATGGACGGAATCTCCGCGCTGCTCACTCCGCTTTCGATGATTAAAATCCCGGTGCGCTATTTCGTGCTTGTCATAGGAATCATGTTCCGCTTCATTCCCTTGCTTTTGGACGAGCTATCGGGAATCATCAAGACGCAGCTGATCCGAGGGGCATTCGCAGGCACACGCGGGTTCGGAAAAATCAAAATCCTGATTCCGCTTTTTGTCCCGCTGATTTTGCAGACGTTCAGAAAATCGCAGTATCTCGCCGACGCACTCACGGCACGGTATTTTAAGTAATTAAAAATTTATGATTGATTTTTTTTCGGAGGATTAAAATGAAGAAACACTTTCTGCTGATTGCCATTTTTTTGATTGCCGCAAGCACTGCATTTGCGAACGTGGAGCTTTGCTTCAACAATTATTTCATACCTTCAAGCACCAGGACATACAGATGTCCCGACGGAGATGTAGCGAACGCAGCATACTCACTTACCGGAAGCGAGACAAATCTTTCCATTTATTTCGGACGGGAGAAGAAAAATCTGGACGTAGGAATCAACGGCGCTTTCGGCATGGAATATTTCAGGGTCGTGAGCTTTGACTGGACGGATTTCTCGGTAAAATTCGCGGGTGAGCTTACAGCGTCGCTCGGTCCGATTTTCCGTTACACATTCAGCGACATACACTCCGTCTCAATCTGTCCGGCCCTCCAGTTCAACGCGGGATTTCTCTGGGACAGGATTCTGAACATCTACGGACAGTTTGATTTTGCATTCGCCGTCAACGCTATGTACAAGTGCTATTTCCTGAACGTGGACGGATTCCACCTTGGGCTGAACCTCGGTCTCGGATACAGCAAGCCGTTTTCAGGTGCGTTCACAGGACTGAGTCTCAGCCACGACGGAGTAAAACTCCAGAATTCCACGGACCTGATTTCAGGACATGACATAAGGATTTACGTCGGCATGTGCATGAACTTCGGGGACCGTGGACGCGACAGGAAAAATTAGTCTTCCTTTTTCTTTCCCTTTCCGCCAAAGAGATTGTTCAGGACATCACCGGTTTTTGCCGCGGCCTCATCAGTTGCGCTGGAAATGTTGTCCAAAGCCTCGTTGATGGCATTCTTTGCGTCAGATGAATTCAGGGATTCAATGGCGGTGTCCTTTGCCTTTTCAAGATCCTCGGCTGAGACGGACTTCAATGTGTCCACGGCATCATCCACGGCTTTTTTCGCGTCCTTGAGCTCATCGCTGTTTGTAACGGAGTCAACGATTCCCTTGTATGTGTCGGATGAAGTCAGGGTGTCCAGAGTGTCCTTGGTGGAGTCCAGAAGTTTTCCCGTGGCATCGAGCAGGCTTTTCGCTTCCTTGCTTTCGGCAATGTCCTCACCGAGCTTTCCCACGGCGGAACCCACGTCCTTCAAATCAGAGGTCAGATCCTTCAGGCTTGAGGAATCCGTGATGGACTGCTCCACCTTCTTTTCCACGGACTTCACATCCTCCGTCACCTTTTCCTCCACCGTCGGCTCCTTTTTAGAGCATCCGGCAAGCATCAGAAGTGAGAGAGAAGCGGCGACCGCGCATTTAAGCACTGTCAGCATTTTATTTTTGACCATAATATAAACCTCCATAAACGGCAGAGTAAAATGCCATTCGTGCAAATCCTAATGACTTTGCCCTGATGTGTCAAGCATGGGTTGTTCTACAGTTCCCTCAACTTTCCACTCTCATCTTTCCACTTTCACCTCACCTCACCTTCACGTCGGATTTTTTGAACGAGCCGGAAGCGATTGCGGAAACAATCCTCTCGCAGTCAAGCCGCCAAGGGTCCTCCGCCTCGGAACAGACCTCAATGAACCTGGGCCAGTTGAACCTCGCGATGTAGTCCCTGGAACTCTCCGCGTCATTTTCAGCGCCACGGTAAAGTCTGTCCGCAATGTAGGCGACGAATCCTCCCGCGACGCTTATCTCATCCTGAAAGGGATAAAGGGCACCAAGCGGCTTACCCCTCACCGAGCCCTCCACCGGGTAGACAAGGATTCCCGCAGGACAGTTTTTCGGCAGCTCCACTTCAAGGCATTTCACGCTCCCGTCCTGCACATGCACCTGCTCGCTCTCACCGTCGCAGCAAGAGACGTACCATGAGTCGGGAGTAAGATCCACCGAGGAAAAATCCATGCGCACACATTCCGTCTCCGAAATCATGTCGCAGCCCGCAATCAGTCCAAGGAAAGGAATCCCAAGGACAACCAATACAGCAAATTTTTTTATCTCCATACTATTATAATAGCCGCAAATCTTCGCCACGGTAATCAAATTTGCAAAAAATTACAAATTCTTAAAAAGGACTTCCACAAACACACGGATTTTATTATAATGTAGAATCGGATTTTCTGAATATTTTTATTGTAAGGAACATATATGAACAAGATTATTGAAAAGAGACAGCTTTCCGAGAATGTCTACTACATGAAATTTGAGGCCCCGGACATCGCGAAAAACCGCAAGGCAGGACAGTTTCTGATCGTGCAGGTTGACCAGGATTTGACCGAGCGCATCCCGCTTACAATCGCCGACGCAAACGCGGATGAAGGCTGGGTCGCAATCGCATTTCAGCCCGTGGGAGCCTCCACATACAAGCTTTCCAAACTGAACGTGGGTGACTACCTGGGCGGAGTTCTGGGACCGCTTGGAACGCCGAGCAACATCAGAAAGTACGACGCTCCAGTCGTATGCGTGGGAGGAGGATTCGGAACTGCCCCGCTTTACCCCATCGTGCAGGCATTGAAGGAAGCCGGAAACAAGGTGATTCTGATTGAGGGTGCGAGAAACAAGGACCTGCTCATTTTCGTGGATGAGATGAAGGCCGTGTGCGACGAGGTGATTCTTATGACGGACGACGGATCCGCAGGTGAAAAGGGTGTCGTAACGATCGCGCTTGAAAGACTCTGCCAGAGCGACGTACCACCAGCCGAGGTTATCGCCATTGGACCGCCAATCATGATGAAATTCGCCTGTCAGTGTGCCGCAAAATACAACGTTCCGTGCACAGTAAGCCTTAACACAATTATGATTGACGGAACCGGAATGTGCGGTGGATGCCGTGTGTCCGTTGGCGGAGAGACCAAGTTCGTGTGCGTGGACGGACCGGACTTTGACGGACATCAGGTGGACTGGGACAACATGATGATGAGGATGAAGAGTTTCAAGCCCCAGGAAACCGAAGCATTCCACAAGTGCAAGCTGGAAGACGGCATAACAAAGTAAACCCCAAGGTATCAGGAGAACAAAATGGAACATATCAGCGCTGAAAAACTCGCCGAGACAGCCAGGGAAGAGTACAGTAAAATAGAAGATAAAATCAAGGCCGGAACACTTGAGATGAAGGACCGCCGTGACATACCGCTTCAGATCATGCCGACCGGAGAGCCACATGTAAGGGCAAGGCAGATGAGCGAGGTCGCATTGGGATACACCAAGGAGCAGGCCATAGTCGAGGCAAACCGCTGTCTCCAGTGCAAGAACGAGCCGTGCGTGAAGGGATGCCCCGTAAACGTCCATATCCCCCAGTTCATCGCGAAGGTCGCCAAGGGTGATTTCAAGGGCGCGGTGGATGAAATCAAGACGACGAACCTGCTTCCCGCAATCTGTGGACGCGTATGTCCTCAGGAAAAGCAGTGCCAGGGCATGTGTACCGTCGGAAAAGTTTACAAGAGCGCGGAAAAGGCCGTGAGCATCGGTCGTCTGGAGCGTTTTGTGGCTGATTACGAGAGGGAGAACAATCTTACGACTACCCCTGCAGTGGCTGCTTCCACAGGAAAAAAGGTCGCCGTAATCGGATCTGGACCCGCAGGACTCACCGTTGCAGCTGATTGCCGTCGCGCGGGACATGACGTTACCGTTTTCGAGGCATTCCACAAGGCCGGAGGAGTCATGGTCTATGGAATCCCTGAGTTCCGTCTCCCGAAGGACATCGTTGCGAAGGAAGTCGAGAACCTCAAGAACATGGGCGTGAAATTCGAGATGAACTTCCTCGTGGGAAGAACATCATCCGTGCAGCAGATTCTGAGCGAAAAGGGATTTGACGCGGCTTTCGTCGGTACGGGAGCAGGACTTCCCAAGTTCTTCGGAATCCCCGGCGAGAATTACATCGGTGTGTTCAGCGCAAACGAGTATCTGACACGCGCAAACCTTATGAAGGCTTATGAAAAGGGAAAGGCTGACACTCCTTTCTATGAGGCAAAGACCGTGGTGGTATGTGGCGGAGGAAACGTCGCAATGGATGCCGCACGCATGGCTTTGAGGCTTGGTGCCGAGAAGGTCTATGTGGTCTACCGCCGTACAAGGACAGAGATGCCCGCACGTAAGGAAGAGGTCGATCACGCTGAGGAAGAGGGAGTCGAGTTCAGGTTCCTTGAGAACCCGGTTGAGATCCTTGGAAACGCCGAGGACGGAAGGGTCAACGGAATCCGCGCCTTGAGCTACGAGCTGGGTGAGCCCGACGCATCAGGAAGAAGAAAGCCGGTTGAAATCAAGGGAAGCGAGCATGACATCCCCTGTGACGCCGTTATCGTTGCGCTTGGAAACAACTCCAATCCGCTCATCCCCCGCACTACCCCGGACATCGCAGTGGACAACAAGGGACACATCACGGTGGACGAGAATCAGGCTACGAGCATGACCCGCGTCTGGGCAGGTGGAGACATCGTTCTTGGTGCGGCCACAGTCATCCTTGCCATGGGTGAGGGAAGAAAGGCAGCAGCCTCAATCAACGAGTATCTGGGCTCAAAATAAGGGGCCTGTAAAAGCAACACAAGAGAGCTTAGGAAGTGGGCTTGGAGCGCCGCCAGTCATCCGAAAAATGCTGATTGACGGAATCCCGGCCCAATTTCCGGCTTTTGAATCAAAAAAGAGCCTTCCGGGCTAAAATGCATTTAAAAAACCACAAACTCTAGATTTTTTAGAGAAATTAAAAAATTTTATCCTTTTAAAATTGTTTTTTCTTAAATTCCATGATATTATAATGATAAGGTCTCTATTTTTCGGACAGAAACAAGGGGCATAAGGAGGAAAATTCTACGGACTTCAGATTTTTAGGCACTGCAAAGAATAACGAGCAAAAGAATTTTTTCTCTCAGAAAACGGACTTCATAAACGCGTACAACACACACACAATCTGTAGCTTTCCGCTTCTGGCATTCATAATTCTCCTGACATGCTTCATACTCACCTTCGTCCCGCCCCTGGTCTCAAACAACAGCTTCATCAACCCGTACTGCAGACCCATTTACGGCATCGGAGCCGCGGCCTATTTTGGTCTCCTGGTCTTTTCTCTGTTCTGCAGGAAAGTCGTAATCAAGCATCCGCTTCCCTTCATCTACGTGTTCTTCATCTCGCTCTACATCCTTTCGGGATTCCTGAACCTCATATCGCCACAGCCCTATCCTTACGTGATGATCATAGCATACAGGGTGGTGTTTCCTATCCTGATAATCGACTACAAGTGGAGAAGCAACCTGATCAACAACGTCGTCATGGCGGTGGCGGTCTTCTATTTCTCATACAGAATCAAGCCGACCGAAATCTTCATGATGGACATACTCACGTCCAGCATCTTCACATGCCTCGGTATGCTGATTGGAGGCCAGAACCTTGAGAGCCACGTGAGGTACTTCGAGATACAGGACCAGCAGATTGATCAGGCCCTTGAGGTGGAGAAGGCAAAGAACGAGGCAAAGACAAATTTCGTCGCGAACATGTCCCACGAGATACGCACCCCGGTGAACTCCATCCTCGGACTCAACGAGCTTATCCTGCGTGAGACGAACGAGAGAAAGACAAAGGAATACGCCGAGAACATACGCGCCTCAGGAGACATCCTGCTTAAAATCATCAGCGACATCATCGACTTCTCCAAGATTGAGGCGAACAAGATGGAAATCATCTCCGCGGAATACGAGCTGAGCTCAGTCATCACGGATTTGGTGAACATGGTCTCACAGAAAGCGGAGGAAAAGCACCTGGAGCTTCTCGTGGACATTGACGAGAACATGCCGCACCTGCTCTTCGGCGACGAGATAAGGGTCAAGCAGTGCATCCTCAACATACTGAACAACGCGGTCAAATATACCGAAAGGGGCACTGTCACGCTGAAAATCACCTTCGAACGGCTGGACGCGGGACAGATTTACCTGATTGTAAGCGTAAAGGACACCGGAATAGGAATCAAACCGGATGAGCAGGAGAGGCTTTTCAACAAATTCGAGCGTCTTGACGAGCAGAGGAACCGCACCATCGAGGGATCGGGACTCGGACTGAGCATCGTGAGCATGCTTCTTCAGAAGATGGACTCCAAGCTTGAGTTCCAGAGCGAGTACGGCATGGGCTCCACATTCTCGTTCAAGCTCAAGCAGCAGGTCATCTGGTGGGAGAAAATCGGGAACTTCAACGAAAGATACAACAAGCTCCTGCACACGACCAAGACCTACCATGAGTCATTCCGTGCCCCCAACGCGCAGATTCTCGTGGTTGACGACACCCGCATGAACCTGATTGTCTTCGAGGGACTTCTGAAAAAGACCGAGGTGAAGATTGACACGGCATCCAGCGGAAAGGAGATGCTTGAGAAAATCCGCAAAAAGCACTACGACGTGATTTTCCTTGACCACCGTATGCCTGAGATGAGCGGAGTTGAGGCTTTCCATGCCATGCAGGATATGACCGACTGTCTTTGCAAGAACGTGCCCGTGGTCGCGCTCACCGCAAATGTGGTTTCCGGGGCAAAGGAGTACTATCTGAAGGAGGGATTCACCGCCTATCTTTCAAAGCCCATAGACAGCAAGGAACTTGAGCATCTTTTGACGGAATTGCTTCCTCCAGAAAAGACTACGTCAAATTTTGCCGATGATAATAATGAGCAGACTGCGGAAAGCCCCGAGGATCAGTTCTCGAACCTCAAGGGAATCAGCCTGCACACGGCAATGCAGAACTGCGGATCTCCGGATGTCTTTATGGTGGCCGTAAGGGAATATTACACCAACATAAAGAAGCGCGCGGATGACATTGAGAGATTCGCAAGGACGAAGGATTTCAAGAACTACACCATTCAGGTCCATGCGCTTAAAAGCTCTTCCAGACTGATTGGCGCACTTGAGCTTTCCGAACAGGCAGCGTATCTGGAAAAATGCGGGGACGAGCAGAATGAGGCTGAAATCAACGCGAAGACTGCCGACATGCTCACCCTGTACCGATCCTACATCGACAAGCTTTCCGCGCTTGAGGATCAGGAGGACAATGACTCCGGTAAAGAACCACTTCCAATGGAGCGTTACATGGAAGCCCTTGCCGCAATCAAGGAATTCGCCGGATCATTTGACTTTAACGCAATAGACAGTATAATAGAAAGTATCGATGGATATAAGATTCCACCCGAGGAAGTCAACCGTTATACGGAGATAAAGCGTCTTTCAAGGGGTGGAGACAGCGCAGCACTGCTAGAATTGCTGAAATGAGGTGTTTAATATGGAAAAGAAACTTTTGTTTATCTGTGAGTCGGCTGAAAGTTTTTTGATTACTGCACTGGAGAAAACTCTGACCGGAGCAGGATTCTCCGTCACATTCATCATGCCGCACCCGAAAGAGATTGAGGACGTGGAGGACCAGAACCAATTCTTCCTTGTCTACCTTGACGGAGACGAGACGAGATACAACACGACCCTTGAGTATCTTGCGGACTTGAAAAAGAGGGTACAGGAAAAGCACATCTTCCTGATAGGAAACCCCATCGACATCAAGGGAGCCTACCGCTTCATCCCGCAGGATCTTACGTCTGGCTGTTTCCAGAGGCCCGTGAATACCACCGACCTGATCACCCAGCTGGACCTCGCTTTCTCAGGATACCGCTCCGACAACACGACGCACATCGAGCGCGGATTCGAAGGAAATGAGGACGTGCAGAAAAAGACCGTCCTGATTGTGGACGACGACACATCCTTCCTCCGCTCCATGCAGACAGGACTCGCAAAAAAATTCAACGTGTTCATCACGAACTCAGGAATGAACGCCGTGAACTTCCTCAAGGACCGCATCGTAGACCTGATTCTCCTTGACTACGAGATGCCGGTACTCTCAGGACTTGAGGTTTTCAGAATCCTCCGAAGCGAACAGAACACCGAGACCATCCCGGTAATCTTCCTGACCTCAAAGGACGACAAGAACACGGTCATGAAAGTGCTTGAGGGAAAGCCGGCGGACTATCTTTTGAAGCCAATTTCTCCCACAATCCTTACGCAGACCGTGGAGAATTTCTTCAAGAAGAGCGAAAGCGACCAGAACGACAAGAAAAACTCCGACCCGAACGTTCCGGCAGAAATGGAGATGATCGACGAGAAATTCTCCCTTTAGCGAGTGGAAAGTGGAAAGATGAAAGTGGAAAGTGGAAAGTTGAGAGTGGAAAGATGAAAACTTAAAGCTCATCAACTTGGGCTGAATGGTTTTATTACAGGAAAGGGACCTCAAACTCGGGCATGGGTTTGGGGGCTCTTTTTTTTAAACTCAGGCTTCTTCTATATTATTGTGATTTAAAAATCTTATGCTATAGTATGAAGCGCAGGACTTTATACTTGCGATGAGCATGAAAAAGCTTTCATTTTGGGAAAGTCTTTAGTAAAACACTAAGGGTGGTTGTGAGGGTATGGAGTGGAGGTTCCCGACAAGAACACATTTGCGCGGTAGGAGCGACAGCGACTTCAATTCCTATTACCGCGCACCTCATGTGTTATTGGCGGGGTTCTCCATGGGAATGCCCTCACAAATTTATTTTGAGATTTTCCTAAAACACTCACCCTTAAAGCTTTTTCATATACAGCTCAGGATGAGAGGCCTGCACTTCAATACGCCTTGTCGTGGACACCGGCTATTGCTCTTCCTGACGGCTCATCCATGTTTTTCCACGCGGCATCCCACTCAAGAGCCTTTGCCGTTGAACAAGCGACACCAGCCTCATGCGGAACACAAAGGGCGGCGCTCTCTGACGGGAAGAGACTTGCGAAAATCTCGCGGTAATAGTATTCCTCTTTGGTCACGGGAGTGTTCACCGGGAATCTCTTCTCACGCTGGGCAAACTGTGCGTCACTCACCTTGCGGGAGGTCATCTCCTTCAGAGTGTCTATCCAGCTGTAACCCACGCCGTCACTGAACTGCTCCTTTTGTCTCCAGCAGATCTCAGCCGGGAGAAGATCCTCAAATGCCTTTCGCAAAATCCACTTCTCAATTCTCTGCTTTCCGTCACCGAGCCTGATGCACATCTTGTCAACTGGATTCAGGCCCATTGCAACATCAATGAACTCCTTGTCCAGGAATGGAACGCGCCCCTCAACGCCCCACGCAGAAAGAGACTTGTTCGCCCTGAGACAGTCATAAAGGTGCAGCTTGCTCATCTTCCGCACAAGCTCCTCATGGAATTCCCTCGCAGAAGGTGCCTTGTGGAAATAAAGATATCCGCCGAAAAGCTCGTCGCTTCCTTCCCCGCTCAGAACCATCTTGATTCCCATGGACTTAATCACCCTCGCAAGAAGGTACATCGGAGTGGATGCACGCACTGTGGTGATGTCGTAGGTCTCAATGTGATAGATTACGTCGGGAAGAGCGTCCAGAGCCTCCTGAATTGTAAAATGGACCTCATGGTGCACGGTGCCGATAAAATCAGCGGCTTTCTGTGCGGCAATCAGATCCGGGGAGCCCTCAAGACCGACCGCAAAAGAATGCAGCCTTGGCCACCATGCCTCCTGACTTCCCCCCGTCTCAACCCTCTTCCGGCTGAATTTCTGCGTGATGGCCGCGATGATTGAAGAGTCCAGTCCACCGCTCAAAAGCACACCGTAAGGAACGTCGCTCATAAGCTGCTGTCTGACCGCCTCCTCAAGTCCCGTCCTCACAGACTCAATCACGGAGGGATTCACCACTTCCCCCTTCTCGTCGCAGGCACATGCTGATTTTTCCACCGCAGCGAAATCTTCCCAGGCACGGTGATACCAGCGTGTCACTTTTTTGTCGGGAGAGTAAAAATAATGTCCGTTCGGGAATTCCTCCACGGTCTCGCACACACCCTCCAAGGCCTTCAGCTCGCTCGCCACATAATAGCGTCCGTCCTTGTCCCATCCCTGGTAAAGCGGAATGACACCGATCTCGTCACGTCCCACAAGATAAACGTCCTTTTTTGAATCATAAAGGGCAAACGCAAAGATTCCGCTCAAATCCTCAAGAAAATCAGTGCCCTTCTCCATGTAAAGCGGGATAATTACCTCACAGTCGCTCTGTGTCTTGAACTGATACTTTCCCTTGAATTTCTCCCTTATCTCCTGATGATTGTAAATCTCTCCGTTTACGGCGAGGATAATCGTTCCGTCATTGCTCACAAGGGGCTGCTTTCCGCTCAGAGGATCCACGATGGCAAGTCTCTCGTGGCTCAAAATGGCATTGTCGCCCGTGTAGACCCCGCTCCAGTCCGGACCACGGTGCCTGATTTTCTTGGACATGGAAAGAACCTGGCTCCTCAAAGCCTCCTTCAGTCCCTCGTCCACAGGCACGGAACCGTTTTTCAAGTCAAAAGCACCGACAAATCCACACATAAAAGCCCCCTTACACAAAAAACGCAAAAAAAAGACGCCCGCTCCGAACACTCACCAGTGCATAGTAAGCCTTCGGAACAGACGTCTTCGTCAAATTAAATTTACAATATCAAAAAAACGAAAATGTGTCAAGCACGGGAAAAAAATCCGCTGGCGAAAAAAAATTTAATTTTTATGTGGAAATTTTGGATATTCTATGTTAGAATTCGTTTTGTTATCGGAAATCTTGAAAAAAATCAACATTTCAGGACGACCTATTCTTTTTTAGGAGAAATCGATGTCATCATTGAGGATTCGTTTCATTGTTATTTTCAGTTCCTTTATTTTTCTTTCATGCACAATCATTTCAATCATAGCGGGCATAAACATCATGCGGACCGGAACCATCCTGGGACAGCAGCAGGGAAAGGCGGCCATACAAAAAGCGGCAAAAATCGTGGACGGAGATGAATTCGCGGCATTTTTGAACGACATGCGAGAGGACAATCCCTATTACGAGAAGGTGAGGCTCCAGCTCCTTGATGAGGCGGAGGCCGTTGGATGCCAGTATCTCTACACGATGGTTCCGGTAAGCGGAACCACTTTCAAATACGTGATTGACGGAAGCTGCGATCCGAGCGACACAGAGAATTTCTCCCCCCTTGGAACCGAGGAGGATATTGAGGACTACGGGCACTTTCCCTTCGACGTGATGAAAAGCGACTGCATCGCCAGCTCAAACATTGAGAAGCAGGAAGAATGGGGATACATGGTCAGCACCTACAAGTCCATAGTCACATCAAGCGGAAAAATCGTGGGATTCATCGGCGTGGATTTCAGCATGGTGGAGCTGATGGCCGCACTCTACAAGGAGATTGCCGTAATCGCCTGCATAGGACTCGCCTTTTTGATTCTGGGTCTGATCGTCATCATAGTCTTCACTCGCTCAATCTTCGGAAAGATGGACAAAATCTCCCAGTCCATGGAGAGGATTTCGGCAGGCAAGGCTGATTTGACCGCACGCATCCCGGAGACAGGAAACAACGAGCTTACGAAACTCGCGCAGAACTGCAACAAGGTAATCGCGAACCTGAACAACATGGTCTCCTCACTGAAAAATGAGAGCTCAATCCTCACCGAAACGGGACAGGAGCTTTCCACACGAATGAGCGACACCATGCAGAGAATCAAGACGGTGAGTTCAGGGGTAAGCGACATCTCAAACAGGATTACTGAGCAGAGCGACCGGATTTCCTCAATCACATCGGAAGTACGCACCGTGGAGAACGAGATTTCGGGACTTGACTCAAGGATTTCAAATCAGTCCGAAGAGATACAAAAGTCATCCACAGCCGTGAACGAAATGTCTGCGAACATCAAGGAAGTGGACAGGAACATCGAGACAATCATCAGGGAGTACAAGACGCTGGTCTCCGAGTCCACCCAGGGACGGCAGATGCAGGAGCAGGTCTACGAGCAGATAAACAACATCGCCAAGCAGTCGGAGAACCTGAACGAAGCAAACGCAGCCATATCAGCAATCGCCGAGCAGACTAACCTCCTCGCCATGAACGCCGCCATTGAGGCAGCGCACGCGGGTGAGCTCGGAAAGGGATTCGGAGTCGTCGCGGATGAGATTCGTACTCTTGCAGAGACTTCGGCATCACAGTCATCATCAATCAAGGGGCTGCTTGAGGGCATTTCCGAGGCAATCAGCGGAATCGTCGACACATCACGCTCATCGGCAGACGCATTCGAGTCCGTGGGATCAAAAATCAACGAGCTTGAGAAACTGATTCAGGAAGTGAAGGCGGGAATGACCAACCAGAACTACAGCGTCGAGAACATCCTGAAGAGCATGGAGCTTCTGAACGACACCACGAGGGACATAAACAATGCTTCCTCACAAATCAAGAAGTCCAGTACGAACGTACTTTCCAATGTTCAGGATTTGCAGTCCATCGCATCAATCACGAGCGAAAAGTCACTTTCGGTCTCCAGCGACATGACGGAAATGGAGGGGGCGACAATCTCCGCAGTAAACGCATCAGAGAAGAACCAGTCAGCCACCCAGAAAGTGTCCGAGATGATCAACGGCTTCAAGGTTTAGTGGAAAGTTGAGAGCGGAAAGTGGAAAGCTGAATATAAACGGCGGTTTTCCATTTTCCAGAATACAACACAAATATATAAGAAAAAACGTGAATAATACCGCAAAAAATTTTTAAAAATCTTGTATAATTATACATAAAAAAGATTGACAAAATAAAAAAAAATATTTTACTATGGTAATAGGCACCCGCAACCGGCGGATGACTAGGGGTAAAAAATGCAATATAATATCAAGAACGCTTATTGTAAGCGTGTTTGGGACGATGTAAGCCAGCGCTATGCTGACCAGGATCACTTTCTTCAGGCTGTGGGTCTCGTTCTCGAGGCAATTTCTCCAGCAGTAGACAAGATGCCGGGACTTGAGGAGTATGCAGTCCTTGAGCGCATGGTTGAGCCGGAGCGCATTGTTATGTTCCGCGTGCCGTGGACAGATGACCAGGGTAAGCCACACGTTAACCGTGGATTCCGCGTACAGTTCAACTCAGCAATCGGACCCTACAAGGGAGGTCTCCGCTTCAGTCCTGAGGTAGGTCTGGACGTTTTGAAGTTCCTCGGATTCGAGCAGGTTCTCAAGAACAGCCTTACAACACTCCCCATGGGTGGTGGAAAAGGTGGATCTGACTTCGACGGACACGGAAAGAGCGACGCTGAGATCATGAGATTCTGCCAGTCATTTATGACAGAGCTTTACCGCCACAT
>JAEEYO010000028.1 GCA_016288205.1 Treponema sp. | reverse complement strand
GCTCTGAGCCTTTTCCACCAGATTCAAGACGCGGCTCACGGTACTTTCGCCAAAGGATTTTTTTACCTCAACCTCAAGCACACCGCCGTTATTTACGAATCCGCTCAGAATATCATTGCCCTCGAAAATCTCCCTCGGCACACTTTCACCCGTAAGAGCCGATGTGTCCACGAACGACTTTCCGCTCAGAACGACACCATCCAGAGGAACTCTTTCGCCCGGCTTAATCACAATCGTGTCGCCGATTTTTACTTCCTCAGCCCTCACCTCAACAAGCTGACCATCCCTTTTCACATTCGCGCAATCCGGTCTGATGTCCAAAAGATTTTTTATGGAGCGCCGGGATCTGTCCATCGCAAGCCCCTCAAGATACTCACCGAGCTGGAAGAGAATCATTACCGCGACAGCTTCTGAATACTCACCCATCACGATCGCACCCACAGTCGCAAGTGCCATGAGGAATTCCTCGTTGAAAACAGAACCGTGCAAAAGTCCTTCCACGGCTTCCATTATGACATGCTTTCCGACAAGCACATAGGCCACAAAATAAAGTGCCATGAAAACAACTCTAACCGCAAGAAAGATTTTCTCATTGCCGCCACAGACAGGGCCACCCAAAGCAAACACAGGAAGTTTTTCCAAAAGAATTGCCAGCACAAAAAGAACTGCCGCCACTATGATTTTAGGAAGTCCACCCTCTTCCTCTTCACCGTGCTCATGCCCATGCTCGTGGTGTCCATGGTGGTGGTGACAGCAGCATCCTTCTTCCTCATCACATTCGTCATCATCGTCATCGTGGTGGTGGTGGTGCTCATGCTCATGGTGCTCATGCTCATGGTGTCCATGCTCGTGATGGTGGCAGCAACATTCATCATCGTCGTCATCATCATCATCATGGTCATGATGCTCATCATGTTCATGGTGGTGTTCGTGCTCATGTTCATGATGGCCATGATGCTCATGTTCATGGTGGTCATGCTCATGCAGCGAGCAATTCTCAACTTCCTCCACCTCAATCTTCTCAATATCCTTTTTCTCAGCAGCCATAAAACGCTCCTTAATTGATTTACTATATATAGAAGAGAACCTAGCGTTCTGCCAGATGCTCCAGTCCTATGTTCAGAATGATTGAAACATGCTCGTCTGCAAGAGAATAAATTAGTGATTTACCCTCCCTCCTGTAGCTCACAAGTCCGTTGGTTTTCAGTACACGAAGTTGCTGGCTGATTGCAGGCTGGGTCATCTTAAGATTCTCCGCAATCTCCGTCACGCTCATCTCTTTTTCAAGGAGCACATAAAGGATTTTTACCCTCGTCGAATCCCCGAACACTTTGAAAAGCTCGGCAAGATTACAAAGCACACCCTCATCGACTCCCTTGTTTTTCTTCACAGTCGTTTTCAATTAGCATCTCCTCATATATTCATATAAGCATATAATTATATGTTTGTCAAGTGATTGCATCAATCTTTTTTAAGAAATTCCCCTATTGTCAAAAGAAAAATTAAAATATATAATGACAGAAGAAAAGATGTTGAAAAGCGGACAATCTGTGTAGGAGAGAGGCATGAAAAAGTTTATTTTTAAGACACTCATCGCGGCAATTTTGGGAGCGGTACTCATATCCTGCACAACGAACAGGGCATGGAACGAGATGGTAATAATAGAGGACCCTAAGGTTGAAATCAAGGAGTACGTGAACTTCAACACAAAACTGAATGACGTGTATATTTTCGATGTGAAGAGCTCAGGAATCCGTGCGGACGAAGGGTATGAGGACTCGGCGAACAGTCTGGGAATAGTCGGCAAGGGATACAACAACACAAGTTTCTACAGTGCGAGCGACGGAATCACCAATTTTATCTTTATAAAGGACGGCACTGACAACGAGCTGAAACTTTTTTCATCAAATGTTTTCATTTACAAATATCAGTTTCAAAGGCTGGATGAAAGATATTCCTCCAGCAGCAATCACACTCTCAATGTCTATGCCGTAATAAAAAATGACACGAACAAGGACAAGGTTCTGAACAGCAGGGACAACATCTCCCTTTACGTCTCAAATTATGACGGCACTGAGCTGACAGAAATATCATCTTCCATAATTGAATTCAAGTTCATTGACAAAAATCAGTTTATGTTTACCGAGCATGACGGAAAGACTCTCTCCTACTATGCATACAACACCGCGACAAAAAACAAGAAACTAATAAAATCCGTGGAACAGGAAATCTCCCAAAAAAGCATAATGATGTACTAGAGTATTTCATTTTGCGGATTTGAATTTTTTTATAAAAACTATTATCAGGAGATTAAACATGGTTATCGTTCTAAAAAAGGACATTTCGGAGAAAGACAAGACGAGCTTAAAGGATTTTCTTTCACAGAAAAATTTCAAACTTAATGAAGTCGTCGGTGAAGAGGACACAATTCTTGCGGCGGTCGGAAAAATGCAAATGGACCCGGCAGAGATTGAAATTAAACCCGGAGTAAGGCGAGTCATTCCAATCAGCAAACCATACAAGCAGGCAAGCCGTGAATTCAAAAAAGAAGACAGCATCGTGGAGATTGCGAACAACAGGGGTCAGGTCATCCGTGTGGGAGGAAAAAGAGTCGTAGCCATAGCGGGCCCTTGTGCGGTAGAGAGCCGCGAGCAGATTATGGCAACAGCACAGGCGGTCGCTCAGTCGGGAGCAAGTCTTCTTCGCGGAAGGGCATACAAACCACGTCTTTCACCTTACGCGTATCAGGGAATGGGTGAAGAGGGACTTAAACTTTTAAGGGAAGCCGGAGATAAATTCGGTCTCCCGGTGGTGACGGAAATTGTTTCAAGCGAACTGATTCCGCTGATGAGTGATTACGCTGACGTATTCCAGATTGGAAGCCGCAACATGCAGGATTTTGATTTGCTCAAAAAAGTCGGTGCCGTCGGTAAGCCGGTCATTTTAAAAAGAGGATATACCGCGACCCTTGAGGAATTTTTAATGTCGGCGGAATATCTCCTTGCGTCGGGAACAGAAAATGTGATTCTTTGCGAAAGAGGAATCCGTACTTTTGAACATTCCACACGCAACACGCTTGATCTTTCCGCAATACCGGTCTTGAGAAAACTCACCCATCTTCCAATCATCGTGGATCCGAGCCATGCTTTGGGGCAGAGAGACTTGGTGCAGCCGATGGGACTTGCGGCGATCGCATCCGGGGCGGACGGAATCATGGTGGACGTACATCCGAATCCGGACAAGGCACTCGCAGGTGGAGCAGCGTCACTTTTGCCCGCACAGTTCGACAAACTCATGCACGACATTGAGGCACTTGCGCCTGTAATGGGAAAAGCCGTCGCACACATCCGTGAAGAAAAACATGAGAAGGTCGTATGCGCATACAGCGGAAACCGTGGTGCTTATGCAGAGCAGGCAATCAGCAGATATTTTGACGAAAGGGACGTAACTCCCCTGAGCACGGAATCTTTTGCGGAAGTGTTCCAGAGTGTGCTTGACGGAAATGCCGATTACGGAATGATACCGATTGAAAACTCCCTCGCAGGCTCAGTGTATCAGAACTATGACAATTTCATGCGCTTCGAAGACGTGGTCATCGTGGGAACCGTTACGCTGAACATCCGCCATGCATTGCTCGGAGTGAAGGGTGCGACCATTGACGGAATCAAAAGCGTGTACAGCCATCCCCAGGGATTCGGTCAGTGCAGGAAATTCCTTGACGCACACAAAGAGTGGATCCATGTGGACTCACTTTCAACGGCAACTGCGGCACAGACAATCGCTGCAAAAAAAGATCCTACGGCGGCTGCCATCGCAAGCACGGTCAACGCATCCATCTACGGGCTTGAGGTTTTGCAGGAGGATATTGAAAACGATCCCTCGAATTTCACCCGCTTCGTCGTGATTCAGTCAAAACATGCGGCGGAAAAATCAAAGACGGAAAAAAATCTTCGTCCCAACATGGCGAGCTTTATCTTTAAGACAAAAAATGAGCCAGGTGCGCTCTTCAACACGCTTGGAATTTTCAGCAGACATGGAATCAATCTTACGAAACTGGAAAGCCGCCCTCTTGAAGGACAACCGTGGACCTACTGGTTTTATGCCGACGCTGAGCTTAGTAATGCGGATGATGACGTGAACACTTACGTAAAAGATCTTGAGGATGATTTGCGTTCCGGTGTCGAGGATTTGCGTCTGCTCGGAATCTACCCGAGAGATGTTTGACAATCGGGGGGAAATTTGATATACTTTTAGGAAGCGCTTTTTTGGAGGATTTTATGGAAAAATACGTTTTGTCAGTGCTTGTGGACAATCATGCCGGTGTTTTGAGCCGTGTTTCAGGACTTTTCAGCCGCCGTGGATATAACATTGATTCACTGACGGTATGTGAGACCGCTGACGAAAAACGTTCCCGCATGACCATCGTTGTACGCGGTGACAAGAGAATGCTTGAGCAGATTGAAAAGCAGCTTTCAAAACTGGTTGAGGTAATCACCATCGAGCACTGCGATCCTTCTGCAACAACACAGAGGGAAATGGCGCTCATCAAGGTAAAGGCGGACGGTCCGAATCGTGCGGTCATCATCGAGACATGCAATATCTTCCGTGCGCACATTGTTGATGTTTCCGAGAACTCCCTGATTGTAGAGGCAACCGGAAGCGAGGACAAAATCTCCTCACTGATCCGCCTGCTTGAGCCCTACGGAATCCTTGAGCTTTTGAAGTCAGGACTTACGGCAATGGACCGCGGCGACAAGGTAATGGCCTAAAAATCAGGCAGAAAACATACTCAGATTATTTGCATTTGTGCCATTTTTCGTCATAGACTTTCCAGCCGTTGTTTTCCATCACAACAAGAGCCTGCCTGAATGTCCGTTGAACCAAAGGTAATTTGTCACGGATTTCGGGCGGGACTTCCAGGGATTTTTCATCGCAAGCTGAGTTTCTGATGCGGCGAGCAAAGACAATCCGGAGCAAAAGGTCAGAGTCCATGCCACGGATTTTCAAAGGGAAAAAAAGCTTCTTGTCCTCGGATTGGGGAGGGAGCACCGAAAGCGAGAGAATATTTTCCGGCACGGATTCAGTAAAAGCCCACAGAGGAAAAACCGGGCTGAAAATGACTCCGCAATCCACAGAAGAATTTGCGGCTCGGATGATTTCCCTTGCTGC
>JAEEYO010000004.1 GCA_016288205.1 Treponema sp. | reverse complement strand
TATCGCCCGTTCCTTCAAGAGAAACTTTCCAAACTGTTGGATTGTCATTGAGTTCTTTCAAAATATCATCATTATAACCGGATGAAAGAATTGCCCTCTCGCAGAATTTCTTAAACACACCGTCTTTTCGCTCAAAGCCAATCTGTTCGCTGTTGCCATCGTTCATTGGCCGTAAGCCTTCCACAAAATCTGTGTAATCATAGGACGGATGAAACTGAACAAAGCCAATTTCGTTATCAGAACATCCCATTGCTTTTGCAATGTCGCGGGCAAGGCGTGTCTTTCCAGTTCCCGGTGCTCCGTGGAGGATTAGGTTGTGGGTGTGTTCCAAGAGATTTGCAAGTTCATCGGCTTTTGACATTTCTACGGCTCCTTTTTCATTTTCATACAATTTGATATTTTTCAAAACTCCAGTTTCTTCAAACGCTTCTTCAAGTTCAGGACGAATCTTAAATTCAAAGCGTTTATTATTTGCTTCACGTGCTAAACAACATATATTCCAATATACTTTTTCTCCAGAATCCCGGATCGAAATAGGACAATTTGTTTTTCTATAAACTCTTTCGCCTGTTCGCCAGTTATTCGTATTATAAAAATTAAAATCTCTTCCAAATTCTTCTGCCATATCTGCGCAAGTCGCAAGTTTAGCTTTTTTGATACATGCAAAAGTTATTAAAGAGTTTTCGTTAAAAACAGTTCTGTCATTTATTAACTCAATCCATTTCTCTTTCGTGATTTTAGGATCATATTCCGCTTTCTTCATATATCTTTCGTCTTGCATTTTCTCAGGATTTCTTTCTTCCGCCATCGCAGTTGCTCCTTTCTTTTTCTTCTTCATTTTAGCATCATTTAAAATCAAAATAAAGATGTAAAAAAGCTTTTTTGCATTATGTTAGATATTTTTTTTTCGTGAATTATCTATCCATCGCTTCGATAATTTTCTTGGCATCACAATGATAAAAATCAGCACCGCTGAAGGGATTCATTTCAACAAGATATATTTTTCCATCGCTGCAGCATACATCAATGACATACGCAAAATCTTTTTGTTTTCGCTCGTCCGCAATCTTTTGTGCAAAAACAAATGCCTCTTCACGATTCTCTGGATTGATAGTGCGACCGCCTTTGCGACCGTCTGCAACATATTCACAGCCTGTAATTATTTTATGGTTTATGCAAATAAACCGCCATTCCTTTTCGATTGACTTTAAAGGTGCAAGTACAATAGGAAGATTTATATTTTCATGATAAAATCCATAATCAAAATGTGCTGGCGTAAGATTTTCTGCTGGAATAATTCTGCCGCTGAATTCCTTTAACGGGCTGTTAGGACGAGCAAAAAGGCTTTCTGAATTAAGTCCCTTAGCAATCTTGGGATTTTGCATTAGTTCTGAAATGTTTGTGAAAACTACATTTTTGTTAAGAAGATAATTGTTGTAATTTTCAAAAAGAAAAGAATATGAGAAACCTTCTTCATCACATAACGAACCTGGAATAAAATTGAGTTCTTTGTTAATCCGTGAGGCATTACCCAGACTTCCATGGAAAAATGAATCTTTGGGAAAAGACGTATATTCTTTCGTGATCCAAAAATTATCGTTCCAGAGAATTACATTCCTTCCCAAGGATTTTAATGCGGGTAACAAAATGTCGCCACCGAAAAATGCTTCGTTTTCAATTATCCATGTCATTGTTTCACCTCCCCACAGCCTCGCGTCACGCATCTTCCTTAAATCCCGGAATCACCGTGTCATCGCAAACAAGCAAGGGGCGTTTAATCAACATTCCGTTGCTCGCAAGCTGCTTGAACTGTTCATCCTCGGTCATTCTACTTCTCCTCCATCATCAAGCCACAAATCCCTTTCATTGCGTCAGAATTCAAAATCACATTCTTAATCTTTTCAGAAAGATAATTCGGGTTCAGTTTCTTCTTGAAATATTTGAGGTAAGTTCCGTCAGAGATTTTTATAAGAAGAACCGTGAAAAACTGTTCCCAGCTGAAAAAATCTTTGCTTTCGATAAAATCCTCTGGTTGTTCCAGCACTTTTGTGATTTCGGAATCTTTTGCAAAAATTGAAGCAAGCAAAATGTATTCAAATGATTCTGGCAAAAATAAAACGCAGTCTGCTCGTTCTGCTATTTTCATCACTTTTGCCATTTGAGAGCCGAATGCCGCTCCGTCAGCAATTATCAGTGTTTTCTTTGAGCTTGCGAGCAAATTTTTATAGATATTTGATTTTCCGTTCGCAGATTCACATTCATACTTTTGTGCAAATACTGTCGTGAAAAAATCAAACCCAGAATTTGAATTCTCGCAGAGAACTTTTTCAATAGCTTTTGAGGCATGATTTTCAATATATCCTTTTTTACTTTCCACACCATAAATCAAATAAAACTCATGGTAAACCTGTTTCAAGTCAGCGTATTTTCCAGAAGTGTGTATTCCGTAAATCTCATTTACGCTGTAAGGTAATGTTTCAAGCCCTTCGCGCGTTATGAGCACATAATAATTATCCGTTGACTTTATAGCATGAGCAAACTCGGGTGTCGCAATAAAACGATTTCCTTCATCAACAAAAACAATGCAGTCGGTGTAAAGCGAAAGATTCCGCTCCCAGTCCGTACCTTCAAGCACTACGCATTTCTTTTTGCACGAAAGACTGATCCCGCTGTCTGCACCCTCAAGCTGATATTCTCGAATCAAGTCAACGAGTGTTGTTTTTCCTGTGGCACTGTCGCCTTGAATGACAGTTATGTTTCTTTTGATTGTGAACTCATATTTTACTTTGTTGTTCTGAACCGAAACTGAATACTGACCTTTCATACATAATCCCCGATTTCAAAAAGCAACTCTTTCATGTTATGGACGATTTTGCCATTGTTCTGAATTTTGATTTCAAACTCGCCGTCGCCAAAATCCATTATGTGACGAAGATTTACAGTAACATCTTTTTGCGAGCCGATTTTTAAAAGCCATGCCGCACAATTATCACCGCAGTTTGAGGCATTAAAAATCTTGTCTGCCACATGGCTTATTAAAATAAGTGTCTTCACACCCCCAGAAAGCTGTGTTGGTGGAATGATTCCTAGAACAGGACTTTCAATAGCACCGTCGGAGAGCACTTTCGATTTGTCAACATCAAGAATCATCTGCTTCGTGTCACTTTCCAAGAGCCAGGAGCCTTCGTAGGTGTTCTTGAAATAAAGAGATGTGTTGTATATCGTGTCTTTGTTTTCACCGAAGATTATCGTTAACATATAATGTTTTATCCTCTTATGGCCATTTTTATTGCATTGATTGGTTCAATCATAACTTTTATGCATTGAATCATTTATCTCCATTTTACCACAAGTTGTAAGAATTTACCATCACTTCTTCCCCACAGCCTCGCGCCACGCATCTTCCTTAAACCCCGGAATCACCGTGTCATCGCAAACGAGAAGGGGGCGTTTAACCAACATTCCATCGCTCGCAAGCAGCTTGAACTGTTCATCCTCGGTCATGGTCGGTAGCTTTTCAGACAGTTTTTGCTCACGATACAAAATGCCACTCGTGTTGAAAAATCTTTTGAGTGTCAGACCGCTTTTCTTGTGGAGCTTTCGCAAGGTCGCCTCATCTGGATGGTCAGCTTTGATGTCGATTTTTTCATATTGAATCTTGTTCGCATCAAGCCAAGCCAACGCTTTTTTGCATGTGGTGCATTTGTCGTAGCAATAAACTTTTGTCATAGTTTTACTCCTTTTGTTGTATTGTTATTGAACTCATATTATCCTCGCTTATGATTAAAATGAAACTGTTTCCCCATCTTCCACCAGCTCAAACCGCCACTTCTGTTTCACGTCGGGATATTTGACATGATCCACTTCGGACAAAAACATCCCCTTCTTGCGAATCCAAAGTGAATTGTCGCCGTAGAGCCGCCTGTAAACAACATACTCTTCCTTTGTTTCCGAGTGATATGCAATATCCTCAACAATATAATATTTGTTCTTAAAATGCCTGTAGATTCCGTGGATTTTTATTTCACGCTTTTCTTCTATCATTCTTGCCCTCCTTATTTTTGCTTGTTCTGGTATTCGAGAGAATTGGTTTCTTCCAAGAATCGGTCGAAATCACTTTTATAAGTTTTATCTTGAATTGCCCGGTATTGCTCAAATTCATTTTCAGCGAATGCCTTTGCAATTTCATGTGTCACTTTACCTTTGTTGTGTAGGATATCCTCTTCATTGAACTGTAAGAATGCATCCAATTTTTTTACCCAGTCGTCCATATACATGACCTGCATTTTTCGGGCCTGTCGTTCTGCATAATCAAGAAACATAGTTACAATTTCATTGAGATTCTGAAGTTCTTTCTCATTAAGATAATTTTTCGCTATTGAAACATCCGGCTTCCTGATTTCACCGCTCGGAGCATTTTTCCAAGTTGTCAATCCCATGTTTTGCTTTTTGTGGTCAGCCCGATTATAGACAATTTCTGCGGCCGTTTGATGACTTACTGCAAAATGAAGCTTGTTTTGGACTGTTGCAAAAAAATCTTTCGTCGTCTGACTGTTCACATCGTAATCAGCACTGCACTTTGAATATATGTCCGTTATTTTTTGATAAAACCGCCTCTCGCTGCTTCTAATGTCTCGGATTCTCTCAAGCTGTTCGTCAAAGTAATCTTTCCCAAAGTAGTATTCTGGCTCCTTTAGCCTCTCGTCATTCATCACATAACCTTTGATGATGTACTCCTTGAGAATTTTGTTTGCCCAAATACGGAACATTGTGGCTTTTTTGCTGTTCACACGATACCCCACGGCTATGATTGCGTCGAGGTTATAGAAATTGGTCAAATGTGTCTGTGTTTTATCAGAAATTGCACCATGTTGACTGGTAGTTTCCATTTTGGAAACAACCACTTCTTCAACAAGCTCCCCGTCTTCAAAAATATTTTTCAGATGCTTGGAAATTGCTGCCTTTTGTACGCCGAAAAGTTCTGCAATGCGGGCTTGTGTAAGCCAGAGGTTTTCATTTTGCAGGAGAACTTCGATTTTGACTTCATTTGTACCATCTCGGTAAAATAGTATTTCACTTGATGTCCCAACTATAGCATTTTGTCCGTCGTTTTTTTCCGTCATATCACATTTCCTCCAGCTTCCTCAACAACGCTGCCCTCAAGTATTCATATCTCTGGTGCTTTTCTTCCTTTGCAAAATGTACTTCACGGAACTGTTCGGGATTGTTTTCGTAGTAGAGTTTTTCTTCGCCGAACTGTTCGCTTGTTAGATCAAAGACACATTCACCGCCAGAGGGAAGAGGTACCACATTGTAACAGTGGTAGTTTCCTCCTTCGCGCAGGATTCCGTAGACCTTTCCGCCGAAAATGTCCTGAGCCAAAAATGCCGTAATCGAGCATTGCCCCAAAGTCTGGTTCTCCCGCGTCCAATTCTGCCTCATCCTTGGAGCGCAAGTTTCCGCACACCAGACTTCACTTAAGATGTCATAAAGGTGCTGTGGATTTTCTATTTTATCAAAGTTTGAATCCGCTGGTTTGCAATCCGCCGTTTCCCAGCCGTAGAATTTGTATTGGTTCATTTTCGTTTACTGCTCCTTGTTTAATAATGGTCGTTTGCAATTATATCTTGATAAATGCAACATAAAACTTTTATTTGAAACTATCAGCAACAATTTTATCCAAGTCATTTTTTATTTGACTGAATTCCATATTTAAATCCAAAGTTCGGACGGTGAAATTATTTCCCAGAATCTTTAGACTTTGATTTGGGGTTACGCTTTCATCTGTTTTCGCATAAAGTAACATTCCAGAAACATCTCCATCAAAACTTGCTTCCTTGTTTTTCACATACGAAAGAATTTGATATAGATTTCCACTGTGATAAGAATATTTGTCAAACTGGAATTGCATGGAACGCCCATAAAACTTTGTGTCTATAATTAAAACTTTATTTCGCTTTTTATCTGTCAAAGTGATGTCGGTTTTCATTGCGGGAAGATACTGCAATTCACCGTTTGCATCCCATTCAACTGGCGAAGGATTCGCGTCTAACTCTGGGAAATGTTTTCTATAATACTCCAAAACAAACTTCTCATATAAACGACACATTCTTTGCTCGTCCATAAAATCCATCAACTTTTGCAAACCATTTTTCTGAGTATGCAAAAGTCCTTGAACCAAAAGATAGCAAACACCCATAAGCATTCGATAGGATTGTGTATTCTGATTGTATCTGATTTTCCAGTTTACATGATGCAAATCAAGAGTTTTCACATTTTGGAAATAAACCAAAAGAAATTTCAGACCTTGCTTTCGCTCCGATGGAATGTCTGCTTTCAACAGCAGAAGCATGACAGACTTCAAAATTCTATTCATGTATGAATCAATAGAAAATTCATCATAAGAACAAACAAGTTTCTTTTTGAGAAATGACATTTGATTTATGGAATCATTGATTTCTATTTTTCCGCGTAAAGTTGAAAGCTCCGAGTTTTCCGAGACATATTCACGGTTCAAATATTTTTTCAGTTGTATTTCCACGCCCTTCTGAATTATAGCCGAGAACATATCTGCAGTATTTTCAAAGGATTCCGTTTCAATGTGTTTATAGCCATTCTGATTAAGCACCTGATATGCATAGGAAAGCATATAATACACATTTTTTATTTGGATAGAATTATTCACCGTATTACATCCTCAAGTTTTCTTTTCCATTCAGAAAATCTATTTGTCTCGTCAAACCAATATTCCTCAAGCAATGGAATAAGTTCATAATGAACCACATCAGAAATCCATGCGTCATCCACATCGGAAGTGTTTTTCGGAATAAAATAACTGTGACCAATTCTGAATCCTTTTCCAAGAGAAACATCGGAAACAATTGTTTCATTCAATTCTTTAGCACAGTCAATTAAGCGATTATACTTTTCGCTTGATATTTCTTTTTGCAGTTGTTTAAAACCTTCATTTTCAAAAGCAGGTTCAAATTCCACAAATGCAAAACGGCGACGTAAAGCATAATCTATCATCGCAAGACTTCTGTCTGCTGTGTTCATCATCCCGATTATGTAAACATTTTCAGGAACATAAAAATCTTCATTTGAATACAAGAGCTGGATTTTATTTTTGGAACCTCGCTTATCATTTTCTATCAGTAATAAAAGTTCACCAAAAATCTTACTCATGTTACCGCGGTTGATTTCATCAATAATAAAAAAATATTTATTATCACTATCATCTATAGCTTTTTTACAGAATTCATAGAAAACACCATACTTCTTTTCAAACTGCTTGTTTTCTTCTTCGGATGGACGGAAACCAACAATAAAATCTTCATAACTATAACTTTGATGAAATTGGACGAGTTTTACTTGAGTATCATTTTTCTCACCAATTATAGAATATGCTAGTCTTTTTGCGGCATAAGATTTTCCTGCACCTGGTGCACCCTGCAGAATTATATTTTTCTTTCGTTCTAAAAGGTTTAGGATTGTCTCATACTTTTCTGGTGAAATAAAAACTTCATTAAAGAATGAGTCTTCGTCATAAGGCTCATAGTCGCTTTTTATTTCAGATGGCTCATCCTCTATTTCAAATAATGAGTTTAATTTTCCTACGTATTCTGTATAATCCGTTATATCTGTAAGCGTTTTTATATTTGCTTGTCCGGGATGATCATGTTCTTCGTTATGAGTCCATTTCACTTTTCTAAGATGTGGATAACCTTTTTCATGTTCATCATAGTAATAGTCTGAATCTACAACACCACGGCCAAGAACTTTAAACATCCCTTTCTTTACAAAAATAATATCTCCTGGCTTCATTACATTGGCAAATTCCCACAACGCAAGAGATGAATGCATTTCGCTGGAACTTCCTTCATAAACTTCTTTCAGTTTAGCCCTTATTTCATCTCGCGAATCAAATTCATTCAAATCCGTTATTTCACCCCAACCAAGAGCCATTATGCCTTTTTTATAGAATTCTTCCCATTTACTTGCTTTTTCACCTGGGGCATAGAGCCAATAATGTACGGAAGAATTAGAATCGTTATCTGTAGAGTTATCCTGTATATTTAGTTCTTCCAAAATAGATGACAAAGTTGTACAAAAGTCCCAAATATTCTCATTTCCTTTTTCTTTTATAAGAATAGATTGCAATTCCGAAACAGGAGTGTTTTTCGAAACTTTTTTTCCATAAAAATCAGCAAACTCAAGTAAGATATCCTTTTTGAACCAATTTATAAGTTTTTTATTTGAGTATAAGAATGCTATTTTCCATTTAAATGCATCTCCTAAATCAATTTCATCTATTGCAGAATAATTCTCTTGCCTAGAAAAATTCGCAATTTGAACTATTTTTTCTCGAATATTATTAAAAACTTCATCTCTTGTGTTTCCGTACTTTGAATACCATGCGTACTCGTCATCCCGTAAAGTGCCTATGGTTGATTTGATATTTCCTGCAATTCTAAATATCCCAAACTTATATGAAGACCCACCCCAAATGGAACCTATATCCTGAGTCTTAGTTTCTATCCAATAGCAGAAGGAATCTTCTCTATTAGTATTAGTATATTGTTCAAGTGTCATTTCTGGTAATTTTTCAATTGGAAATCTGTTATTAAATTCATCATATAAGGCATCTAATTCAGAATTTCCTAATTTTTTAAAATTCTTATTTCTTTCTAAGTTGCGTTTTTTATTATGTTCAAGAAAAATATCTGCGGCAAGATCTTCTGTCATATCTACATTTTTACCAGAATCTGTTAAAGTCCAAATTCCACGTACAGATTTATCAATATAACCGGCATAAACCAATTCATTTCGTGCCCAATCTACCTGATTATTAAATTTATTATTCCCAGTTTTTCTATAAGTGCTGTTTACAATTTCTTTCGGAAGCGACAAATCTTCTATAATCTTTTTATGAACTTCTTTTGGACTTGCAGAACCTCCAAGTTCTTTCAATGCATCCAAAACAGGCTTAAACCACTTCAAAAATTCTGCATTTGATTTTTTTGTAACATCCTTTGACATGCTAAAACTCCTTTATATATATTATACCATACAAATTTTAATTCAACAACTTCAATAGAATCTTCTAAAAAGATATTTATATTTCACTTAGGGAAGCTTTTTCATCATTCTTCACCTTCGTTTTTATCAACTATATTCTTGATTTCAGCATATAAAGTCGTGAGTAATTCCAAACCCTTTTCATTTTTCTGATGTTTTGAATTTGATTTTTTTAAATCTTCTTCATTTATTTTATAAGGAACTTCATAAAATATATTGAAACCTGCAATTGATTTGTTACCTATGCGAACAAGATCTGCATTTCCATCTAGAACAAAGGTATTCGAGATGAATCTAGGAAGAGCTTTTATTTCTGCTTTATGGATTTCAGTAAAATGATTGATTGTTTCAGCAAGTTCTTTAGAGGTAAAAAGTAATTTCTTCTTGTAATTCTTTTCATCAAGTTTTTTAGGGTCAAGTTCAGAAAACAAACCATTAACCTCCGGTTTTGGTTTATACTTTGTTTCATAAAAACTACCATCATCGAGAATCATGAATCCTTCAAGTTCCTTATCTATGGAATCCAAACAACCACGGCTTAAGTGCTCGAATAAAACTGTTCTTGCGGTTTCACCTTCTTCGAGAATTTTTCTCATGCTTTCTGTAAAATATTCTGTTGGTTCAATATACATAGTTTCCTTCCTCGCACAGGATTTCGTAGAATTTGTATTGGTTCATTTTCGTTTACCTCACTGTCAAAATGGTTTTATGATTTTCTTCCATATTATATCACTCTTTGACTACTGCTCCAATATCTTAATCCGCCAATCTAATGCAATTATAACACACCTAGGTGTCAAATAATGACACTGTGGAAAAAAATCAAACGAATTTGAGAAAGTTGAAAGCTATGGGGATGTTTTATCCTCGTCTTGCTTCTCGGAGTGGGGAGGTCCAGTCAATGCTTGCGTCAATTTGTCTGGATATGGTGTCTATCGTTTCGCGGAAATTCTCAAGGATCTCGGTCTCGCGTTTTTTTGATCTCCGTCCCTTGCCCTCGTAGACGGTGGTGGAAACGTAAGCGTCATAGGAGATGGCGAAATCAGTTTCGTCGTTGTGTGGGAAAAATGTGGCGGATGCCGTGTATTTTATGTTTCCCGGCTCGGAGTCTGCTGTGAGAGCCACAAGGGATGCCCTGCGCTCCACACCGTTGAAGACACAGCGGGCAGAGAAAAACTGTGAGTATACGTCTGTTGTCATATTAGTTCTTAGAGATCCTCATATTTTTCAGGACTCAAGAAGATTATAATCATTTCCGATTTGATTTGTCAATTCATGAATTTTGCGCTTGACAGAATCAGGATTTTTCTATAAATTTCTGGAACCGTTTATGGAGGTATGTTTATGAAAAAGAACATCGGTGGTTTTGTGCTTATGGGCTTAATGTTTGTCGCTGGAACAATGATCACTTCTTGTGGTGACAAGAAAAAATCTCCTG
This sequence comes from Treponema sp., assembly GCA_016288205.1. Lineage (GTDB taxonomy): Bacteria > Spirochaetota > Spirochaetia > Treponematales > Treponemataceae > Treponema_D. Next base: position 12,281 of record JAEEYO010000004.1, on the reverse strand, counting down.
ACAGCACGGAGAGTACCGTCGCTGAGAAATCTTCGGATGAAGTGAAAACAACGGTTGACGAGAAAAACTCGGAGAAGGAGAAAACTGAGGAAAATGTTGTGGAGGAGAATTACAGCATTGTCGGAGCTTGGAAATATCCTGACCCGGACATGGCCTACGTCTATACGTTCAATGCGGATGGAACTGGTTCCTACAGTTTGGATGGTTATGACCTCAACATGCCGTTCACTTACAAGGATGACGGTAAGACGGTTGAGATTCATTATGACGGAGATACCGGCTCGACCAAACACGATTACTCAATATCCGGAAAGACGCTCACTATAAAAGATGACTTTGATACGGATGTGGTTTACGAAAGAAAGTAGCTTTTTGTGGTAAAAAGATAATCCCGAAGGATCAAGATTCTTCGGGATTTTTTTATGGGCTTTAGTGAGTCTCAGATTGTTTTTGAAACCGGCTTTACTTTATTTCTCCGCGGAGAATCTTTCGTACAAGTATGCCTGAGGGCTGCAGGTCATCTTCAGTCCATCCTCCCTCGGCGTTTTTGTCCCTGTTGTATTTCAGCGCGCCGGAATCTTCTCCCTTGTTGTTTACGGACCAGTTGGCCCAGGAGATTTTGTGCTTTGCCATGAAGCGAGTCCATTGCAGGGTCTCTTTTTCGAACACTCCTCCGTCACCTGAGGCCTGTGTGGTTCCCCATTCGGTTATGAAAATCGGGAGACCTTTTTTGAGAGCCTTTGCTATGACATCACGGCTGTCCTTTCCGTGGCTTCCCGCGTAGAAGTGCGCAGTGTACATTATGTTCTTCTGTCCCTCAATCGGACTCTCCGCCGCGCTCATTACGTCGCTTGACCAGATGGGGGTTCCGACGACTATTATGTTGTCGCAGTGTTTGCGAATGATCGGGATTATTCTCTCCGCATAGGGCTTGATGTTTCCTTCCCAAGTGACTTTCTCACCGTTAGGCTCATTGCAGATTTCATAGATGATGTTCGGGCAGTCAGCGTATGTTGAGGCAATCTTTTCAAAGAATTCCTCGGCCCTGTCCGCGTATACCAAGGGGTCATGCTCGTCAATAACGTGCCAGTCAACGATTACGTAAACACCCAGCTCCTTCGCCGCCTCAATAGAATCAATCACCTTGCTGAAATTTTGACCGACCTGTGTTGTGTAAAGTGCCGCCCTCCAAAGATCCGCGTTCCAGTCATCACGAAGCCACTTAATCACGTTTTTGTTGGCATATTTTCCGTACCACTGGAGACCGTGTGAGCTCATTCCGCAAAGCTGCACTGGTTTGCCGGTCGAGTCGCAAAGCTGTGTCTTGTTAACACTCAGCGCACCGTAACGCTCCACCGGAGTCTTTGAGTCATTGTAAATTCTTCTTGCCCCGTTTGAGCAGGAGGAAACCGAAATCAAAACAAGAAATGCAGACAAGATGATTGCCGCGTTTTTTATAAAAATCTTCATGGGAAGATTATACATTACTTATCCATAAAAAGCAAGGTGATTGCCCGTGGTGGGGGCGTAGTAGGGGAGAAAATCCCGTTTTAAATGATTTTCTTGATTTAAGCGATTTTTTTGCTTCCACTATTGAATTCTTTGTAAAAAAGCAGTAAAATATATAGTAGAAATTCTTTTATACAGGAGTTGAATTATTATGGCAGATGTAAGAGTTGCTATTAATGGTTTCGGCCGCATTGGTCGTTTGGCTTTCCGTCAGATGTTTGACGCAAAAGGATATGAAGTAGTTGCTATCAACGATTTGACAAGCCCGAAAATGCTTGCCCACCTTCTCAAGTATGACACCGCTCAGGGTGGATACATGGGACGCATCGGTGAGGGAAAGCACACTGTTTCTTACAAGGACGCTGTTCTTGAGGAAGACGGAAAGACCGTAAAGGTTCCTGGTTCTATCACTGTTGACGGAAAAGAGATCACAATCTATGCAAAGCCGAACGCAGCTGAGCTTCCTTGGGGCGAGCTCAAGGTTGACGTTGTTCTTGAGTGCACAGGTTTCTATGTCTCAAAGGCAAAGTCACAGGCTCACATCGACGCTGGTGCACGCAAGGTAGTTATCTCAGCTCCTGCTGGAAACGACCTGCCCACAATCGTTTACAATGTAAACCACAAGACTCTGACAAAGAACGATAACATCATCTCTGCCGCTTCTTGTACAACAAACTGCTTGGCTCCTATGGCAAAGGCTCTCAACGACGCTTTCCCGATCCAGTCAGGTATCATGTCAACAATCCACGCTTACACTGGAGACCAGATGATTCTCGACGGTCCTCAGCGCAAGGGTGATCTCCGCCGCTCACGTGCAGGTGCTCAGAACATCGTTCCGAACTCAACAGGTGCTGCAAAGGCCATCGGTCTTGTTATCCCTGAGTTGAACGGAAAGCTCATCGGTTCTGCACAGCGCGTTCCGGTTCCAACAGGATCAACAACAATCCTTACTGCTGTAGTTAAGGGAAATGATGTTACAAAGGAAGCTATCAACGCTGCAATGAAGAAGGCTTCTGATCCTGAGACATTCGGATACAACGAGGACGAGATTGTTTCTTCTGATGTTATCGGAATGAAGTTCGGTTCACTCTTCGATGCCACTCAGACAATGGTAACAAAGATTGCCGACGGTCTCTTCGAGGTTCAGGTTGTTTCTTGGTACGATAACGAGAACAGCTATACTTCTCAGATGGTTCGCACAATCAAATACTTCAGCGAGAACTGCTAAGTTTAACTGAACAACCGGGGGCTTCATTTTGAAGCCCCCTTTTTTTATATAAGCTGTTCTCGTTATCGTTCATATTGGACTGGTCGCGTTATTTCTACGAAAAACGCTCCCGCACATCCGCACGCACTTGCTACGGATGTGGGTATGACAATGAAAACAGCTACACAGAACAGACATTTTCGGGAAAAAGGTTGCGAGTGGCGCAGCAACCGCCGAAAATGCCGAGCGCCCCTGAGCGAAGGGGTAAGGACCATTAAGTACTTCTCAGAGAACTGCTAAGTTTTTTACTGAGCAACGGGGGCTTCTTATGAAGCCCCCTTTTTTTATATGCTGTTTTCATTGTCGTGCTATAGAAATCATAATTTTTCTTACGAAAAATTATGAGCAAACACTCCCACTTGGTCGCGTTTGGGTACGACAATGAGAACAGCTACACAAGCCTAATGGTCCGCACAATCAAATACTTCAGCGAGAACAGCTAAGTTTTTTTGTGCCATTAGTAAGTGTTAATATGTATAAGGCAAGTGCCGTAACCGTTGCATGGGAAACTTAATGTTGATTGAGGAAACGCTGTAATGGAGGTAAAGTTTTTAAACATAATGCCAAAATGTGCGGAATCGGAGGCTGACACGCAACAACATCTGCACAAGCGTAGCGCGGAAGCCGTTGTTGCGGGGCAGACTCCGATGGGAGCACATTTTCCACATTTTTTACGGTTCCCGCTGCAAATGAAAGCGTTTCCTCATTTTAATTTAGGTTTCCCAAGTTTGTTTTAGATTTGCACTTGCCTTATATTTTTTATTTTTTTTGTACACAAACATGCGATTCGGTAGTATAATGGAAGGAAAGGAGTTTCGCATGATTATTGGTAATCCTAGGGAGGATTTTTTTACAAGGCATTTCATTTTTATTGGGGACGACATTCTGCTTGATTCCTCCGACTCTCTGCCGGATGAGGACGTGGTGCAAAAGTGCATTGACGGGGGGCTTGTAAAGGACAGCTATGCGGAGGTGGATGCTGATTACAGCGCGTTCATGCTAAAAGAGGGCAGTTCTGTTCCTGAGGGATGCAAGACGATTCCGCTCAGACATTTTTTCTGGATTGTGAAAAGCGACGAGGAGAAGAAAAATGCAGTTGTGTCCAAGCTCGGTGGTCTGGCCGCTAGGGCTCACGGATTTTTGATGCTGCGTGCTAAGTACCGTTTTTGTCCTGTGTGCGGAAAACCTCTCTCTGATGACGACACATTCAATGCAAGAAAGTGCGGTTCCTGCGGCAAGATTTTCTTTCCACAGATTGAGCCTGCCGTGATCGTGCTGGTCTCCCGCGGGGATGAGATTCTTTTGGTAAAGGACAGAAAGCGGGCGACATCTTTTTTCTCCTGTGTGGCAGGATTCGTGGAGCACGGTGAGTCGCTGGAGCAGAGCGTGGAAAGGGAAGTGATGGAGGAGACAGGCATTTCCATCAAGAACATACGCTACGTGGGAAGTCAGCCCTGGCCGTTCCCCGATCAGCTGATGCTCGCCTTTACCGCCGATTACGCCTCGGGTGAGATACGCTTGCAGGAGGAGGAGCTTGTTGACGGAGGCTGGTTCAAGAGAGATTCCCTCCCGGAGATTCCGCGTCCTGGTTCCGTGGCCTACAATCTTATCATGGGATTTTTTTGATTCATTTCAAATAAGGAGTAGATTTTATGGATGATTTTAAGTTTTCGATCGTTGAGTCCTTCGGAGTTCTTTCCGAGTCAAAGGCCGGATGGACTATGGAGCTGAACAAGGTCTCATGGAGCGACCGACCGGCAAAATTCGACCTCCGCACATGGTCCCCCGATCATGAGAAGATGGGAAAGGGAGTGACGCTGAGCGAGGAGGAGATTGTGAAGCTGAGGGATTTGCTCAACAAGCTGTCGTTTTGACGGAGTTCCTGATTTTTACTTTCATCCTCTTTACGAAAAGATCGATGTTCGCGGCAATGAGCGTGAGGCAGTATCCTGAGATTAGGAGAGCGCTGCTAAGTGAGAATGCGAACATGGTGAGTGCGTCCTCCTTCATTATCGTGGCGAAAAGAACCATCGTGGTGAGCATAATCAGACCGAAGATAATCCATGAGATAAGGGGAACGTGCCGCATTTTAGGCTCATAGCCAGGAGCGACCTTTTTCAGCACTTCCGCAATCGTGTTTGACTTGAGATTCTCAGGGATGTGGATTGGCGCGGAGGAGACTTTTTCGGCTTTGTTCAGCGCACGTATCTCGGAGCTGCATTTCTTGCAGTGAAGCATGTGCCGTCTTACATCGGAAGGAATCCTCATCCCCTTGTCCAGCATGAGATATCGCTCCATGTAGTATTCGCATGTGTGTTTCATATTTTAATTTCTCCTCCTTTTTTTTGAATCTCAACAAAATCACGGCTCATATAAATCCTTGAGTTTTTCCTTCAATATTTTTTTTGCCCTGAAAATGTGCGACTTGATTGTGTTCACCGGAAAGCCCGTAATCACCGCAATCTCCTCGTGGCTGAAATCCATGAAAAAATAAAGGCTGAGACAGATTCCGTATTTTTCCGGCAGTTCCCGAACGGCCTCCTTCACAGCCTGTTTGGTCGCTTTCCTGAGCTGCGAGTCCTCCGGTCCGTATCCTTCTGAGGGGATGTCGAAATCATCTTCGAGCGGGCTTGTCTCACCATTTTTTTTCTTCATGTTTAGTGCCGTGGTGTATGCAATCCTGGTGATCCATGTGGCGAGAGAGCTTTCACCCCTGAAAGATTTCAGATTCCTGAATACCTTGATGAAAACTTCCTGCACAAAATCATCGGTGTCGTCCTCATTTTTGAAAAAGGAAAATCCCAAAGCCTTGACCCGCCCGATGTAAAAAGACATGAGCGTGGCGAAGGATTCGGTGTCGCCTGCAAGGACTTCCTTTATCAGTTTCCGGTCACGCTTGAGATCACTTGATTTGCTTTTGTTCGTTCCGGCATCAGTTTTCATCGTCCTTCTTGTCAGAGAAATCCGGGTTCATCTTGTAGAAAATCAGCATGGCAAGACCCACGACGAGAGGAATGAGACCTCCGATCAGCGGCCAGGAAAGCCCCGTCAGAATCAGGAACATTACCGTGAGCACAAGTCCTACACCGACCAGACAGAGACCCGACATCAGCGAGAATGCCCTTAGGTCAAACTTGGTTGGCACATAGGTTCCCTTGCTGATTCTCTGCTTGTTCTCGTGGTGTTTCCAGAGCAACGCAAAAAAAATCAGCAGCGACGCAAACGCAATTCCAACGATCGGAATCAGTGACATAATGACCTGTGCGGCATGGGACATGTTGTTTTCCATCTCAACCTCTCTTCTTATTAGAGTGAAAAAAAATGAAAAAGTTGCGTGGCTGCGGCATCATTTCTGTGCGTCAAAAAAGATGTACTGGTCAAAGTAGACCGAGTTGATTTTTCCGAGCACGAGCTGGTCGTTTATCTGGTCCCTCAGTTCTTCCTTGATTTTCTTTTCGCCTTTTGAAATCAAATCTGATTTTGTGTACGACATGAAATAGTTCGAGATGATTGTCTTGATCAGCCTGTCCTTCTGCGCTATCTCCTCAAAAAGCTGGATGTCTCCTTCCGGATACGAGAACCATGGTGAGACTATGAGCAGGGTTCCGGCGTCGCTTGCGTCCTCGGGTTTTGTCACCGGCCTCATCTGTCCGATGGAATTGTATGCGGCGAGCTTCGAACTTTTTTTCTTCGAGAGATTGATTACTTTTTCGGGGCTCGGATCCGCCATCCTGTATGCCTGACCGCGGGATTTCCTGAGCGAGAATCCGTAGATGCTTCCCACGATGAGCAGGAGCACGACTATCAGAAGAATGATTGCGAGAATCTTCGGCAGCGTGTCAAACTTGTTTTTGTATAAAATGTCGTCGTCTTCAAAGCGGCGGTAAGGTTGCTGTTCGTAAGCCATTGGTTTTCTCCTTTTTTATCAGTCCTATTCTACCACGAAGGGAAGCAGGAGCGCAAGTGTCCTTGTTGATGCGTTGCCATCTTCTATGGTTCCGGGAATCCTTGCCGTGAGGTAGGCTCCGTCCTCAAGCCACTCCTCCTTTTCTATGGTTCCGTTCTTTCTGGCAAGCTCCACGAGATCTGAGCGCGTGAGTGGAATCTTGAAATTCCTCAGCTCACCTAGCAGACGCACGGTCATCTCCGCAATCAGCTCTTCGAATCCGCTTCCGTCCTTCGCGCAGGTTTTTATGGCCCCTGGGAATTCCGCCTCAAGCTCCGACAAGAGCAGGGGATTGTCCTTCACCGTGTCAATTTTGTTCAGCACGACGAGGCTCTGGATTTTATCCGCATGGATTTCCTCAAGGACTTTGAGCACCTGCTTGTATTGCATTTTGTAGTTCGGGTCGCCTGAGTCAACCACGATCAGAAGAAGGTCCGATGATGCGGCTTCCTCAAGTGTGGATCGGAACGCGTCAATCAGTGTGTGCGGAAGGTTTGATATAAAACCAACGGTGTCGGTAAGAAGAACTTGCGACGCTTCCGAGAGCGAGAATTTTCTTGTGGTCGGATCCAGGGTTGCAAAGAGCTTGTTTTCCACCAGGGTATCGGCACCGGTAAGCGCGTTTAGAAGACTGGACTTTCCCGCGTTCGTGTATCCCACAAGAGAGCAGGTGGGCTGTGCGTTTCTTTCCCTCATCTTGCGCTGGGTCTTTCGGTTCATGGACACTTGGTCGAGCTCTTTTTTCAGCTGGAGGATTTTGTCCTCAATCTGTCTGCGGTCCAACTCAAGCTGTGTCTCTCCGCTTCCCTTGGCACCGTAGTTTCCTCCTCTCTGTCTGGAAAGATTTCCGTACATGTGCGAGAGGCGCGGCAGTGAGTATGTGAGTTTTGCAAGCTGCACCTGAAGGACCGCTTCCTTTGTCTGTGCCCTCTGAGAGAAAATGCGGATTATGACTTCGTTTCTGTCGAACACATTGATTCCGGTAAGTTTTTCCCAGTTGCGCTGCTTGGTCGGGTCAATCTCCCAGTCAAAAATTATGCAGTCGGCGTTCAGGTCCTTCGCACGGTTCGCTATTTCCTGTGCCTTTCCTGTCCCGATTCCGTAAGCCGGTGTCGGTTCAATGCGTGCAAGTACCATTGTGTCCGCGACTTCCATTCCCAATGTGTCAATCAATGAGATGAGTTCCTGAGGTTCCGCGTCTGTTTTGTTTGGGGCTCCGATCAAAAGACATCTCGCCTTTTTTTCCTGCTCTTCCTGAAGGTTTATCATGCGTGAAATTGTACATGATTTTTTAAAAAAAGGAAAGAGGAGAAACTATTTCTTTCAGAGACTATTTCTTCTTTTCTCTAAGCATGAATTTTTTTCCGATGGACATGACGGGTTTTACGTACCAGGGGCACAATGCACGGTCAGCATTTTTCAGCATGTCGCGGATCGGTATGTTCTGGGGGCAGTGTTTCTCGCATTTTCCGCAGCCTACGCACGCACTCGCAAAAACGCTGTCCTTACGCAAAAGCACGGTCTGGAAATAATCCCTCATGCCGGAGACTTTGGACTCTGAGTACATCAGGTTCCATCCTCTGAAAACACCCGGTATGTCAATTCCTTTGGGGCATGGCATACAGTAGCGGCATCCTGTGCATCCGACTTTTTCGGTTCTCTTGATTTCCGCCTTTATATGATTTATGAACGCGAAATCCTCATCGGTGAAATGTCCCGCCGAAGACTCATCGGCAATCCGACAGTTTTCCCTGACCATCTCGACGCTGCTCATTCCCGAAAGCACGCAAGTCACCTCGCTCTGATTGTAAAGCCAACGGAATCCCCATTCTGCCGCCGACCATTTATGCGGGTTTGACGCAATCATTTTCTTGGCTGACTCAGGAAGCAGACCGACGAGTTTCCCTCCGCGAAGAGGCTCCATAATCATAACCGGAATGCCCTTTGCCGCAGCCGCTTTCAGCCCGTCAACGCCAGCCTGAGAGACCTCATCAATGTAGTTGTACTGAATCAGGCATGAGTCCCAGTCGTATGCGTTCAAAATCTTGATGAACATGTCCGAGCTTCCGTGAAATGAAAAACCGATGTTTCTGATTTCCCCGCTTGATTTTTTCTCCGCTATCCATTCCTCAATTCCGAGTGCCTTGAGTTTTTCCCACTGCGAGTAGTCGGTGAGATGGTGCATGAGATAATAATCAACATAATCCGTGCGAAGTCGTGAAAGCTGTTCGGAGAAATATTTGTCTATGGCATTTCTGTTCGTGATGAGATACTGCGGAAGTTTTGTCGCTATGAAGATTTTATCCCGGATTCCATTGCGCTCAACAATCTGCCCGAGAGCCGCCTCGCTTCCCGGATAGATGTAGGCCGTGTCAAAATAGTTCACTCCTGACTCAAATGCCGAAAGAATTTCTTTTTCCGCCTTTTCCAAATCTATTCGGCCTGCCTTTGTTGAAAAACGCATACAGCCGTAACCCAAAAGAGAAATGTCATCGCCTTTCTTGTTTTTCCTGTATTGCATGATAAAACCTCTTTTTAAATAGAACATATTTTCGCATTTTTGTAAATGGTCTTGCGGACTTGATTTAATTCGCTCCGTTCAATAGAATAAAAATCATGATGAACAATTTGATTATACGCGAAGAGAGAACTGAGAATTTTCACGACACAGAACTGATGACCATGCGAAGTTTCTGGAATAAATTTCACCCGGGTTGTACTGAGCATAATATGGTAAGAATAATAAGAGATTCAAAAGACTATCTTCCACAAATCAGCCGTGTAGCGGAATACGACGGTAAAATTGTGGGAGCGGTTTTTTATACAAAGGCGTGGATTGATGACGGAAATGTAAAAAGGGAAGTCGCAATGCTTGGACCTCTTGCCGTGGAACCGACGATGGAAGGTAATGGCATTGGTGGCGCCTTGATAAAAGAGACTGTCAGGCTTGCAAAAGAAGCTGGGATCGCAGGAATCATTCTTGCGGGAGAGCCGGGATATTACCCGAAGTTTGGATTTAAGCTCTGCTCGGATTATGGTATTACTGATGCGGAAGGAAATTCTTATGACGCGTATCTTTGCTGTCCATTGAGCGATGAGTTTAATTCCTGCAAGGGCAAGTTTTTGGAGAGCGGGGATTTTTCAAAAATTGAGGATGAAAAACTGCTTGAAAAAATCAGCGTGGAATTTCCAAAATACCGCAAGGTCAAGGTTCAGGATGGATTCATGCAGATATTTGAGCAGCATCTTGGTGTGGTGGAATCAATTCAGGGGGACACATACAATGTCCGCTATTGGGAGCTTGTAATTCCCGCAAAACTTTCGGAAAAGCTTGAGTCAAAGCCTAAGGTCGGAAGCGACGTGCAATTCATCTGGAATCACAAGGGTGAGTCAAAAATCACTAGGGTAATAAAAAATCTTTTGGAAGAATGACTATGACAAAAAACAAGGCATTGGGTTTATACTTGGCAGGAGCCTTCGGACAGATGATCTTGGTATGCACGGTCGTTTTCTTTTTAAGACGGCTTGGGCTGAAACTTGATTACACGACTCCTTCCGGCATGGTGGCGATTGCTGTCGGAGGAATTTCCACGGCTTTGTGGGGTGCCATTCTTTCCGTCAAATATCGTGGGATAAAAACAAAGACAATTTTCTTTGATTTTTTTAGATTCAAACAGAATTATAAGGACTATCTTTTGCTGATCCTTTTTTTGTTCCTTGATTTTTTGCCGGTGTTTTTCGGCGGCGGAATAGAAATTGCAGTCTGGTATCTTCCCATAGTTTTGTTTTTAAAAGCCTTGGTTTTTGGCGGAATTGAAGAAATCGGTTGGAGATATTTTTTTCAACCTGTGCTTCAGAAAAAAATCAACTACTTTTTTGCAACACTACTGACTTTCATCGCATGGGGAATCTGGCATTTTCTTTATTTCTATGTTGAGGGAAGTCTTTCTTCAATAAGCGTCCTTCCATTTTTGCTTGGTCTTCTGACGAACAGCTTTATCCTTTCCGCACTTTTTGTTAAGTCCAAAAATCTGTGGATGTGTGTTTTGGCTCATTCCTTAATCAACGTGTTTTCTCAGCTTGCCTTAGGGGAAAACATGATTCTGTCCTTTGTCTGTAAAGCGTTGATTGTCGCCATTGCAATAATGGTCGGAATAAAAGAAAAAGGATCCTACATATCCGATGTGGGATAGTTGTAGATGTAAACGGTCTTTGATTTCACCTTGCCGTCGGGATAATATTCATAGCTCGTGTAACTGATGTACCCGTATCCCTTTTCGGCGCAGAGATCTCCGTGCTCGTTGTATTTGTAGAATATGGGTTGACCGATACCGCCTGACCTGAAGCGGTCCCATTTGTCTGCTTGTCCGAATTCCACGCTTGTTTTTATGAGCCTGCCTTTTTCATCGTAGGAGTGTAAGTGCAATGTCCCGTAGAAATTGGACACGTACAAAGTGCTGGAAAGAAGTCCGTCGTAATACTCGTAAAACGTTTTTCCGTAACCGTTGCCCTTGTCCTCAGATACATAGAGTGCAAAGTGTCCTTCGCTCGTGTCATATTCTTTTAAGAGGCGTCCCTTCTCATCATTTTTAGATTTGGGTTTTTCTTTGCTAATCACATTTCCTTTTTTGTCGTATTCATATTGTTCAACGACAGTAAAAAGATTGCGTTTCCTCAGCGACTCACATTCGTCATCAATGATTTTGTTGATTGCCTCAATCTCCTTTTCAGATATCCTGATTGTATCTTTGGGATTGTGCTTTTTCCGCGCAAAGATTTTTTCAAAATCAAGCTCAACTCCATCGGGCAGAACCGCGTCAGCATAAATAAAATCCATCGACTCGCCCTTAAGACGGTAGCACAGATTTTTAACAGGAATGCCCTTTGCATACCGTCCCTCCGGTGAGTGCAGGGTACACTCATCAAAATACAGAAGGACTTCAGCAGGAGAAAGTTTTCCGTCATTGTCTTTTGTCTGATTCACTTTGATTGAATGTTTGCCGCATGTAATTGTCCATCCGCTTTCAAGCACGGTGTTGCGTATGCCGTCATTTTCCCTTATGACAAATTCCTTTACAAGACCGTCAAAACCGACGTAGAGTTTTTCCACATAGCTGTTCGAATTGAAGAATCCCGGAATATCAATGAAGTTTGTCCACGCGAGTGTGCCGGAGACAATGAGACCGTCCTGTGTAAATTCCGATGAATCCTCAAAAATATTTCCCAAGTCAAAGAAATGTATTTGTCCGAGCCAGGAAAAATAAAGGGTTCCGTCCTGCCTGATGAGACTTGACCTTCCCCATGTACTTTCCTCAAGGCAGCTGTCCTTTGGAAAATGCATTTCGGTTTCTTCCACAAAAATTTTTCCGTCCTCAATTTTATACGGATTTCCCGCTGTGTATTCTGTCTGACCAAATTTGATTTTCATTCCGTTGGGATGCTCGCTGTCCTTTCCGCTCCAAACATTTCCCTCCGCATCCGTATTCACTTTGAATCTACCGGCATAATCTTTTTGATTAGGGAATTTTGTCTTAAATGAAAGCCTCAGTCCCAATTCAC
>JAEEYO010000003.1 GCA_016288205.1 Treponema sp. | reverse complement strand
TTTGCCTCCCCTGACTCAGTTTACCTCATTTTGATTTTTATTTCTATAACTTTGGATGCGAGACAAACAATCCGTGGCGGTTGCAGTATGCAAAAATACATTTCACCCTGCTGATTTTGAATCTTGCTTCCGCATTCTGCTCTGGATAAAGCTTTACCATTTGAATTCCGTCATCGGAAATAGTCGCGATAAAAGAGATGTAATGCTCCTTTGTCATCGCATGGTTCAAGCTCACGTAATATTCATCCTCCACAATTTCAATTTTGATTGAATGCTCATCGTCCGCAATTTCAGCCTCAAGCGGAGGAAGTGTAATTCCACAGCAACTGATAAGAGCCTCCCCCGTGGTATGAATCACATTGCCGCATACAGGACACACATAGAATTTTCCTTTTGTCATCTTGCAGGATTTATTCTGATTTGTAATGCACTCACCCGAGAGCAGCTCAATAACGGAAACATCCAAAGCTTTCCCAAGAGACTCCAAAAGTCCTACGTCAGGGAATCCTTTCCCAGTCTCCCATTTGCTTACGGCCTTGCTTGTGACAAAAATCTTTTCCGCAAGATTCTCCTGCGTCATTTTTTTATTCTCACGAAGTTTTTTAATCACGGCTCCGGTCACATAATTATTCATCTTGTTTCTCCTTTTGTGATCACAGACTATCACATTCTTTTTGTGGAAACAACCTACGATTCGTGGAGAATTATGTCCGTGGCAGAAAATCAAAAATCCAGCAGGCCCTCCAAAACGCTGGATGAAGCCCAGGGCATAAGAGCAAACCATGTTGAGGCTGGCGAACCGTCAGGATATTTTTCCACGACGAGTCCCTGACTGTAGCAGAATCGTTCGGACATCCAGCCCTTTTTGCCATAGCCGTACTGTCCGTCGTAAAGATTGTATGTCTGGCATCCCCATTTTACGGTGTCGGAGAGACGGTTTTTCACGTATTGATTTTCCAAGGAAGACTCAGGGGTATGCTCCACAAAATATTTCATCTCACCCACAATTGAAGATGACATTGGATGAATGTGCGGATTACATACCGAAGTAATGCTTCCACCGCAGGAACTCCATCCTATCTCGGAAAGCGGAGGAACATTAATGAGTCCGTTGTAACAGAACTTATACGAAAACTCGTGGCAAAGCGCATTTTTCATATACTCAAGATAAAGCGATTTTTTCGTGAGCTGATGAAGACAACATGCAGCCCGGATAAACGCAAGTATTCCCTCGTTGTCAGGAGCCTTATCCGTGTCCAGTGGCGCACCGTAGCACTCAAGTCTTTCCACGAATCTTTTTTCATAATGCTCAGCTGATTTTTCCAATCCCGAAAGATTTTCCATGTTGCCCGACGCAATGCAATAAAGCGCACTTGCCGCAAGACACCAGCTGCTGCCTAAAGAATCAAATTCAACACCGCTTCCGTCATCCTCTGAAAAAACAAACGGATACTCACCCAGCGAATTTCTCTCGCGCTCAAAAACCCTTATGACCCGCGATGAAAAATCAAGCCACTCATCATGCAGGTGGCCATGTTGTTTTTCAAAAAGATATGCCTTCAAAAGATAATATACAAACTGTGCGTCAAGATATGCCGAGTGTCCCCCTGAATGCATTCCGTCATACCACCAGCCGCGACATGTCCACACCGATTTCTCATCACAAGTTTCAAACAGGAGTCCTGATTTTTCATTGAGACAATTTGCGACGATGCTATTTATGCACTCCAAGGCCTGCGTCCGCATTTTCTCATTTTTCAATCTTTCCGACGCAACAAGCTGAGGATATGCCACGACAATTCCGTTTGTCCAAGAGATTGAAGGAATCTTATTGTAAGAAAAACCATTCTTTCCATCCTCGCGAACAAAGCCCGAATAGATTTTCTCATCGGGAAGCCATGCGCAATCACAGACGGAAAGAGCAAGGTCACGGATTGAATCCTGAACCGACGCGGCATCTCTCGGCGGCTCATGGTAAAAATCATAAACATTTCGAATAAGATCATGCACTTCAAGAGCGGAGGAAACATCGCAGTCATAGACAAAAATATCTTTCCGCATTTCCTGTCCGGCACCGAGCCTCAAATAATTTCCTTTTGTCTGACGAGGCTCAATTGTGTGTGACTGAACGAAAAGCCAGGGAGCATTCTCATACCCAAAAGTAAATCCAATTTCATACGAAGCCGCATTGCAATAAAAACCACCGAACTGAACGAAGTCATCTCCATCCAGAATATACGGTGAGCAATGAAACGCACGGATATGATTTCGCACATTGTCAAGCATTATCGCACAGGGATGGGAAAGTCTGTCACCACGCACCATATAAAATGAAGAAAGAGGACAGGATAAGTCATCAGGATTTTTTACGTCAGCACGCAGACGGGGAAATTTACAGTCTACTTTCCAAGGCTGATTTCCCCTGTTTGTTCCATACATAAATCCGGGAAGATAAAAACCGATATCCTCATTCTTAGTCGAGGAACAAAGAGCCATCAGCACAATGCCTTCAAAATCAGAATCGGAATTATTTCGGAGAGAGACCTGCACTTTGTAAGGAGAATTTATGGAACCTTCCCCTGAAATGATTTTCTGCGACACACTCAGATTGTAAAAAGATGTGTCATCGTAAGCGCAAGATTTATTTTTCGTAATCTCCAGATGGCGGGAAACATTGACAGCCCTTGCACAAAAAAAATCTTCCATAAAAATCCTCACAAAATATTAAGATTCTATTTCAGCCGTCAGTTAAACTTGAACCATTTGAAATCAAACTTGCTTCCGGGAAGGAAAACGAATGCGACCTTGTTTTTTCCGCACACACCTTCAATCTGGAAAGTCCTTTCCTCGCAGCCCGCTCCCTTGGGGTATTCAAGAATCCGGTTCACATCACCGTTCTCGCCCAGGAATTTCAGATGGATTGTGTTGTCCACATGCGAAAATCCAGAGACCGTAATGCTCGTGGGAGCCTTGTCGCCGAAATCCATCGCGTCAAATTCCAGAACCACGTTGTTCCCGATTCCGTCAATGCTGTCTCCGTTGCGTGTAAAGGAATCTCCCACCACAGAGGCACAGTCAGCGG
>JAEEYO010000027.1 GCA_016288205.1 Treponema sp. | reverse complement strand
TCCTATGTCAATGTGGACCTTCCTCGAAAGCTACGACTTCAAAGGCAAAACGATTATTCCTTTCTTTTCTCACGAAGGAAGTTCCAACGGAGCAAATGCATTGCCGACCGTTCAGAAACTCGCCAAGGGCGCGACGGTACGGACAAAGGATGCTCTTTCCATCCGTGGTGGTAATGTTGCAAAATCTGAAAAGGAAGTTCGTGCATGGGTAAAGAAATGAAACGATTTCTTGTGTTCTGCTCTTTAGTAAATATGCTTGCCATCAATCTTTTTGCAGAATCACTGAACGCTCAAAGTTCAAAGCGAAACGGACAGGAGGCAACCATGAATAATCAAACAGGATTTTCTCTATCTGTTCCTTCGGAATACACACGGCAGGCTTCACAAAGAGGCAGTGTAACGCGCCTGGATTACACTTCAAAAGATTATGCCGGAAATGGAAAAGCAATCACCAAGACGGCCTATGTATACACACCTTACGGCTACAATGAAAAAGGAAGCGAGCGCTACGACATTCTCTACCTTATGCATGGCTGGGGTGGGCACGCTGGCGAGTATTTTGAAATGGCAGAAATCAAAAACGTCTTAATTCATCTAACAGGAGATATCGTTTTGCATGAACAAAAATATTCAATCCAATATAGTCTTTGCAATATCAGTATTTATTATTTTCGTATTTTAACCGATAAAGAAATATGCCGAATTTTGAATTAAAGAATCAGCCGAAATATCCACTGCTAACAATTGAAACAAATGAACCAATTTCGGAATCAAAAATCGAAGAATTGCTAAACGACAGGCAGGGCGCAACGCTTTGCGTTCGTAGCAATGATGGTCATGAAAAAAGAGGTGGTTATTTCTTTTGCATAGAGAAAACTGAAAATGATTTTTTTCGATTACTAACCATTGAATCTGTCATTATAATTGACAGTATACCGCTTGAAAAACTTGCAAAACTTATTAACCATGCCGCAGGTTTGGCATTTGACAAAGATATGCTCCAGTATTGTCAGAATGAAATCAATTTTCGCGAAGACTAAGCATTATCTTCAATGCGTTTTTAGGTTTTTCGTCGGATGCCAATTTTTCTGATTCCCCATTTACGACCCTATAAATTGAGCTTCGATATTTTTCTGTCATAACTACGAAAACAGAAATTCCTCTTGAAACAGATATTTCTTTAGCCTGCCTTACTGAAATAGTCTTGCTTAAAAAATATGCGATGTTTTGAGACTTAAAAAAATGTCCTTGCTTAATAATTTCTTTTGATGGCGCATTATTTGTAATTTGTTTGAGGTGATTATATGCTATCAGCTTAAATCCTGTAGAAATTATTTCATCCTGAAAAATAAAGTATTCCTCGATAGTGTCGTTTAAGAGAGGGGCATTATGAGGAAGATATGGAAAATCCTTTTTCCATATTCGTGTCAATTTTCCATAATTTCCTTGTTCCTTTGAATAAACACCATCTGTGCAGGTTACGGCATATCTTAAATCGAATCCTTGAAAGCCGTTACCTAAATTTGATGGCGGATTGTTAAGCCAGTATGTATCTCGCAATAAAGCCAAAGTGTAAGCGTTAAAAACAAAAGCGTTGAAAATAATGGGAGCAGAATCCCACTTGTAGTTTTCGGATAATGTTGAATCCCAGTCCCACAAGAAAACAACTACAAAATCTGTGTTAGGGTTTATGTCTTTCAATAAAGTGTCAAAATTCGCAGATTTCTCTTCTGCCACACACTGCAATGTTTTTATTTCTAGTCGAAGATGCCTCTCTCCATCGTTACTTCTGATTTCTAAATCAGGAAATCGATTGGCTACAACATAACTCCAGAATATATCTGAAATTTTATTCTCTTCGAGAAATTGATTTGAAATTCTTGCTAATTCAAATTCTATTAACACTCCCATGCGAGTGCGGACATCTGTCAAGTTTCGCTCGTTTGTCGGTATTTTTTCACCTTGATACAACCCGAATCTTTTTCTGGACTCCTCACTATTAAAGAGTTGTATTATTTCAGGGAGATATTTCAGCCGAAGCCATTTTATAGTTTCATTGCAGTCATTCTTTGCGGAAAGCATAGAAATAAGTTCTTCTTTTTTCATAGACTTATCCCCGACACTATTTTTGTAATATTATTGATAGAGAGCTGGTCTATATTGTCAGCTTCTTCTTTTAGCAAAACAGCTTTTTCTCGTAATTTTTTTGACGATTCAGAGGCGTTTTTCATTACAAGAATAGCCTGTTTTTGAATTTCTATCGGCGGTATAGGAATCTTTACGGAGCGTAAATCTTTCCCGCTTATTCTTGGTCTGCCTATTCCTGTCACAAAGCCCATAACCTGTCCATATACAAAATCAGAGCGCAAAAGCATAGATAGGAGTTCAGGATAAATGATATATTCGCCGTCACTGTTTTTCCTCACGGAAAGCACAATACATTCCGAAGAAGCGTAGCCGCCATTTTCAAAATTCATCAAGGCAACCTTCCGCAAATTGGGTCTCATTTTTGAGAACAATATCTCTCCTTTTTCATAACGCTTTACAGCACTTTTTATTGATGCGGCCGGTTCCTCCGTTTGATATGCAATTCCTGTATATGACTCTATATTAGCAAGACCTGTAAACAACAAAGATGATGCCATCGCATCTGCCGCTGGGATATATGATTCATTATGCTCGCTACATATATCTGCCAATGTATACAATTTATATGCCGAATTATGCAAAAGCTTTTCACTTTCATTTATAAACGGGTGATGAAAAATATAGTCAAGCCTAGAACTTTTTCTTTCTGCAATATTTGAATGAATATCTGCGATAAAGCAATTTTTGTTGTTAATGATTGGTTTATCATTCAGATAATTGTTCCAATCTGAAAGAATTGCATTGAAATCAGAATTGAGTTCTTTCGTTCCGTCAGGCTTATAAATAATATCATCCTCACCATTCGGTTTTCTTCCAATTTTTTCAGCTTTTGCAAAGAAAGTTTTCTTATGGCCTGAATCCATTAGTTTTTTTTGCAATACCAAAATTGAAGCAAGAACATTTGCATAAGGCATAAAAGCCGTTTCGGGTAAATCTATAATCGCAAGAATATCAAAATTGCTTAGGATAAAATTCTGCACATCAGAATTTTGTTTGGAGTTTAAGACCCCCCTATCAATGATTATTGCCACCACTCCATTTGGTTTTAAAAGATTGTATGACTGCTCAATGAATAGGATCCCTCTTCGTCGAGAAGTCCTATTCTTTCCCAATGTAAACAGATTTAAAATATTTTGGTCTGAATAATCGCTTCCGAAAGGCGGGTTTGTCAGAATCGAATCCACACTGTTAAAAAAAACTGATGAGTCTCTGCCCAAACTGCCTCCATTCTTCAGATATTTCACAGAAAAATCCTTTGCTTCGTGGGCAAATAAATTCATCGTTGAAATCCAAGCAAGTCTCTCATCTATTTCCATTCCAATAAGCTTTGAATCAGTAACCGAACGAGCAACTTTTATGAGAAAACCGCCAGTTCCGCAGGCTGGGTCACAAATCACACCTTTTAGGAAAGGTTTCATCAGTTTAACCATAAAATCTACAATCTGATAAGGAGTGAAAAATTGCTGATTTGCATTCTTATCAAAAGTATCTTTTAATGTTTCCTCATAAGCGAGTCCCTTTATATCGACTGGCGAATTGGAAAAATCAATTTTATTCAATTCTTGTACACATCTACAAAGGACGGCAGGAGGAAGATTTATTTTTTCATAGCCATTTGGTACAATGACTTCATTGGCCTTTAATAATTCTGAATATATATTTTGAATTTTTTCCGAAAATTCAATTTCAGAGTCAGAGAATAGACTGTCTTCACAATTAAAATGTATATATTCCCTTTTCGCACAGAATTCAACAAAAAGGAGCTTAGAAATTTCATCAAAACGAGTAATGATATTGCTGTCAGAAAGTTCATCTCTCAAGATAGACTGTACTTTAGCAAAAGAAAGTTTTATTTTTCTTGCCGTGTCTTGTTTCTGCCGGGTTTGGCTTTCTTGCGCAGAATACTCACCTTTTAATTTTACAAGCTCCTCAAGATTGTACATTCTATAGCTATTGTTTGGGTTGCGGATTGCCGTCAGTTTTTTTGCTTTATCCCAATTTCGAAGAGTTGCTTTACTTACACCGAGAAAACTTGATGCTTCTGATAATGTTACCTGTGCATTCATTTTTATAACCTTAAAACCTTACTAAACATTACAATATTTCTGAAAGAAAATCAAGGTGTATATTCGCTATGCACCCTAGGCATGAGCGGAAATGTGGGCGAACGCTGCTGGAATCCGTCATACAAGGGCGAAAATCCCGCCCATGTGGGGCGCGGAGGCTGCTGGATTTTCTACGAGGCGTGCAAGAAGTCGGTGGAAGAATCGCTTAAGAAACTCAAGACTGATTACATTGACCTCATGCTTCTTCATCAGCCTTTTGGTGATGCTTACGGTGCATGGCGCGCTCTTGAAGAATTTTATGAAAAAGGAATTTTAAAGGCAATCGGAATCTCCAACTTTTATGCCGACCGCATGGTGGAGTTT
>JAEEYO010000026.1 GCA_016288205.1 Treponema sp. | reverse complement strand
CTTGTTCAAAAGATAAGATACCTGGGATTCTCCTTCAAGCTCGGTGATTTCGTTTGTCAGAATCGTGATGGGAAAGCCCTCGTTGATTATCAGCATCTTTTTGATCAGGCCTTCTTCAATCACATCCTTTTCTTCAACTTCAACAAGCTCTGTATTCGGATTCTTTTCGTCAAAATTATTCGGTGTTGCACTTGCACGGATTATGGGAATGGAAGCCCCGCCTTCTTTGAAATAGTTTATGATTACCGCAGACTTTTTGCTGTCGTTCATGTGGCTTTCGTCGATTATGAGGATAAAACTCAGGCCGGTATCTCTTGCCTTTTGGATGTGCTCGATAAAATTTGTATGCTCGCCGTTACGAACCGCCACATTGTCGTTTTTATTCAAGAGCTCCCAGTTGATGAAGCAGCAGTCGTTTTCAGAGAAGCCGCTTGTCATCACGTCGGAAAGGAGCTTTGTCTGAGAACCGTGGATGTACAAATCCATTTTCGTCTTGCTCTGCTCCTCCAGATTCCCTTTGCCCGGAGTAAACCAGATGAAAACCGTGTTTGCGTGGCTCTTTAGGTATTCATCCATAAAGTGTGTGAGCATGATTGTCTTGCCACTTCCGGTACATGATTTTAAAATGATTTCCTGCTTTCCATTTTCTATTGCCGCTTGGAGCCGTGCGATTGCCTTCCGCTGAAAATTCAATAAGTCCATTTGTTGCTCCTCCTATAATGCCAGTTCCCTGTAGTAGTAATCGGGAATCACATTTACGCTGATGTTGTGTACCTTTAAGATTCGTTCCTGTTTTGAAGAAAGAAGGACATCGTGCCCCAGGTAAAGTGTTTTTATTGGACTGTCCACTGTCATTGTCGGACATGATCCGACAATCCTTTTTATAAACACCTCCATCTCGTCATCGTCCAGCACGATTGCAACGCTTGCGTCCTTGTCAAAGTTCACCGCATTTTCCAATTCCACAAGTTCGCGAACATGCAGCAAGAGTTCGTCCGCATATTCGTAATACATTTTTTCGCTGATGGGAATAAAGTCGGTCTTGAAATATTTTAGGCTGCCGGGGAGACCGTCCGAATACTTTGACTTGTCCTTACGCTTTCCTGTGATTGCGGTTTTTAGCCGCTGATATGTGATGTCCCGGCAAATGTTGTTTTCATTGTTGGTGCAGAGTATAAATTTGCGGTGACCACCGTCTTCCGCGTTGAGTTTTAGGACTGCATGCCCGGTTGTTCCAGAGCCGGCGAAAAAATCGAGGACAGTGGCGGAATTTAGATTTGTAGTATTCAATAAATAGGTTATAAGTCCAATTGGTTTAGGATTGGAAAAAGGATTATTTCCAAATAAATCTTTTATTTCGCCGTTACCTTGTTGATTAATGGGTGATGTAATTAAATTCATAAACGCACGTCCCCTTTTATCGCGAGGTTTTCCTTCATTATCAACTTTTTCATAAACTTTATATTTTATTGTATAAGCTGTATGTGAATTTTTTGAAGATTTTGTAAATTCTACAAATTTGTTGTCTATGGCCCATTGAACTTTTTCTTTTCCCCATTTCCATATCCAGCCATCATTTTCGAAACACGAACGCCCATTAGGGAACAATAGTTTTCCATCAGGCATTTCGATTCCATAATTCATAGAATCTGAATATTGTAATCCTCCCCTATCAAGAGTGTCGTAATAGAATTTTCCACGTTCTTTTACAAATTCATCTTCAAATTTATATCTTTCATTATCAATGGATTCTGTATCTCTATTCCAAATACCGTTTTCGATGCAGGCAATTTTATTTTTTGCAAATAGGATTATCGATTCTGTTACAATGGCTATATCTTTTGCATCATTTGCACCAGTTTTTTTTCTCCAATCAAATTTTGCGACAAAATTATTTTCCCCAAATATTTCATCACAAAGCATTTTCAAACTTGCCTGCTCGTTGTCGTCAATCGAAATGAAAATCACTCCTTTTTCGCTTAAGAGTTCTCTCGCAATCTGCAATCTTTTTTCCATGAAGGAAAGCCACTTGGAATGTCGGAATTGGTCGTTGGAATCCACAAAATCATCATCGTAAATAAAATCCTTGTTCCCCGTATTATACGGCGGATCAATGTAAATCACGTCAATCTTTCCGCGGTGGGTCTTTTCCAAAAGTTTAAGGCTTGCAAGGTTGTCGCCCTCAAGCAAAAAGTTCAGCTCGCCGCCGTTGTCCACGAAAAGCTTTTTTTCTTCCGTAAACACAGGAGCATTTTCATCCAATAGTTCGTCAATATTTTCGCGATGCTCTTCAAAGACAAGGCCGTACTTCTTGCCGTTCACTTCCCGGGACAAATCACCGAGATACCCCAGCAGTTGTGTGGCGTTTTTATCTTCCGCATTCTTTTCGATGAAAGTTTTTATCTGTGCAATCTTTGAAAGCAAGGCTTCTCGCTTTTCGCCTGAAATGTTTGTGGACATGATGTTATTCCTTGTTTAAGCAATAAAAGTAGATTGTTTACAGTTGTCAACTGTATTTATTTATATTTTACAGTTTTTAATGAATAAAACAAGGGGTAATTCTTGTTTAAAATAACAAAATATGGAATTTCAGGATGTTTTTATAGCAAATCTTAAATCTTATAGAAAAGAAAAGGGTATTTCTCAGGAAAAGTTGGCAGAAATCTGTGATTGTGCTACAGGAACAATCGGATGTATAGAATGCGGAAAGACATTACCTTCTTTCGAGATGATAGTAAACATCGCCGCCGCCCTGAAAATCCACCCGGCAGACCTGTTCTTGCGAAATGCGTCCACCACGGTTATGGAGGCAAAGGACAAACTCCGCACGAAACTCCTGCCACAAATTGAAGAGTTTATCGAAAAAGAAATGTAGGCAAAATCAGGTCAAAAAATTGACAAAAGAGCTCGGATAGTGTATATTTAAAGAAACGGGGACGCTAACATCGAGCGACCGCCTCCGTTAAGCAAGATTGAAACCCGCCTAGAGTTGGTAGCTGCAAGGCGGGCTTTTTTTATGCTCTAATCCTATTTTAACAGGAAGGTGAGCAGGTCTATAACTAGTGCGATAATTGCAATGGCGAGCACAAAAGAAATCCTGCGCGTACGACCCTATTCAAAATACTTTCTTCTCATTTCAAAGTATTCATCTTTTTTGGTTTCGTCGTAATCTTCAAGCCAAGCTCCGAAAATCCAGCCAAAGTCATAGTAGCTTGCGATTGTTGGCATTCCTGTGTAATACCAATATGCCGTTTCTCCATCGATTGTTTCCAGGTTTTCTGTGCGTGCATATAGTGTAAGAACTTCGCCTTTAACAAGGCAATCAGGCATCCTCCAATTTGGTTCGTTATGGAAGATTTCCTCATAGATTTCTGGAACTATGGTTTTTGAATTCGTGTTTGGCTCGGTACGGAATTTTACGTTGTCGGTCAAAACTACTTTTAAATTTACAGCAATTGCATTGATTCCGTCTATAAGTGCATGTGAGCCATCTAGTTTTGGACAGCCATTAGGAATAAATCTTACGCCATTAAATAAAAGCTCATTATCAACAAGAAAACTGTCACTTTCAAATTTCAATTCACCTATGACTTCTTCGCTGCTAAACATTTTGTCATAAAAATCCCGTTGAACATGATCATAATCATAAAGAATCACTTTGCCGTCTTCGATTTTGTATTTTCCGAATGCATCTACTCCTACATAATGAGATCCCATCTTAAAGTAATCATCAGAATAAAAAAGAAGTCTGTAAGATTTGTTTAACTCGTCATCCAAAAGCCAAAGAGTAGAGACGAGTTTTTCTTTTGAAAGTGTTTTGTCATTTATATCGTAATTGTTTTCCCTGGTATGCCATGTATACCAGCCATCGTAGGGTCCGGTATAGTTGGTTTTTAGAGGGTCATCACTCTGATAACCAATTGCCTTGATTCTTTCCTCAATGATTTGAATTGTTGTTTTTCCTTGTTCTTTATTTCCTTCAATACTTGTTTTATTGTAAGCTGCTGACTCGTTGTTGTTGTCAAAAGAAAGTGCGTTTACATTCTCTGAAGAATCATTAGTTTCTTCTCTGCCATGACTTTTTTCTGCAAGACTTTCGGATCCTGAAGAATTATTCTTGTTGCATGAGCTCAGTAAAAATGTAACAGCTGTTACTGCGATAATGACTGTTCTTAAATTCAACTTTATTATTCCTCCTACTCCCAATAAAAATCACCAGAAGAAAGCTCACCGGTTTTGGGATAAAACCTGTAATATCTTGAGGGGTCAAAGTCATAAGTCGGACGTCCCTGTTCTTCCATTGCCTTTTTGTCGCCGCCGCCATATATGTCCATAAGAAGCGAAGAATCTTCCATCAGTATGAAAAGATTGATGTGTGGTATTGAATCCGTTTTATAAGAGTACCAGGCCTTTATCAGGTTTTCATGCGCGATCTTTAAATATGCGTGGGTGTAGCGATAGTTCAAGTTTTCATGTGCTTCTGAATGTATTGAATCCTGTATCTGCAAAATCATTCCCCTGTCCTTTTCATCCTGCACAAATGGGAGTGTGGCGGACAAAAGATCATCTAATTCCTTACGGCACAGTTTGTCTATTTTCTTGGCGGTTTCCTCTTCATTTGAAGAATAAAATTTCTTTGTTTTAAAATCATACCACATCAATTCCTGGCCCATGTCCAAAATAAGGCCGTCTTCAAAGACAGACAAAAGGTTGCCGATAAAATATGTGTTGCCATCATTATTTTCTTTCTTGAATCCATCAATATCCTTTATCAGTTTTTTAACCCGGACACTATCCATAAGCTTTCCGTCCTTGTAAACCGAAAAAAGAATCGTGTTTCCGTCAAAATCTTCAGGAAGAATGCCATAGCAATAATCTTCGACTAAAATGTTGGAGTTTTCTAAAATCTGTTTTGGCTTTGGCAGATTCTTTGACTGTGATTTATGTGAGACTAGTATTATTGTCAGTATAATTACGGCCGCAAATGCTGGCACAACACTCAGAACTTTTTTCACTTTTTAACCATCCTTTTGTCAATATAATTCAATTATAACACCCATGCGGTAAAAGTCAACGCTTGTGCACTGAACAGATTCAACAGATTCAAGACCGATATCGTCTATGTATCAATCTCAAAAAAATACAGAGTGTGAGTGTCAGAGTCATAGACGGCGGCGGTATAGTTCCAAGGCATTCTACTTACCGCATTTATGTCTT
>JAEEYO010000025.1 GCA_016288205.1 Treponema sp. | reverse complement strand
TACTACAAGAACTTTTATGCGGATATAATCGGGGAGGCTTTTTCGGAGGATAAAAAAACTCTGCGTATATTTTTGATGGCGGTGCGGTTTTACAATCAGGACAAATTTGAAAAATCCATCGTTGGGTTAAAGACAATCAAACCTTTGTGCAGGACGAGTGCGGAAAGATACTGCGTGAATATTTTTCTTGCGCTGAATTACACTGATATCGGTGACAGCGAAAATGCGGAGAAAATCTATGAGGAAATGATTGGCTCTGGTATTGCGGACACCCGTGTGTTTTCCAATCTTTCGGATTTGTACAAGGATTGCGGGGACTTCGAAAAGGCTCTGGCTGTAGGTAAGCGGGCCGTTGACTATGACAGGGACAACTACATTGCATACAACAATCTTGCGAGCGCATATTTCAAAAATGGTGATTTCGAAAACGCGGCTGAGTCTGCAAAAAAATGTCTTGAGCTGAAAAACGATTTTCTTCCCTCAATCAAATTGCTCTATCTGATTTACACTTTGGAAGGAGATAAAGAACAGGCTGAGCTTTACGAAAGAAAGTCCATTGCGAACGGATTTTCAAAGCGGAGTCTGGAGGAAGTCGTGGAGTATTACATGGACGGTGAGGTCTGATTTGGACTTTAACAAAGAGCCCTTTATCCTGTGGAATGCAAGATGAAGGGCTGCATTGATTTAGTCTTTGCTCATCACTTTTTTTGACCAGCTGTATTTTTTGCACTCTGGGCATTTCATGAATCTGGTTGTGTTGAGGTGGGGCGCGAACATTGCGACAAAATAATTCTTGGGCGTAAACTTGTGGTGGCACTTTGCACATTCGTAGTACCCGGCATCGACTTCCAGCTTGAGTCCATAGAAGGCGATAAACACCAACAGAGCTGTTGCGGCACAGATTATCGCACCAAAAAGCGGCCCTTCTTTTAGTGTCAGACTTGCAAGACCTATAATGCCGATATAGAAAATCACGGCGCTTCCTGTCATAATGTACATGCTTGTTATGAGCTTTTTGTTTTTGAGTTGCTCCTGCCTTGTCATCTCAACCAATAATTCCTCTGATTTTTTGTTCATGTTTTCCATATCAATCTTTTCTCCTGTTAAAAGTTCATTGACGTTAATTTCCAAAATGCCGCACAAGTCCAGCATTTTTCCAGCATCCGGCAAAGACAGTCCTCTTTCCCATTTTGAGACTGCACGGTCGGTAACATAGAGTTTTTCCGCCAGCTGCTCCTGGGTCAGATTTTTGTCCTTCCTACAGTTAGCTATAAACTTTCCGATTTTGATTAAATCCATAAGTTTTGCCTCCTTTCATGCTAAAATTATAGGCTGAGTCAATGAAAATTTAAACATACCATTGGTTGAGTTGGTGTTTTTTTGAGAAATCGATTTACTTTGCTGCCCTTGCATTAGTCCTGAGGCTTGAACAAATCAGATTTTATGAATTTCTCCAGGCTGTCTTCCCACGAAGGAACCTTGAATTTCATAAATGACGTGAGTTTTTCTGTGCTCAGAACGGAATATGCCGGTCGGGTCGCTTTCAATGCGAGGTCCGCGCTTGAGATGGGACTTATGCGGCAGTTGTTTGAAATCTTCTTGTATTTTTTTGCGAGCGCATATATTTTTTCGGCGAAAGAGAACCATGTGGCTTCGCCGGCATCAGCATAGTGGTAGACTCCATAAGGGATTGCCGCGTTTTTTCCAAAGAGGTGATGGGCGTTCATGGATGTCTGCATGATTTTGATTGCGACTGATGCAAGTGTTCCTGCGAAAGTGGGGGAACCCTTTTGGTCCGCTACGACTTGCACGGTGTCGTTCAGTTTCATTTCCGAAATCATTTTGTAGACGAAGTTGGGACGGTCGAATCCATAGAGCCATGAGGAGCGGATGATGTAGTACTGGGTCATTTCCTTCTGTATGGCCTCTTCTCCCGCGAGCTTTGACTTTCCGTACTCATTTATTGGATTTTTTGGATTGTCTTCTGAATATGGTGATTTTGCCATGCCGTCAAAAACATAGTCTGTGGAAAAATGGATGAATTTCGCACCGATTTTTCTTGTGGCACGAGCAATGTTAAGGGCTCCCTCGGCATTGACTTTCATCGCTTTTTCGGCGTCGTCCTCGGCTCCGTCCACATCGGTATAGGCCGCACAGTTTATGACCCACTCAATCTTGGCAGGAACCTTCTTTTTTGCCACGGAATATCCTGTTCTGTTGGCTGACTGATCGTGTGATTGAGTAAATGTCTCAAGATCCTCTGCTTTTGTGATGTCAACTTCGGAACCGCTTCCAATCCAAGCCAGACCCATCTGTGTAAGCTGTCTGCATACTTCCTGACCAAGCATTCCGCTTGCCCCAATAACCCATACCATATTTTTACTCCTATTTTTACATTTATTATAAATCAGAACGGAGGTTTTGTTCAAGTGGATATTTAAACCTGTCCTGAAAGCGAGATTCCAGAACAGGTTTAATGTTTTTTGAGAGAATGGAGATCTTAGAACTTGATGTGGGTTGAGAGGGCTCCGCTGTAGATGAACTCGTCGTAGTTTACCTTGTCGAATAAACTTCTCAAGTCTGCGCATCCGCTGAGGGTGAACTGGAAGATTCCCGCGTTGAAGCTGAGTCCGAGATAAACCTGCGGCTGGATTCCCTTGAGGTTCCAGAGTCCGTTTTTGATTTCATCATAGCTTTCGGTGGCCTTGTCTGCTGTTACATAGCCTGAATCTCCGTCTGCTACAGATATGCCAAGTGTCTCATTTTCTGTCTTGTAGTTCCATGCATAAGTGGTTTTTGTGTTGGAAAGCAGTCCGCGTGCACCAATGAACGGCGTTACAATGCCGAAACTCTTTGAGACCTGTGCCTGGAGATAGAAAACCTGTGTCTCGAATCCCATTGCCATGTCGGCGGTAGTAGTCTGGACACCGTATGAGGATCCGCCAACTGTTAATGTTTCCTCGCTGGTTGTTCCTACCTTGAAGTTACCCTTTGTGTAGGTGTAGCCGATTCCGAGGGAAATCATAGGCATTACAAGGCTTCCTTCGTAGAAACGGTAGCGGATGTCTCCACCGATGGTCAGATAGTCAATGGAGCCGTTAAATCCGAGGAAGTTGAAATTTATGGCTTGGTTCATGTCGTAAACAGATTTCGGGTCGTCAAGTTTTACCTTGAAAATGGACGGGTTTGTCATCATGGCGCAGAGCCCGAAATCAAATGGAAGCACGAATCCACCGATTCTTATGTCAACGGATGCTGTCGGTATGATGAATTTCTCTGGAATCTTTCCAAAATCCAGGTTTGGTATGTCCAGATTGGGTATTGAAGAAAGCAAATCTGCTGTGGAATTGTAGTCTCCAATCATGGTGTCGGCGGCCTTTTTGAATCCGCTCATGTCAATTGCTGTTCCTCCAAGCGTGAGACCGAATCCGAAGTGCTTGTTGATGTTCGGATAGATGTTTCCGATGTATGCGTCGGACCAGACATTTTGCTGTGTGGCTGCCTCAGGGACTGTGAAGAGCAGGGTTTCGGCAAATTCCTTTAGTCCTTGAGAGACTTCATCCTTGTCAATTACAATTTGCGCAAAAAGATTGCAAGATAAACCTGCCATCAAAAGTGCGAGTATTATTTTCTTTGATACATTCATAGTAACCTCCAATAGGTCTTAGACCTGTAAATGAGTGATGAATAGCTGACAAAATGTAAAACAATATTTCATCACCCATAGTTACTATCATAATGCTTTTTAGAACAAAAAACAAGGTTCGCAGTAAAAAAAAATTACAGACCGGTTTTTCTACTCAAGCTGCACCGAAATCTCGCCGCTGTTTTTACCCAGAGTAAACACTCCTTTTTTATCTCCCGCGCAAAGCTCGTATTTCCCCCTGTAGCCCTTCATGCTGATGTAGCCCTCCGAGTCGCTCTGAACCTCAAGCTTCGTATGCCATTCTTCCTTAATCAGCTTTTGCAGTGTTTTATAGGAAGGTTTCAGAGAACCGTCTTTTCTGATTACGCCGCTGGGTGCGTTAAGCCATGCTCCGTCGCCGAAGTCCCAGTTTGTGATGGCGGTAACAAGCGGATGATTTTCAAAGAGCCGTCTGTACATTGCCTCAAGGGACTCTGCCTGCTTCTGCTCGTATTCCGGTGTGGCCGCGTCATCGTCGTAGTGTGCGTCCTGAAGGTCGTCAATGGAAGGATCAACCAAGGGACCTGCGACAATGGTGTTCTCGGTAAAGTGGATGGGAAGTCCGAAATGCTCGAAGCGTGAAAGAATCTCGTTGGTCTTTTCCTCGCTCCACACTCCCTGATGCTGGTGGGACTGGAGCCCGATCGTCTTGATTGGAACTCCCGCGTTGAGGCATCCGTCAATCAGAATCTCGTAGTTTGATGAGAGATTGAAATCATTTATAAGGAAGATTCCGTCTGGATTGCTTTCCTGAGCCGCGTTAAAGACTTCCTTGACCAAAGCCACGCGTCCTTTTTCCTTGCAGATTCTGGTTATGGCATTGTCGTATTTGTCGTAGATTGGCATGATGACGACTTCATTTATCACGTCCCACATGTCAATCAGCCCCTTGAAGCCGGAAACCTCACGGTGGATTCTTTCAAGCTGCTTTTTGAGGATTGTCGCATTGTCGTAGTTCATGAGCCAGGGTACGCATCCAGTGTGCCAGCAGAGCGGATGTCCCTTTATGGCCACGTCCTTTGACTTAAGGAATTCGGCGGCTTTTTTCAGAACCTCGGTGTTGGGCTTTCCTTCCTCGGGCTCAAATCCACCCCAGTAGAACGGAAGCGTGCCGTAGTTAAAAAGACCGAGCCATTTCTGCATCCTGTCTTCCTGTTTTTTGCGGAATTCCTCTTTTTGGTCGTCGGAAAGATTCAGTTCCTTTGGAATAAATCCGCTTGTGTATGGAATCGACTCGAATGCACCGCATCCAAAAAGAAACTCGTGTCCAATCTGATTTACCGTGACCTTCGCACCACCGAGCGGCTTCCCGTCTTTCCCATAGACCCTCAGTTTTGCGTTGGACATCCTGCATTCCACATCTGCCATAAAACCCTCCTCAAAATATATACAATCAGAATAACCCCAAATTTTCCACTTGTCAACTCTAGTGTATTGCTTGATTCTCATAAATATTGTAAAATATTTACGCAAGGAGAATTATTATGGGAAAAAGACAGAGCGGTGTGCTTTTGCACATAACATCACTTCCGGGAACTCCTGGAATCGGGACGCTGGGAAAGAGCGCGTTTAAATTTGTGGACTGGCTGCATGAGGGAAAACAGACTCTCTGGCAGGTTCTTCCCTTGGGACCCACCGGTTATGGCGACAGTCCCTATGCGAGTTTTTCAACCTTTGCCGGAAATCCCCTGCTGATTGATTTGGATGATTTGGTGGAGCGCGGCTGGGCAGAAAGGAGCTCAATTGTTCCCCCGGATTACATCAAGAGCGAGGGGCCCGTTGATTTTGGTTCCGTGGTCTGGTGGAAGACTCCCGTGCTTTATTCCGCCGCAGAGTATTTCCTTTCACACGCTTCTGACTCCGACAAAAAATCTTACGAGACATTCAAAAGCGAGCAGTCAAACTGGCTGGACAGTTTCGCTTCCTTTATGAGCATCAAAAAGTTTTACGACAAAAAAGCTCAGGAAGAAAAAGTCGAGGGCGCGAAGAGCATGTGGAACCGTTTCTGGCCAAAGGACCTCGCTTCCTGTGACAGTGCCGCCGTCGCAAAATGGAACTCCGAAAATGCGTCCGACATTGAGCAGATAAAGGTAATCCAGTTTTTCTTCTCGGTTCAGTGGAAGGCACTCAAGGATTATGCCAACTCAAAGAATATTAAAATCATCGGTGACATCCCGATTTTTGTCGCAGCTGATTCCGCCGATCTCTGGTCAAATCAGGAGCTCTTCCTTTTCAACACGAAGACTCTCAAGCAGAAATCCTGCGCTGGTGTTCCCCCGGATTATTTCAGCGAGACCGGCCAGCTTTGGGGAAATCCTCTTTACGACTGGAACGCGATGAAAAAGACTTCCTACCGCTGGTGGATTGACAGAATCAAGAACATGCTCCGTCTTGTGGACATCGTGAGAATTGACCATTTCCGTGGCTTCGATGAATTCTGGCAGGTTCCCTTTGGTGCGGAAAATGCAATCGGCGGCAAATGGTGCAAGGGACCGGGTACCGCATTGTTCAAGGCAATCAAGGCTGAGCTTGGCACGCTTCCGATTATTGCGGAGGATTTGGGCATTCTCACTCCCACGGTGGAAAAACTTCGCGACGCTGTTGGATTCCCCGGCATGAAGATTTTGCAGTTTGCGTTCAGCGGGGATGAGTGGTCGGTTGAAAGCTCAAGAAACGCCTATCTGCCGCACAATTTCTCTAACACAAATTGCGTGGTCTACACCGGAACTCACGACAACGACACGACCATGGGATGGCTCAAGTCTTCGGGCGACGGAGTGAAGAAAAATCTCTGCGCTTATTACAATCTCTACGACGGTGTTGACGACATGACCATTGCGCACACGATGATCCGATCCGCATTCTCATCAGTCGCCGACACATGCATCGTGCCATTGCAGGACGTTTACAGCGTGGGGGCGGAGGGCAGGATGAACACACCCTCAACCACAGGCTCAAACTGGAGCTGGCGCATGGGCGATGACATGATGGACTCACGCGGGGCTTCGGAACTTGCATGGTACTCAAAGATTTACAGAAGAAATGAAGACTAAGGAGAAAGCAATGTCTCAGAAAAATAATGCGGCGGAAGGACATAGCGCGATTACCGGCGACAACCACAAGGCACTCTGGAGCGGAAGATTTGCTGAGGGACCCGATGCGGCTGCCGTAGAATTTGAAACCTCGATTTATGTTGACGAGCGCATGGCATTTGATGACATCCACGGTTCCATCGCACACGCAAAGATGCTCGGTGAGCAGGGAATCATCAGCAAGGAAGAGTCTCGTTCAATCGTGCAGGGACTTGAATCCATTGAAAAAGATTTGAGCGACGGAAAACTTCCCATCGACTATTCCGCCGAGGACATTCATTCCTTTGTTGAGGCGACCTTGACCGACAGAATCGGGGAGGCTGGTAAAAAACTCCACACGGGAAGAAGCCGCAACGACCAGATTGCATTGGACGAAAGGCTCTATCTCCGCCGTGTAATTCCGACCGTGCAGGACAGCATAATCACATTGATTGAAACCCTCGTGAAAATTGCGTCGCAGCACAAAGAGACTCTCCTTACCGGATACACTCACATGCAGCACGCACAGCCCGGAACCCTTGCCCAGCATTTGCTCGCCTGGTCATTTATGCTCCGCCGCGACTGGTCCCGCATTGAGGACAGTTTGAAGCGCGTTGATTTTTCACCGCTCGGTAGTGGAGCATTGCAGGGAAGCACATTGCCCCTTGACCGTGCCATGGTTGCCCGCGAGCTTGGGTTTTCTGGAGTCACCGAAAACTCCCTTGACTCATCAAGCGACCGCGATTATTGTCTTGAGTTCACGTCGGACTTTGCAATCCTCCAGTCACACTTGAGCCGCATGTGTGAGGAAATCGTGCTTTGGTCCACCACCGAATTTTCCTTCATTGATTTGAGCGAAAGATGGTCAACCGGAAGCTCCATCATGCCGCAGAAAAAAAATCCTGATTTTGCAGAGCTGATTCGCGGACGCACCGGAAAAGTTTACGGCGACCTGATTAATTTGCTCACAATGGTAAAGGGACTTCCGCTTGCTTACGACAGAGACATGCAGGAGGACAAGGCACCTTTGTTTGATGCCCTCGACACAGTCCAAAACAATCTGACGGTTTTTACCGCGATGATTTCTTCGGCAAGATGGAACGTTCAGAATCTGGAAAAAAGCTGCGAGGGTGGATTTGCAAACGCAACCGATGTGGCCGAATATCTTGTGCGGAAGGGAATGCCTTTCAGAACCGCTCATGGTGTCGCAGCAAAATGTGTTCGCATGGCCATTGACTCCGGGCTTTCCCGCATTGAGGATCTGCCGATAGAAAAGCTCAAGGAAGCGTCTGATTTAATCTGCGATGACATTTATTCGCTCATCACACCCAGGGCATGCATGGAAGGACGAAAGACCACAGGTGGACCTTCTCCCGAATGTACGCAAGTCCAGATTGAGACCCTTGAAAAATTCTGCGCCCAAAGCCGAAAGCTATAGTTTCTGAGCAGATTGTATTGAGCGGGAATTGATTCGATGGACATTCATCAGAGGTTTACACAGTCAATCATCACGGCAATGCGGAGGGATGTCCAGGAGGCTTCCGGTAACGAAGTCTGTTGGCTTGGAACCATAAACGCAGACGGCCGCGTAATCAGCGTGAAAGTCGGTGCGCGTGGAAATTCCGGCATGGTGCTTGTAAATGGTGCCATGAACCGTGATGTGATTGATGAAAATCAAACCTCTGAAAATCCCGATGGTGAAATCTCCGAGGGTGCCGGTCATGTGGTGATTCATAATCATCCGTCCGGTAATCTCCAGCCATCCGACGCGGATATGGAAGTTGCGTCCAGCTACATGGAAATGGGTGTCGGCTCGTACATCGTGAACAATGAGGTTTCCGATGTCTACGTGATTGTGGAGCCTGTGCGTCCAAAAATCCTTGAAGTGCTTGATGAGGATGACACAGCGTTTTACCTTTCATCCACCGGTCCCCTTGCGAAAAAAAATCCCGCGTATGAGGAGCGACCCTCACAAATCTCGCTCGTAAGAAATGTTGCGTCCGCGTTTAACGGTGGAAAGATTGCCGCGTTTGAGGCCGGAACCGGAGTCGGAAAAAGTTATGCCTATCTGATTCCTTCCATATTATGGGCGGTAAAAAACAAAGAGCGTGTGGTAATCTCAACCGGTACAATCAACTTGCAGCAGCAGCTTGTTGAAAAGGATATTCCTGCCGCACAAAAAATCGTCGGAAAAAAAATCAAGGCAATCCTCTTGAAAGGAAGACAAAACTATCTCTGCCTCCGACGCATGAACGACGCTCTTTCCGAAATCGATATGTTCACGGAGGATCCCGCGGTTCTTGAGAGCATTGACGCTTGGTCAAAGACTACGGAAAACGGAAGCCGATCCGACCTGAGTTTTATGCCCCCGGATGCCGTGTGGACAAGGGTAAACTCCGAAAGCGACGGATGCATGGGCTCGCGTTGTCCGTATCACGACAGATGTTTTGTTATGAAAGTCCGAAAGGAAGCCGCCGATGCGAATCTGATTGTGGTGAATCATCACTTGCTTTTTGCCGACATTGAAAGCCGCATGAATGGAGCGGGGTATGAGGACACAGCGGTTCTCCCTCCCTACAAAAGGATTGTCTTTGACGAGGCACACGGAATTGAGGACAGCGCGACATCTTTTTTCAGCGAGACAATCAACCGCTTCAAGCTGCTCAAGCAAATCAATTTGATGTACCGCAATCACCGGGGCTCCATCGCTGGATTTTTAGTTCAGGCTGCGGCTCTTTCATCCGTGGATGATTTTTATGAGACTTCAACTGAGGCTGTGACGGAAATAAAGGAAAACATGGCGGCACTTGAAGAGCTTGCGTCCGATGCAATGGAAAATGATTTTACATCGCGCCTCACATCCGCGACACACCCAAGGTTCCGTGCTGTGTTAAAGGGCATGGACAATCTTCGAGCGTCAATCGGAAAGTTCACGAGTCTTGCAAGGGAAGTGCTTGAGGGCATTGCGGATGATGACAAGGATGCTCCCTGTGTGTTCGAGGCCAAAACCGTTTTGCGCCGTCTTGATGATATGCTCCATCTCTGCAAGGATTTTGTGGAGTGGGAAGAAAAAGAGGACACCGTTTTCTGGATGCAAAAAACAAGGATCCCACCGAAAAAAGCGGGCGAGGATTTTTTAACGTACATCCAGTTCACGCAGACACCTCTTGATATTGCACCTCTTATGAACATGGGAGTCTTTGAGCCGATGAGTTCCGTTGTGTGTACCAGCGCGACATTAAGGACAGGAACCTCCTTCGATTATTGGATGCACCGCACAGGTCTTGCTTTCGTTGAGGAGTCCAGACTCAAATCCGAAGTTTTTGACTCTCCTTTTCCGTACAAAACAAATGCAATTTTCGCAGTGCCGTCCGACGCACCGTTTCCCGACAATCCCGCGTTCCAGTCCTACGTTGAGGATGTCGTCCCTCGCCTGATTCTTGCATCTGGTGGACGTACACTTGTTCTCTTTACAAGCTACGATTCTCTCCGTCATGCGTACAGCGCGTCATACAATCAGCTCATACAGGCAGGGATCGACGTGTACAAGCAGGGTGATGACGACCGTTTCCGCTTGCTTGAGAAATTTAAGGATGACAGGGAAAGCGTGCTTTTTGCGACCGACAGTTTTTGGGAAGGAGTTGATGTGCCGGGGGACAGCCTGAGTCAGGTAATCATCGTGAAGCTTCCTTTTGCAGTTCCGAATGATCCCGTGTTTCAGGCAAGAAGCGAGTCCCTTGAAAAAAAAGGCCGCTCGTCATTTATGGAGCTGAGTGTTCCGCAGGCAGTCATAAAATTCCGGCAGGGATTCGGTCGCTTGATTCGCCGGGGTGACGACAAGGGTGCAATTGTTGTTCTTGACCGCCGCATTGTGGAAAAAGCCTACGGAAAAATTTTTACGACCAGCGTTCCTATGACACGAAGGATGTACAATCCCCTGAGCGATATTCTCAACGCAATAAAAAATTTCCTCGCCTGATTTTTTATCGATTGAGGTTCAGAGTTTCCATTTATTTTTTTATCGTGACAAGGGAATCATCATTAGTAAGAATTCCCACCATGTTTTTAACCGTGTTGGTTATTCCTTCGCCTCGGTGCTTGTCGATAAAAGCATTGTCATAAACTTTGGAAAAAATCTTATTGCACAGTTTTTTTGTGAGAATGTCTTTTGCTCCGTCGCTCGTGATGACTTCAACTTCCGAGATGGCATTGGATGCGACCACAAGGATTACATTCTTGTCTCCGTTTTGATCCATCTTCCATTTTTTGAAATGCTGTTCCGCATATTCATGCACATTCGGTTTCCCGTCCAAGATGTAAACCGTCATCACTGCAAATTGTATGCCTGTTGTGTCGTACAGATTTTGAAGAAACGATTTTAGCTCGCGATGCTCCTTTGGTGAGAGCATGGTTCCCTGGTCATAGACAAAGCTTCCGTTCCATTCATACAATCCCTGCTGGTCCCTTTTATATTTGTGCATGATTGTGCTTTCAACGGCCATATCCTGTGAAAAAACATTGGCTGTGCACAGGGCAATCAGCGTGAGCATAAAAAGTTCTTTTAAAAATCCATGTTTAATTCTCATATTTTTTTCCTTGTTTACTACCAGCTGCTGCTTGCTCCACCGCCACTTGTGCGACCACCGCCGCCAGAACGATGTGAGCTGCTGGAGCTTGATCTTGATGAACTGTAACTCGACGAAGATGACCTTGAAGAAGAGCTTCCACTATGTGAATGGCTTGAGTAATAGCTGCTTGCGGCCTTTCTTTGTTTTTCTCTCTCCTTGGTTATTCGTTTTCTTTCTTCGGGTGACAGTGCCATCCAAGCCTTTTGTTCTTCCTGCCTTCGTTTTTCTCTTTCGCGCTTTTCTTTCATATCTATCAGTTTGTTTATCAGCCAGATGAAGAAAACAAAGAGAACCAATCCTGCTATCGGTATAAGTACCATCCAGTTAGAACCTTCTTTAGTTTTTGTCTGAGGCACAAGCGACTCGTCCTGAGTGATGATTACGGCCACTTTTTCCACGGCTTTTAGTATGCCCCAGTTTTGCTCATGGTTATTAAGCGCGGATTCAAAAATATCGTCCACAATCTGTCTGTTCATCTCAGATGTAAGCAGGTTTTGTGCATTAGGCCCCACTCCCATGCTGAACTGAAGTTTGTCCTGGGCATAGACAATTAACGCTCCGTTATCAAGACCTGTGTGTTCAGTTCGCCATCTTTTGTAATATCGATTAAGCACATCGGCAGTGGGTTCTCCGTCTATTCCACCCGTATCAGGCAAGGTAAGCACAACAATCTGTGTCTCATTCGTGGCATTGACTTTCGCAAGCAGTTCGGAAATACTTTTACGGGTGACTTCTGTTATCACATCCGCAGCGTCTATTATGCCGCTGTCATCCCATTCGTAAAATCCATCCGCATCCATTAGTGGCGCCGGGACAGTGACGAGCGATTTATCCTGCGTGAGGAAGCCAGCCATATTGTGCACTGCACTGATTATGCCTTCTCCATTTTTTCCTTCGCGCAATGCAGGGGCAAGAACATTGTCAAGAATTTTTTTGCAAAGAATGTCAGTCAGTATGCACTCCGCGCCGTCTCCTGTCGTTATGTCCATTCTGTGGTCATTGAATGCGACGGTCAGAATCACACCGTTGTCAACGCCTTCCTGTCCGAGCTCCCATTTCTCAAAATGCCGTACCGCAAAGTCGTGTATGTTTTCGCCGTCGGTTGTCGGAACTGTCAGAACCGCGATCTGTATTCCTGTTGTGTCGTTCAAATCACGAAGAAATTTTTTCAGTGTAATACGCTCGTCTTTGGAAAGGAGACCTGCCGTATCAAGCACGAAACTTCCGGTCCAGTTGTATAGACCATTTTTGTCCTTTGTGAAATTTTCTGTTTCTGAATCAAATGCAAGAAAATCATCGGAGCTGGATTCGTGTTTCTGAGAATCATTTAGGTTCTGCAACTTAAGATTTTCGTCCGCATGAATTGCCGCAAAAGAAATCAGGAAGAGAACGAAAATTGCCGCAAGTTTTTTTAGAAACTTTTTCATTTAAATCATCCTGGGTTAATTGAAGTCGAGCTCCATTGCACCGACGGGTTTTGTAACATCTACATTATCCATTTGGAACATGACTTTCTTGGGATAATCTTTCGCACAGAGTTTTCCAGGGAAACTGAGGATGTACGTGTTGAATTCTTTCACTGCCTTGTTGTACCTCGTCTGTGCTACGGTGATTCTGTTGTTTGCGCCCTCTATTTCGGTCATAAGATTCGTGAACTGGTCAGGGAATTTGAAATCAGGATATTGCTCGCTTACCGCAAGAAGACGACCAAGACCGGCGTTAAGTTCCGCTTGTGCCTCCTGGAATTTTTCCATCTGTTCTGGATTGGAAATTGTGTTTGCGTCCAACTTGATTTGACCTGCTGCCTGTGCACGTGCTTCAATGGTTCCAATCATCGCCTCAATCTCAGCATTCTTCGATGCCTTTACGGTTGAAAGAAGTTCTGGAATGCGGCGGAGCTTGTTGTCGTACTGAGTAGCAATATTGCTCTGTGCCTCCTCAACATTTTGGTCCAGCTCGATGATTTTGTTCTCAATCAAAAAGCAGCCGGAAAAGTTAAAAACTGTTGCCATCATCAATGTTATAAAAGCTACGCTTCTAATTTTTTTCATAATCACATTTCTCCTAAAAGTAATTCGCATTATATCATAAACTGTCCATTTTTTTCAACAAGTTTTGATTTATTGTTTGTACCGAATAATCAATTTTTTCTATAGCATTTGTTCCGTCTTTCTGATATAATCAGATTGTGTAAGGGGGAAAAATGCACACAATACATCGGATAAAATGCGGAACTGACAACTGTTACATAGTCGAAAACGGAAAGGATGCCATTCTTGTTGATACGACAAGCGCTCCAGGATATGAGATGGTTTTAAGTGAGTGCAGCAAGTATAATATGAAGCTTGTTGTCCTTACCCACGTTCATTTTGATCATGCGGAGAATGCCGCGAAGATTGCAGATCATTTTGGAATTCCTGTCGCAGTTCACAAGGCGGATCTGGAGCTCTTTGACAGCTTTGACAAACAGCCTCTGAAATCTTACGGATTGGTTGGCCGCGTTGTCCTTGGATTGTCATTGAAAGTTTTGCGGGAAACAAAAGTTGAAAAGCCCTCGAACCTAATTTACGTTTCCGACGGAGACAGTCTTTCTGATTACGGTATTGATGCTAAAATCCTTGAGCTTCCCGGACATACAAACGGCTCAATCGGAGTTGATGTTGGGGGAACTGATTTGCTCGTGGGTGATGCGCTCGACAACTGGATAAGTCCCGCCACAGGTCATCTCTACAGTGATTTGGATGCCATCAAAAAAACTGCGGAAAAAATCAAGTCGCTCGGAGAAAGAACCCTGCATTACGGACACGGTAAAGCGACGAAAAATCATTTTAAGATT
This sequence comes from Treponema sp., assembly GCA_016288205.1. GTDB lineage: Bacteria > Spirochaetota > Spirochaetia > Treponematales > Treponemataceae > Treponema_D. The sequence continues at coordinate 178,354 of JAEEYO010000025.1, read as the reverse complement.
TTGAAATAGGAGCATCAATAATAACAAAAGCGAGGTTGATTTAAAATGGAAATGATTTTGAGGGAATATAAAAGTGAAGACGCGGCGACAATCTGCAAGTGGCTCAGGACGGAAGAAGAACTGTACAAATGGTCTTCCGACAGATTCAACAAATTTCCGCTTTCCGAAAATGACATGAATGAAAGCTATGCGCCCCAGCTTGAGGGCAAAAGATTTTTTCCACTCACGGCGGTAGATGAAAATGGAAATATTCTTGGACACTTTATAATCCGCTATCCGAATGAAGGTGACGACACATCGGTTCGCTTTGGTTTCGTCATCTTGAATCCTGAACTGAGAGGCAAGGGACTTGGAAAGAAAATGCTCACGCTCGGAATTGAATATGCGAAAAAAAATCTGGGTGTGCAGCGAATTGATTTGGGTGTGTTTGAAAATAATCCCGGTGCAAGACATTGTTATGAGGCCGCCGGTTTCCGCGAATACAGCAGACGGAATTGCAATTTGAAAATTGGTTCGTGGACTTGCGTTGACATGGAAATCATTTTGGAAAAGAAAGAATTCATTTTTCCATGTGGCTCTGAAACTTTTGAAAGCGAAAGGCTCATAATGCGGAAGTTCACTTACGATGATGCCGATTCAATGATGCGTAACTGGGTTTCGGATGACTATGTGCAGGAAATGTATGGTGAGCCATCTTACAAAACCAAGGAAGATGTGAAGGGGCTTTTGGACAAGTATATCAATGCGTATCAAAGCGGCGTGTATTTCCGCTGGGCGATAATTGAAAAGTCATCCGGCGAGTGCATCGGGCAGATTGCATATTTTCTTGTGGATCACAACAACCATTTCGGCGAGATTGAGTATTGCATCGGAAAAGATTTTCAGAGACGCGGATATGCGACGGAAGCGACAAAGGCTGCAATAAAATTTGCTTTTGAAAAAATCAACTTCCATAAAGTGCAGATTTGCGTTCGACCTGCAAATATACCGTCAAGAAAAGTGATTGAAAAATGCGGCTTTACCTATGAAGGTACCCTGCGCGATTATTTTTTCAGAAAAGGAAAATACGAGGGCAGAATGTTTTATTCGATTTTGAAGGATGAGTGGAAATAGAAGTAAGTGCTTGTATAAAATAAGGTTCCCATAAGTAGCAAAAATGCAACTGCGGGTTTATGTAAAACTTACGCCTGTTTGTGTAAGATGTTTTTATAAGAAATCTAAATGATGATTTTAAGGAGACGATTATGATTTTTTCGGAAAAGCTACAGATTCTTAGAAAAAACAGGGGACTCACTCAGGAAGCACTCGCTGAAAAACTGAATGTGTCCAGACAGGCAGTTGCAAAATGGGAGTCCGGTCAGGTCTACCCGGATATTTTCAACTTGATTCAAATCAGCACATTGATGAATGTGAGTGTTGATTATCTTGTGAAAGATCAGGACTGTGCCGTGAATATTTCAAATGAACGGATAACGGATCTTGATGAGTTGATTTCGTTCAGATTAGAGGCCAACGTAAACACCTATGCGGCTTTTATGAATGAGGTTGAGTCCACTCGTCCTGCCTCCCATGATTTCCGCTACGAAAAAGGAGATTACGTCTATCACGACACTTATGTGGGCGGCGAGCAGTTTGCGGGTGAGGAGTCGGTCTGTAAAAAGGGAACGGCATTGTATGCGATGAACTATCTTGGGCGTGTGCTTGACGACCGTTTCAGCGGAGATTTTCTAAAAGAGGCTCTCCGTCATGCGGACAAAAAGATGCCCTACCGTGGACCAGAGATTTATCAGTCCGGTGAGTTCACGTACAAATGCAGCGTGACCGGCGACTTCAACTGGTTCCAGGGTTTTGAGGAAATCTATTTGAATGAAACAAAAGTCTACGAATGTGTTTTTCACGGCGGGACTTTGAGATAGAAGATTTTATTTCGGAGGGATAAAATGAACACACTTGATGCAATAAAAAGCAGAAGAAGCTACCGAGGAAAATATAAGGCGGAGCCGGTACCGCGTGAGGATTTGCTTGCGATTCTTGAAGCAGGACTTTCCGCACCGTCTGGATGCAACAAACAGACAACGAGTTTGATTTGTGTTGATGATGCCGAGACGCTGAAAAAAATTAAATCGGTAATTGAGCCTCCTGTGTGCGAGACGGCACCAGCATTGATTTGTGTACTTTCGCAAAATATAAACGCGTATCGTGACAGATGTTTTGCCGTTCAGGATTATTCCGCCGCAATACAAAACATGCTGCTTGCGATTGTGGAGCTTGGCTATCAGAGCTGCTGGTACGAGGGACACATAACCGACGAGGACAGAATCTGCGACAGGATTGCGGAGATTTTGAATGTCCCCGAGGATTACAATCTTGTGTGCATTCTTCCTGTTGGTAAGGCTGAGTCTGAGCCAGGTTGTCCGAAGAAAAAAACATTTGAGGAACGCGCTTGGTTCAATTCGTTTAAGGCATGATTTGTGTTGATAAGTTGAGGAGTGATGATGTGTGAAAAGATAGAATACCGACTTGCGACGGAAAATGATTTGGATGAAATCTGTGTGCTCATAAAAGCTGCCATTTCGGAAATGGACCGGCAGAAAATTTTCCAGTGGGATGAAATCTATCCTGCGCGAGAGGATTTTCTTTCTGACATAAAATCGAAATCTCTTTTTGCAGGTCTTATAGATTGCGGAAATCAAAAGAGAATCGCGGTCATCTATGCTCTCAACAAAGAGTGTGATGACGAATATAAAAACGGCGAGTGGAAATCCGACGGTGAGTGGAGGGTTGTTCATCGTCTCTGCGTCCATCCAGATTTTCAAAACCGTGGAATTGCAAAGGCGACTTTGAGTCATATTGAAAAAGAAGTGCTTTCCCTCGGAGTTAAAAGTCTTCGCCTTGATGTGTTCAGTCAAAATCCGCATTCACTAAAATTGTACGAACATTCCGGCTATTACAAGACCGGAGAGACTTCGTGGCGCAAGGGACTTTTCTATCTGATGGAAAAAGTGCTTGAAGAGAAGACTCTTTATGTTACTGATTTGGACGGCACGCTTTTGAACAGGCATGACAGCGTTAATCCATTCAGCATTCAGACTATCAACAGTCTGGTTGAAAAGGGAATGCTTTTCACTTATGCGACTGCACGCTCCCTGGTGTCTGCGTCGAAGGTGACGAATGGTCTTTCCACGAAGATTCCAATCATCGCGTACAATGGAACATTTATTTTTCAACCGTCAACCGGCGAGATTCTTTCCGAAGAGGGTTTTACCGATGAAGAGAGAAAGTATGTCCGCGACGTTTTGACCGAGCACAAAATCAGTCCGCTGGTTTATTCTTTTGTTGAAGGAATCGAAAAAGTTTCGTGGATTCCGAAATTTGAAAATGACGGCATCAGGCGATATTTGAGTGTGAGAAAGGGAGACAAGCGTTTTCGCTCCGTGGATAATGATGACTCGCTTTATGAAGGCAAGATGTTCTATTTTACGTGCATCGGTGAAAAGGATGAGCTTGAGAGAGTTTATGAGATTTTTTCAAAAGACAGCCGCTACCGTTGCACCATGCAGCAGGAACTCTACCGGCCCGAATACTGGTGCGAGATTATGCCGACCCTTGCGACAAAATCAAATGCAATCAAAAAGCTGAAAAAAATGTGGGGCTGCACAAAAGTAATTTCATTCGGGGACGCGATAAATGACATTCCCATGTTTGAAATTTCAGATGAGTGCTATGCCGTATCAAATGCTGTGGACGGACTTAAGAAAATTGCGACCGGAATCATAGAAAGTAATGAGGATGATGGTGTGGCCAAATGGCTTTTGAATAGAGTGGGAGGAAAATTATGAACATTGTTTTTGGCGAAGCAACAAAGGATGATATTGATGAGCTTATCCGAATGAGGATTGCATACATGAAGGATGATTTCGGAAGTGTAAGCGAGCATGAAAAAGAATGCATGGAAAATCAGCTCCGGGATTATTTTGGACGCAAACTTGGAACTGAGCTTGTAGCCTTTGTCGCAAAAGATGTGGAAAAAAATACTGAAAAAATTGTTTCGGTCGCTTATCTTCACATAATCGAAATGCCCGCGAATTCTGTTTTGCTGAATGGATTTTACGGAACAGTTTTGAGTGTGTTTACCGAGGACGAGTATAGAGGAAAAGGTCTGTGCACGAAGCTTATGCAAAATCTAATTGCGTATGGAAAGGAGCATGGGCTTGGACGAATCGATCTTTCTGCCACAAATGACGGATATCGCATTTATGAGAAACTTGGGTTCAAGGAAAAAGACAATCGCTACAGGGAAATGCGGTACAAGTTCTGAGCATGAAGTTGCTGGAGGAAAATTATGTGTTTGATATGTGACAGAATCAATATGATAAAAAATGGGACGAATCCGTATTTTGTAAAGGAACTTGAGACTGGCTATGTTGTGATTGGGGACAATCAGCACTTTTACGGCTACACTTTATTTTTGTATAAAAATCACAATCACACGGAATTGTTTCAGCTGGACATGGAGGAGCGAACGAAGTTTCTTCAGGAGATGAGCATTGTTGCGCAGGCTGTTGCAAATGTTTTCAAACCGGACAAAATGAATTATGAGTTGCTCGGAATGGGAGACGCGCATCTGCACTGGCATCTTTATCCGAGACGAAATGGTGATATAGAAAATTATGGAAATAACGGCAAGGGTCCTGTCTGGTGGTATCCGATGGAAAAAATGTATTCGGATGAAAACCGTCCGACTGAAAGTGAACTGGAGGATATGAAAAATAAACTGCGCGAGGAACTTGGAGGATTAAATGCCGCTTGTAAGAGTTGAGATGATTAAAGGAAAAAGTCCCGAGTATAAAAAGTCAGTTTTGACTAATATACACGAGGGATTGATGGAATCTTTTGACATTGCCGACTGGGACAGGTTTCAGCGTATTGTGGAAATCAGCCCGGAAGATTTTGAACTGCCCGAGGGAAAGACGAAAGATTTTATGATTATAGAGCTTACCGTTTTTCCGGGAAGGACAAAGGAGCAGAAACGAAAGGCGATAGAGACTATCACTGGAAAACTGCATGACTCGCTTGGCATTGCACCGACGGATGTGTTCATAGTCATCAACGAGCCGCCTCTTGAAAACTGGGGCATGGCAGGAAAACAAAAGGGAGAATAAAATGGATATTGTTGACAAGAGAATTGACGAAGGAAAGGCATTTGACTGGGGAAGAACATCGGCAGATTACGCCCGCTTCCGTGACATTTACCCGGAGATTTTTTATAAGAAGATTGTGGACAGGGGACTTTGCGTTGCTCCTCAAAAAGTTCTTGATCTTGGAACCGGAACCGGAGTGCTCCCAAGAAATATGTATCGCTTCGGTGCGAAATGGACTGGAACGGATATTTCTCCTGAGCAGATTGAGCAGGCGAGACGGCTTTCAAAGGAAGCTGGCATGGATATTGATTTTCAGGCTGTGTCTGCGGAAAAAATAGATTTTCCATCGGAGTCATTTGATGTGCTTACGGCGTGTCAGTGTTTCTGGTATTTCGACCATGAGAAAGTTATGCCGGAGTTTGCGCGTCTTTTGAAAAGCGGCGGAAAACTTTTGATTCTCTACATGGCATGGCTTCCCTTTGAGGACAAGATTGCCGGCAAGAGCGAGAAAATTGTTTTGAAATACAGTCCCAAGTGGTCCGGTGCGGGAGAGACGAAACATCCAATCTGGGTGCCGGATGTCGCAAACAAGTATTTCGACTTGGAAGACCATGAGGAATACGACGTGAAGATTCCTTTTACAAGGGAAAGCTGGCACGGAAGAATGAAAGCATGTCGCGGTGTGGGTGCGTCTTTGTCTGGAGATGAGCTTGCCGCGTGGGAAAAAGAGCATTGGGCAATGTTGGAATCTGAGACGCCCGAGCAATTTGAAATCCAGCATTATGCTGCCCTTAAGATTCTTCGGAAGAAATGAGGAAATGTAAATGAAATACGGGATTCTTGATTACGAGACTGTCGGAAACGGTGTGCCTGTCCTTATAATCCATGGATGGGGAATCAGCAGACTTACGATGAAAGCCGCGTTTGAGCCTGTCTTTACTGAGCTTGACGGCTACAAAAGATTTTACATTGATCTTCCCGGCATGGGACAGTCCGAGCATGGCGACGTAAAAAACTCCGACGACATTCTTGACCTGCTTCATGAATTTGCCAGCGATGTAATCAAAGACAAATTTATAATCGTGGGTCAGTCTTATGGCGGATTGATTTCCAGAGGTTTTGTAAACAAGTTTCCCGAGATGATTCAAAAGATTGTCCTTCTTTGTCCTTGCATTATTCCGGGTGTGAAAAAGGGGCGGGTTGAAAAGTTACGTGTCGTTCAAAAGGATGATTCCCTGCTGGACTCGCTTTCAAAAGAGGAGCGCGAAAGTTTTACGGAGATGAATGCCGTACTCACTCGTGAGGTTTGGAATCGTTACAAGGATTTTTTGGTGCCGGCTCTTGCATGTGCGGACTGGAAATTCTTGGGACATGTGCTTGATGGAAAATTTTCCTTTGACGTTGACAAATTGGAAAAGCCGTGCGAGATTCCCACTTTGATTATAGCGGGAAAACAGGATTCAGTCGTCGGTTATAAGGACCAGTATGATTTGATGAAAGTTTATCCTAACTCGACTTACTGTGCCATTGAAAACGCCGGACACAATCTTCAGATAGAGCAACCTGAAATGTTTGAAAGCATTGTAAAATCATGGCTGAGGACGCATTGACATGAAGAGGATTTTGATTGACGGAAAAAACTTTTCAAATCAGGAAGAGTTTTACACGGAGATTGACAGGCTCCTTACAAGAAATCTCGACTGGAAAACAGGACACAATCTGGATGCATTTGCCGATTTATTGTGCGGTGGATTCGGCTTCCATGAATACGGGGAAAAACTTGAGATAATCTGGTCCGATGCGGAAAAGAGCAAGTCTGATCTGGGAACGAAGTTTTTTGAAACAGTGGTCGAAATAATGAATGAGACTGATTACGATTTTTCCTGCGACTTGAAACTCGTTGACTTGCGGATTGTTCCTTATGAGGAGAAATATAAGCGGAGCGTTTTTGATTTTACCGATCATTGTTTTCAGGACTTGGGAAAAGCTTTTGAGCCGAATGGAAGACATTTTTTTTATAATGAGATAGAAAGTGCGTTCGATTCGTTCTGGTGCTTGATTGCGGATTCTCAGGTGATTGGAACTGTCGCCTTGAAAAAAATTGATGATTCTACCGTTGAGCTTAAGGCACTTTATCTTTCAAATGAATTCAGGGGCTACGGATTGGGTCGAAAGCTTTTGGAAACGGCTGTCTCATCCGCAAAGGAAAAAGGATATGCCCGTGTTGTTTTGGATTCCATGGCCAAGTACAAAGACGCGCGAAAACTTTATGAAAGCTTCGGATTCACAGAAACAGAGCGTTACAATGACAATCCGTATGCGGATGTCTTCATGGAAAAAAATCTCTAGTTTTTGTAAAAAATTCACATTCGGTTAATGTTGGACACTTTTTAAAGAAATATTCTCATGCTATTTTATAGGCATGAATGATTTTATTCTTGAGTTTCAGGACGTTACAAAAAAATATGGTTCTCAGATTGCCGTGGATTCTGCGACTTTCTCACTTGAGCGTGGCCGAATATATGGCTTCGTTGGTGAGAATGGTGCGGGAAAAACGACATGCATCCGTATGATGTGCGGGCTGACCAAAGCTGACAGCGGAAAGATTGTGCTTTTCGGAGATGATGGAAGCAATGGTGCAAAATCACTTTCGATGAAGCGCAGGAAAATCGGTGCTCTGGTTGAACAGCCTGTATTCAATCCATTTGCGGATGCGAGGGAAAATCTTTTGGAACGCGGCATTTTATACGGAATGAAATGCGATGAAAATCGGATTGAAAAAATCTTGGAGAGAGTCGGACTCGGTGGATGCGGAAAAAAGAAAGTGCGTGATTTTTCTCTTGGCATGAGACAGAGACTTGGAATTGCACTCGCATTGATTGTAAATCCTGAGTTTTTGATTCTGGATGAGCCGATGAACGGACTTGACCCAATGGGGATGATCTCAATTCGCCGCCTGATTCAGTCCTTGTGCAGGGACAGCGGAATTACCGTGCTTCTTTCGAGCCATATTCTTTCGGAGCTTGAGGAACTTGCCACGGACTACATTTTTATAAGCGGTGGAAAAATCCTCAGACTTGCAAGTGCTTGCGACATTTCGCTTAAAGGAAAATCCCTTGAAAAATTTTATCTGGAGCTTTTGGGCTTGACAGAGGAAGACATTGTGGAAGGAGGAAAATGGAATGCGTGATTGCTTAAAATGGAAAATGCATTGTTTCGCACATTCTCTGTTGCTGCCTATATTGCTTGTAGCAGGTTTGCTTTGTGGAATGAGTTTTATCCTTCTTTCACACGAAGATGGATTTGCGAGCGGAATTGAGTTCATGCGTGCATCGGTTTCATTTTCGTCTTCATTCCTTGTTCTTGCAGCCGGGGTTTTTTGCGCGATGAGCATAAACTGCAGCGTTGTTTCAAGACAAGTTTCGGTATGCGTTATGTCAGGTGCATCCAGAGCCTCCGTCATTTTTGGGGAATGTCTTTTTTATATTCTGCCCTTGACAATCTTTGTGCTTGTTTCTTCGTTGGTGTCGTTTGTTGCAGGAAGCATTGTTTCTGGCTCACTCGGCATTACTTCAATCGCATCAGCGTTTTTTGAACTCGCATGGCTCCTCGTTTCCCTGCTGGTGATTGCATCTTGTTTTTGCGTGTGCGTCCCGCTTGCTCTTTTGATGAAAAGGGAAGGTGGATGTGCCGCTGTATGTCTTCTTGCAAATCTTGAGCTCTACAGCATGGTGCAGTCGCTTTTTCAAACCGAGACTCCGAATGAGGGACTGATAAAACTTGCGTCTTTCACTTCTTTCGGACAGCTCTTTCTATTCCCAGTTTGTGATAGTTTGTCGGGAGTGATTACGGCATTCGTGGTTTCTCTTTTGACTCTCGCATTGTTCTTTACCTTGGATTTTATAATCTTCAGGAGGATGGAGTTAAAATGAAAAGAACACTTGGATTTTTTACGTCATGTTTTTTATTGATTTTTTCAGGCTCTGTTTGTGCACAAGAGTTCGAAAAACAGATTGCAAGTGAAATTGAAAACTATGTCGATGTCCGAAAGGGAGGACTTGCTTCTGTAGCCGTATCCGTTTTTCAAAATGAGTCAACCGTTTATGAAAATTATTTCGGCATGGCGGACATTGAAAACTCTGTGCCGGCGGACGGTGATACGGTTTATGAGTGGGGATCCGTTTCAAAGATGTTAGTTTGGACTAGCGCGATGCAGCTTTATGAGCAGGAAAAACTTGACTTGAATGAAGATGTCCGTACTTATCTTCCGACGGGATTCCTTACCAAATTGCATTATGAGGAGCCTGTCACAATGCTTCATCTGATGAATCATACGGCGGGATTTCAGGAATGTGTTTATCAGAATGAGTCAATAAAGGAAGAGAAACTTTTGCCGCTTGAAAAAACATTGAGGAATCTTGAGCCGAACCAGGTTTTCCGTCCGGGCACAGTAATGTCTTATTCAAACTGGGGTGCGGCACTTGCAGCTTTCATTGTTCAGTGTGTTAGTGGTGAGGATTATGTGGATTATGTTCATCATCACATTCTTGAGCCGCTTGGAATGACACAGACCGCTGTTTCTGGTTCTCACCGCGACAATCTTGATGTAAAAGAACGCCGTGAGAATTTGAAGACTTACAATATCAACAGTGAGGAAAACGATTCGTTTGGAATAAACGTAAGTTATGTCGATGTGTATCCTGCTGGAGCCGTAATCAGTCCTCTGTGTGATCTTGTGAAGTTTGGGAAGGCATTTGTTCCTTCGGATGGAAAATCACCCTTGTTCCAGAAATCGGAGACACTGAAAGAAATGCTTTCGGTATCTTTGTTTTATGGAGATACAAATGCTCCGAGAGATTGCCACGGTCTGCTTGTTTCTTATTACGGAAAGACTGTGTTCGGACACGGAGGAAATACTGCCGGTTGTACGTCAAATCTTTTGTTTGATCCGGAGACAGGAAAGGGAATTGCCGTTATTGTAAATGAGGTGGGTGAGACAGCTTTCACTATGGGGCTTCCGTCTTTGCTTTTCGGTGAGTATAAGGACAATTCTTATTTTGGAGAAGGAAGCAAATCGTCATCGAAAAGAACTCCAGATATTTCAGGCTTTTACACGGAGAGCCGCTCCTTCATAAAAGGCTTTTACTGCATGGCACAATATACTTTCTTCTTGCCCGTTGCAAAAATGAATGAGGACGGAAAATTCCCGATTATTGGCGGTATGGGCGGAATCATAAGCGATGTGGGCAACAGCTTTTTCATCCTTGACAACCAGAACGGAATGCAGATGCCACTTTATCTTTCCCGAAACGAAAAAGGAAGGAATGTCTTGCAGATGGAATGTTATGATTACATCCATGATCCGACATTTTTTGTAAAAGCTGCTTTTATCATCCTTGTGCCTGTGCTTGCTCTTATTGCTTTCATTGTGATTTTGGTTCAGATGATTAAATTTGTTGCGAGAAAAAAATCAAGGAATTTGTCAAATGCAAAAAGCTTGTCGCTTGATAAAAAATCTGTGGCCGCTCTTATGGCGAAGCTTACTCCGATTGTGATTACCATAATTGTGCTCCTCTTTTTCTCCACTTCAATTTGTGTAAAACCTTTTGCCGTAATTTCTGCGATTCTTGCGGGATTTTTGGCTTTAAGTTCTGTCGCAAATGGTGTATACTTAATCAGGAAGAAATGCTGGTTCTCTGCTCTTTGTGCTTTGTATTCCGCATTCTTTATCTGCTACTTTCAGTTCTGGAATTTCTGGGGCGTGTAAAAAACTCCTGGAAAAGCGAGGTGTGTGATGAATGAAAAGAAGATGATTCTTGTTGCTGATGATGACGCTGAAATAATCTCTCTTTTGCGGCTCTATCTTGACTCCGAGGACATGGAGGTGATTGCGGCGAGCGACGGAGAATCGGCTTACAATATTCTTGAATCCGAGAGGATTGATCTTGCGCTTGTTGATGTGATGATGCCGAAACTCAACGGCTTCGAGCTGATTAAAAAACTTCGCGTCTCACATCATCTTCCGGTTCTGGTGATTTCCGCACGCACTGAACTTTCCGACCGTGTGCTTGGTCTTGACTTGGGTGCTGATGATTATATTCAAAAACCATTTGAGCCTCTTGAGGTTGTTGCGAAGGTAAAGGCGCATTTGAGACGAAGCGATGCAATGAAATCTTCTCCGGGAAAAGATGAGCAGGTTCAAAATGCGAATGTCATTCAGTTTGAGAACCTTGTTTTGAATCTTGACTCATGCACAATCACTGCGGATGGAAATACAAGCAATCTTACAAAGGTGGAATTCCTTGTCCTGAAAATGTTCATGGAACAGCCAATGCGTGTGTTTACCAAGGACCAGGTTTATGAGTGCGGATGGGGTGATGTCGCCGTGGATGACAATACAATCCGTGTAATTATAAGCAGATTGCGTGACAAAATTGGGAGTTGCCAGATAAAGACTATACGCGGTCTGGGGTATCGGCTGGAGAAAGGCATATAGGTGGAGGATGTATGAAAAAACTTAGGACTAAAATCATCTGGTATTTTATTCTTTGTGCATTTCTTCTTGAGATTGCTGTTTCTTTGATAGACGATATAGCCGGGAATTTTATTGATACTTGTTTGACTGAGGATGATGGTGGAAAATTTGTTCTTTTGCTCTTTTTGTTTTTTGGATTGACCGCGCTTTCTTTTGCTGGGGCCGCGTTTCTGTTTTTCATACTTACGAAAAAAGCGATGCGGAACGATCAGAGAGACGAGCTGGACAAGCAGAGTCTTTTATATTCAAGTCTTGCGCATGATTTGAAGACACCGATGACAAGCGTAATGGGATTTTCCGCCGCCCTTTGTGACGGTAAAATTCCTGCTGAAAAAATCCCTGAGACCGCAGAGATAATCCGCACGAAAACAAAAATGATGAATGAGCTTTTGATGGAAATGATTGCCCTTGCGAAAACTGGAAGCTCCGCATATACGCTGAAGAAAAAAAAGACTGATGTATGCGCTTTGGTCAGGGCTGTAACAGCAATGGAATACGATTGTTTTGAAAAGAAGGAGATTCAACTCGCGATGGAAATTCCTGACGAACCGATTTTTGCGATGCTTGATGAGATTGAATTCCGCAGGGCTTTGAACAACATCATTGTAAACGCCTACAGACATAACAAGGACGGTGCGCGCGTAAAAATATCTGTCGGAGAGAAAAAGGGGCGGGTGAAAATTCTTGTTGCTGATGACGGAGAGGCAATTCCACAGAATCTTGCGAGAAAACTTTTCAATCCTTTTGTGAGCGGAAACGAATCCAGGACGAGCGGCACAGGGAGCGGACTCGGGCTTGCGATTGCGAGACAGATTGTGGAAAAACACAGCGGTAAAATTGGAATATCGGAGGATGTTCCTGAATATACAAAGGCATTTTTCATAGACATTAAGGAGGAAAGAAAATGAAAAAGAATATTTTGTCAGCGGCATTGATTTTGATTTTGCTTGTTCCGGCTTTTGCCAAGCAGAAGAAAATCCCTCCGTCGGTAAATTTGACTGATGCGGACGTGATTGCTTTTGCGGAGCACTGTGTAGATATTATGGATGATATTGAGGATGCAGGAGTTGAGGAAGTCAACGATGAGTGCACCAAGGCTGAGAAGGAGGCGGTTGAGAAAATCCTTGAGAAATATGGAATCTCGGGGCCAAACCGTTATGACAAGCTGGAGTCTATTATTCTGAGCTATTCGAAATGCAAGCTCGAAAAGGAGATGAAGGACTCGTCTTGGTTTTTGCAACTTACAATGGCAAAGAAAATCAAAAAACTCTTTGATGAAAAAATAAATCCTGATGATGAGGCTGTCGTGGCAAAGCATCTGAAACTTCTTGATGAAAAATTTGGTCCGATTCTTGAGGAGGGAGATTTCTAAATGAAGACAACTGCTTTGAAAAAATCAATTCTTGCGCTTTCTGTGATTGTGTTCTTTTCATTCATTGCAGAATCGTGCGTTTCAACCCCAATTACCGACGTGGGATCCGCAAGTTCCATCTCGGTTCATGGGGAGCCCTTCGAGGATGAGCCGAACATGGAATTCATCGGGTTCAAGCCTGAGATGACTTTGCTTGCCGTGACATCGCAGATTTCCAAAAATGAGTCATATCTTGCAGATTTGCTCGGCGGCTCTTCGGAATCAACCTTGGAGTATTTTTCCGATTACAATTATTGGATGAAAGTGAGGGACACAAAGACATTCAGAAGATTTGGCTCCACGCTTTCTAAATTGAAGATGGCCGATGACTGCTCCAAGCTCTATTTTGGTGAATTCACCCCGCAGGATCTTGTCATGTACAAGAGTGCGAAACGTTACGTTGCCTTTGTCTCTGTCCAGGAAACTCAGTTCCTTTACCATGACACGGCGAAGACCCAGCAGGCATGGACAAACGCAGGATTCATTCTTTCCATTGGAGGAGCGGCTTTCATTGCTTCCATGATAGATGATTTTCCGCCTGACACATTGGGAAAGAAAGTGGAGATGGCTCTCAGCGCAGGAAGCTTTGGAGTCGGGCTTTTGTGTTTTATTCCCCAGTTTTTTACGCCGAAGACAAAATTCGCGTTCAAGGGAAAGTATGCGATCTGTGTGTATGACACGAAGGAAAAATGTCTTGTGGCGAAGGAACCGATAGAAGTTGAATGGATGGAGGAATGGAACGGTTCCATAGAAAGCGATAAGACTGACCAAAAAATGATAAACAACTTCTGCGCGTTTAAACTTGAGAACGCATTGATTGACGGATTCAGAAAAGTAAGCGGTGAGTATCGCTAGGAAATCGGGGCTGTCGTTTGTGTGTGCACTGGCTACCGGCGGCAGCTTTTGATTTTTGGGTGTGGTTCAATCATATCCGCGGATCTCCAAAAACACTGACTCACATTCTTCAAGCCACAGGCAGATTTTTTCCGTTACGTTCTTTATCTTCTGCCTTGATTTTTTTCCGCTGATTGCGCATTCCCACACAACGCAGACTCTCCAGCTCATGTCCTGATATTTTTTGATGTTTTCGGAATCCCTTTTTTTGTTGCGCTCAATCTTGTTTTCCCAGAACCCAACGTTGGATTTTGGAATCCTGAATCTGGAGCAGCTTTCGTGTCCGTGCCAAAAGCATCCGTTTATGAACACGACGGCATGGTAGTGCGGAAAGACTAAATCTGGAGTGCCGGGATAGCGGCGGTCGTTTTTTCGGAAGCGGAGACCGAACTTAAAGAGTGCGGAGCGGATTTTCTTTTCCGGCTTTGTGTCCGAGCTGTGAATTGCAGCCATGTTTTTGTGCCTTTGCTCTGCGCTCAAGCTGTCGGTGGAAAGTGATATGCGAAGAATTTCCTTGTAAGGATTGCAGCGCGCAAGACCGAGAGAGATGACTTTTGCTGATTGCGGCAGAATCGATTTTTCAAACAAGGAGAAGCCTTTTTCAAATTGCGAGTGCGAAAGCTTTACAGCAAGGGCAATGTGCGGAACCCAATTCTGCGGAAGATAATTCCTGTTGTCTCCGGCTTCAAAATGCGGTATGAACATTTCGTGCAGACTTGAGTTCAAATCCTTGAGAAAAGTGAAAGTCGGAGAGTCCTTTTTCAATGAAAGAAAAATCACCTTGTCCATAAAAGAATCCGCGCCGGAAAAATCCACCGGGAAAGTCCTGCCTGCTTTTTTTGAAAAATCACGGAACAGATTCTCCAGCTTTTCCAAGTTCGCGTCGCTTGCATGAAACATTCCCAATGTCAGATGCGGCGGCACTTCATTTTGAATCATGTAATCATTTCCGCAAATCTCCGCCAAGTGCGATATGGCCGAGCGAATCAGGGTAGTTGAGTCCGGGTCAAAATACAGGGTGACGGCGTAGGTCGAGGTTGGGTTGGACGGTGGTTTCATTTTGCCTCCGTTTTGCAATCTTGCCTGAGCTAAAGAAACAAAGCGAGCAGCACGATGTGGAGTATAAGAATCAGCGGCATGAAAATTACGAAATACCAGTGCTTCGTCTTGTGCCTGAAAACATACATCCCGAGCCACGTGCCGAGACTTCCTCCGATGAGACTTGCCAGGAACAGGGCCTTTTCAGGTGTCCTCCAGCCTTTGTTTTTCGCCTTGTGCTTGTCAATCCCCATGAGAATAAACCCGATGATGTTCATAATCAGCAGGTATACAAAAACTGTGTTTCTAATAGTCGCGTTCGTTGTCATCGTAGTCCCCTAAATAATCCTTTTTGCTTGACCAGCCCAAAGATTTTTCCCGAAGCATCTCCGCATCCTCGCGCCCCTGGAAAACCCTCCACTCATTATAATGTGTGGAAGCAGATTTGTCATCACTTTGCTCTTCCTTGTTTTTCTCATGCAAGTCTTCGATTCCGTTTGCCATAATATTTCCTCCATCTGACTTTATGTGCTCTCTGATTCTCCCAAATCATGTTTTCAATGGGGAGATGGGCAAAAACTGGATTCCATTCAGCCAAAAGCCTTGACTGCCAGAATCGCCCCATGCGTCCGTTGCCGTCCATAAATGGGTGAATAAATTCAAACTCGTGCAGAGCCGTTACCTGTTCTTCGCTCAGAGTGTTGCCCTCAATTGCAAGTGTGCCGTGAATTGTCTTCATGCGGTTCATTTTGCGCATCATGATTCCGTCTTCCATCTCCATTCGAATGGCAAAACGCTCCAAGTTTGCGGAGATTTCTGAGATAAGGTTGATTGCTCTTGCACTGATGGCAAAGGGTGGTGTGTACATGGTTCTACCATACTCCTTATTAATAAATTTATAGGGGGGGAAGCCCTTTATAATCCCTGAAGATTGTCGCAGCAGTGTTGTGACAATTCTAAAAACTTATGTAAAAAAAATGCGTTTCATATAGGTATCACAGTGTTCAATAATCTGTTCCGAAATTCTTGAAATGTGTTCAAATATTTTTTATGCCATTCGCATTTTCTATATGTCTCCTTACATTCATTTTGAAAAAATAAAATCAAGGAGCTGTTTTATAATTTCTTCATCAGGTTTCTTTTTCATTTTTCTAATACGAATACCAAATTTACCAATATTTACTCCTTTTCTTACTGGGGTAATTTCTATTTCTAATTCCTTCTGCACTGATTTCCAATTTTTCAGGTGTGAAAAATCCTTCTTTGGATTATAAATAATACTCCACATAGTTTCCATTTCTGTATGTTTATTGATCCACTTATTTGAATTTGCAAAAATCACTACCGAAATGTATTCATTTTCATAATCAAGTTCTTGTTCAACATACGAATGGTCTGTATCAATACCATTTGAGTATTGTTTCAATTTTTCGTTTAATTCATTAAATGTCATACCGTCCATATCCTTACTATTTTTAAGTTAAGTATTAAATTAAAAGTTGGGCATTATATATTTTCGTATATAATACATTTTGTAGAAGAAATCTATAAAAGATTCTTTACTTTATCTAGAATTAAAATATCTGCAGGAAGCCAATCTACGGAATTTAGAGTTTCCTTTGTCAACCATTTTGCATTTTCATGTTCTAGAAGCTCAAGTTTTCCACTCAGAATTGTACATGCATAACAACGCATTGAAAGATGAAACTTTGGATAATCATATTCAATTGTGTCAATATATTCTCCAACCTGTATTTCTGTTGCCAGTTCTTCTTTTATTTCACGAGCAAGAGCTGATTCTGGGGATTCGCCTTCTTCGATTTTTCCTCCAGGGAATTCCCATCCGTCTTTGAAGTCTCCGTATCCGCGTTGAGTTGCAAAAACATTCTTTTTAGAATTTTCATCTGTCCTTATAATAATAGCAGCAACAACATTTACATTTTTCATTTTAACCTTCCAAATATGCATAAAGATTTTGGGGAACAGGTGTTTTCATATCAAACTTTATGTTTACGACAGGAACCTGTCCTTTATCAGAATTCATAGTTGTATCTTCAAAAGATTCAAATTTCATGTCACCCATAAAATAAAAATCCGATCCCTCCGCATCATCTTTTTTTACAAATAACATGATTCTAATATTGTTATCCTGCTGATGAATTAATGCGGAAACTTCGTCAGATTCTGATGTTCTGCGGCTTCTTGAATACCAGTTAAAACGTGTATTGTCAATAAACACATCCTCGTATTTTATTGAGTCAGAAATATCATCTGATTTTTTATAAGTTACAAAGATTGGGCATGTGTATTCTGGTGTGGATGTTTCTGTTTTATAACCATATACTGTTGAAGAGCAGTCACTTTTCCAGTTCAATAATTTACAAACATCTTTACGAGAGTATTTTCGATATAAAACAAGATTATTTTCTGTTTTTATTTCGTTTTCTTTCAAACTAGCTTTTTTTATCCCATAACATAAGCAGTCATTTAATTCATCAACGTATGATTTATTCTTTATTAAATCAGCAAATTCTTTGGTACGAACAAATATTTTATTGGTTTTATCAAAAGTAACATAAGTTATTCCGCCATACTTTTTCTTGTCAGCTTGAGTGTAGAATTCTGGTGAAAGTAAGCGGCATATACCATCTACGTCCTTTTCATTTAATGGGACACTGTATGTTTTCAATGTTTCTGAAAAGTCTGAATATGAAATATGGTCTTTGTTTAAGAGCATCTTCAATAAAAGAAGTTCATGAATTCTAAAGCCGTGAGCAAATTCAAGTGAAATAAACTGTAGTGAGCATAGTTCCTTTGGTGATAGTAATGTATCTTGTTTTTCAACTTTGCATTTAAAGGCGTAATAACTTCCAGCATAATCAATAAATAAAAGCGGATCGATGAATCCATTTTCAACAAATTCTATCATTGTTGGAATATGTGCAAGACGGAATTTTAGTTTTGTATATTCTTCTTTTAGGAGTTTAAGTTGAGAAAATGAGGTTTGATTTATTGAATCAAATATCTTTTGCTTTGCAATTTCATTTATTTGAATTGTTGAAGAACCAGGAATGCATGCTGAACCTGTTGAAAGAGCCCGTCGTAGATTATCTTTGTTATATGAATTATCTCCGAATAGAGCAATCGGGATAAAGAAATTGTTTTCATAATTTCCAATAAAATCTATTACACTTACAAAAGATTTTCCCTTATCTTTTCGTAGACCTCTTCCAAGTTGCTGGACAAAAATAATTGCAGATTGTGTTGGACGAAGCATAACAACTTGATTTACGCATGGAATATCAACTCCTTCATTAAAGATATCCACACTGATTATATATTGAAGAGGATCATCATCGCTCTCCAGCTTTTGAATTACTCGCTCGCGTTCGGAATCGGAATTTTCACCGGTAAGATATGTTGTAACAAAACCGTCTTTATTCAAAAAGTTGCTCAATTCCTTTGCTTCTTCAATTCTACTGCAAAAGATGAGTCCCTTTACAAGTTCATCATTACTTTTGTATAGTTTTATTGCATGTTCAATATGTCTGATTCGTTCTGTGCTTACTAGCTTTGAAAAATCACTTTTATCATCTATTATTTCATTGTTTATTGTTAAATCACTTAATCCATAATAATGGAAGGGGCAAAGCAAATCTTCTTCCAAAGCCTTTTGTAACCTTATTTCATATGGAATATTATTGTGAAACAAAGCAAAAATATCAAATCCATCGGTGCGTTCTGGTGTTGCTGTAAGACCAAGTAAGAATTTTGGTTCAAAGTATTCTATTACCTTTTTATAACTTTCAGCCCCGGCATGATGAACCTCATCTACGATAATATAATCAAAATGATCTTTTCGGAATGTTTTTAATGTTTCATCCTTGGCAAGCGTGAAAATTGATGCAAATAAATAATCCGCATTGAAATCTTTTTGTGTGCCATTTAAGAATCCTGTCTGAATGTTTGGTAGCAAAGTTTTGAAACTTTTTTCGCATTTGTTAAGAATCATATCGCGATGAGCAATATAAAGAACTCGATGAGGATTGACTTGCTGAACATCAAAAATAGAAAGATAAGTTTTTCCAGTTCCTGTAGCAGCAATCAAAAGAGCTCTGGTTTCATCTTTACTCCGCAACTCTTCAAGGGAAGCCATTGCTTCTTTTTGCATTGAGTTCGGGACTATTTCCAATTCGTTATTTTCATCAGATAATTTGAGATTTTCTTCTATTGCATGATCCGCTTGGAGTTCTTTTATGGCATCCTTCGGAAGAGATTTTAGCGCAACTTTTTTTAGATTGTAGTCTATCGTATAGTCAGTAATCCATTCTGATGTTACAGTTTCTGCCTCTTTCCAGACGCGTTCGAATTCGTCTCGGACCGAAAAAACTATTTGTCCGTCTGTCAATGAAAGAAACTTTATGCTCCATTCCTGATTTTGACTTAATGCACTTGCGGTTAAATTCGCGCTGCCAACGATAATGGAATAATAATTGCTTTGTTTAAAAATATATCCTTTCGGATGAAATCCACCTTTTGTGTATGCACGGACTTCGATATTTGGAAATTCTAGTAACTTAGATAACGCCCCTGGTGAAGTAAAATTTAGATAATTTGTTGTAAGTATTCTTCCTTTAATATTTTTTTCTGCAAGATATTCTAGTTTTTGAAGAATTGAAGCAAGCCCTGTATCATTTATAAAGGCAACCGAAAAATCGAAGGCTTCACAAGTTGAAAGTTCTTCTGTAAGCGCTGAAAGGATTTTTTTGCTTTTATGATAATCATTTACTAAGAGCGTAGGCATAAGGTAATTATCTGAGGAAATCTGTCGTGAAATAAATCCTGTTCGAAGGCTTTTTAACAGTTTTTCAGTTTCTAGGACATCCATTTATTACGCTCCACCAAAATTGTTTCATAAATAGTATACCAGTTTTTTTTATTTATTTCAATCTCACAAGGTTGTCGCTTGGGGTTTTAGGGGCCGCAACCATACGCACTTGCTTTGTTTGCCCCTAGGCGAGGGGGTAGCCGATTCTTTAGATGAGGCGCAGGGGGAGACTTCCCCCTCATTATGGAGGGTATTTTTAATTTAGTTCACGTAGCTTTTTATTCTTCCGGCCAGATATAGAGGGACGTTTATCAAGTCGGACTGGACTTTGTATTCCAGTGTGGAAAAACGGATTGCCTTTTCAGGATTCTCTTCTTTTCTGTAACGTTTAAAACTAGCAGACGTAACATTTCCGCCGGACTTAAACTCGCGGGCTCGGGCTCCGGATTTTACACATCCATAAAAAAATTTTTCATTCTCCTTTGACAGTTGCGTTACGAGGCTTCTTAAAACAAGCAGAATTCTGCCTGCGTTTACTTTTCCGTTGTAAATTTACACATTTTCGCAAATTCCGTTCATCACAAAAAAAGCACTTTCCACTTTCCACTTTCCACTTTCCACTTTCCACTTTCCACTTTCCACTTTCAACTTTCAACTTTCAACTTTCCACTTTCAACTTTCCACTTTCAACTTTCCACTTTCAACTTTCCACTCGCACCCCCCTCAAACTTGACACCCCGGGAACTCCCTTGTATAATTGAAATAAAGGGGGCTTTCATGTCTGAGAACAGCGGCAATGCAATGGAAGAAATGGACAGGAGACGGTTTTCGCTTACGGGACGTGTTTTTCACGCGACTCTACTGGGCTCCCTGATTCTGGGGCTGATCGTTCTGATTATAGGGCTCGGGCTTTACACTTATGCGCTCGTGGGACAGTATATCTCGCAGTCATACAGCATCTCTTGTTGCGCGGCGTCCATTTGTGAGAAGGTTGCCGATGTGGAGTCTTTTTCGGATTCTGTCATGGGGCGTTACAGGAGCCTGAGCGATTCGGAGATTGCTTCAATGGGCAGCAGGGATTACCGGAATCTTTTTTCAGATTTGGAGGAAAACCCAGCGTTCGGTTCCATTCATTTCGTGCTCCATGAATTTCTTGACGCGGGGGATGTTGACGCCGTCTACCTTGCCACCTTCGATGAGGAGAATGGAAGAATCGTCTATCTTGTGGACCCGGATGATGTTGTGAGCAAAAAGCTTATGCCGGGCGACTGGCAGGAATTCAAGGCCAAGACCCTGAAAAAATTCATGCACTGGGACGGGAAGGGAAAGCTCTACGACATCGGCAAGACTGAGATCTACGGATGGCTCTGCATGAGCGCGGCTCCCATAAAGCGAAGTGACGGCTCTACTGTCGCGTTCGTGATTACGGATGTCTCTCTGAAAAATTTCCGTGTAGGAGTCCGCACCTTCCTTATCCAGTACGTCATCGCCATGTTCATCCTCATAAACGCGTTCTGTTTCCTTATGACGAAGCACATGAAAAAGCGGATGGTCGTTCCAATCAATTCCATAACTCAGGCGGCGCAGGATTATATCCTTGACAAGTGCGCGGGAATTTCCGGAAACAATCACTTCGCGGCGCTTCAAATCAAGACCGGGGACGAGCTGGAGAACCTGAGCGTAATCATGGCGGAGATGGAAAAGAGCCTTGCCGACTACGAGGAGAGCCTTACGCTTGTGACCGCCGAAAAGGAGAGGATCGGGACGGAGCTTTCACTTGCAACTCGCATTCAGGCCGACATGCTGCCTAGTGATTTTCCCGCGTTCCCGGACAGAAATGAATTTGACATCTATGCTTCAATGAATCCTGCGCGCGAGGTGGGCGGTGATTTTTACGATTTCATTCTGATTGATGACGACCATCTGTGTCTTGTCATTGCGGATGTTTCAGGAAAGGGAGTGCCGGCCGCCCTGTTTATGATGGCATCGAAAATCGTCCTTGCGAACACGGCTCTGATGAATAAGTCTCCCGCGGAAATCCTTGAGTACACCAACTACCTGATTTGTCAGAACAACACAGAGGATATGTTCGTCACCGTCTGGCTCGGCATCCTTGAGATTTCCACCGGCAAGATGAAGGCGGCGAATGCAGGGCACGAGTATCCGGTGATAAAAAAGAAGGACGGTCAGTTTGAGATTCTTGAGGACAAGCACGGATTTGTGATCGGCGGTCTTGAGGGAATGAAGTACAGTGAGTATGACCTGGAGCTTTCTCCCGGCTCCAAGCTTTTCGTTTATACCGACGGTGTTCCAGAGGCGACGGATAGCGAGGGAAAGATGTTCGGACCGGACCGTATGCTTGACGCTCTGAACCGTGCTTCTGATGAGTCTCCGTATCTGATTATTACGCATGTGCAGGATGCCGTGAATGGCTTTGTGAACGGGGCCGAGCAGTTTGATGACATGACCATGCTCTGCTTTGAGTACAAGGGGGGAGCTTCCGGGGATGGCAACGGAGCAAGTGACGTGCTTGAGATTGAGGCTGATACTTCCCGGATTCATGAGGTGTACGAATACATAGAGAAAAAGATGGACGGGATTCATTGCTCGCAAAAGAGTCTCATGGAGATCAGCGTGGCGGTGGAGGAGATTTTCGTGAACATCGCGAATTATGCCTATGCCCCCGGAAAGGGAAATGTGATTGTGAACGCTGAGCTGAGCAGGGACCGGACTTCGCTTACAATAAGTTTTTCGGATTCGGGAAAAGAGTTCAATCCACTTGACCGCATTGATCCCGACATCACTCTTTCGGCTGAGGAAAGGGACATCGGAGGACTCGGCATCTATATGACGAAGAAAATGATGGACGAGGTTTTCTATGAGTACAGGGACGGCCACAATGTTCTTACTCTGAGGAAGGACTTGGAGAGCTGATTCTGCCGCGGATTTCAAATCAGAAAAAAACACGAGGATAAAAAAAGGCCGCCTGAAACTGAGTCAGAATCAGACGGTCTTTTAACATACCCCTCAAAGCGAATGCCAAGAGAGGTTCGGTTGCTTCTGAAAATTACAGAGTAGCACCAGGAATTTCTTTTTCAAACTCCTTGTTGCCGTGAGTGTAGCTCGGAAGAATCTTCGGAGAAACTGCGTCGCCCTTGATTCCTGCCGCCTCACGCTCCTTTTCGAATGCCTTCACGTGGTCGAGGTTCAGCTTGTCGCTCAGGGCAATGTTCTTGAACATCTTTCCTGCCTCAATTCCGGCCTCGCGTCCGAATACTACGACGTCAAGAAGTGAGTTACCCATCAGGCGGTTTGTTCCGTGGACTCCACCGGATGCCTCACCTGCGACGAGGAGGTTCGCTACGTTTGTGTGGCATGTCTTGTCGATCTCAACGCCACCGTTCTGGTAGTGGAGTGTGGGATAAACAAGGATGGGCTCCTTTCTGATGTCGATTCCGTACTTGATGAACATATTGTACATGGCGGGAATTGACTTGAGGATTGTTCCCTCGCCGTGGATCATCTCGATCATCGGAGTGTCGAGCCATACAGCATCCTGCACGTCGTTCTTTACTCCGCGTCCCTCACGAACCTCGCGGATGATTCCGGAAGCGTTAACGTCGCGAGTCTCAAGAGGATGGATGTAAACCTCTCCGTCCTTGTTGATGAGCTTTGCGCCGAGTGAGCGGACCTTTTCGGTAACGAGCTTTCCGAGGATCTGTGTCGGGTAAGCGGCTCCTGTCGGGTGATACTGCAGGCTGTCCTGATAAAGAAGCTTAGCACCTGCGCGGTATGCCATGACAAGACCGTCGGCTGTAGCACCGTAGTGGTTTGAGGTCGGGAATCCCTGATAGTGCATGCGTCCGGCTCCACCAGTTGAAATTACAACAACCTTTGCCTTTGCGATGCGGATTTCACCTGTCTCAATGTTCATAAGAACAGCACCACAGGCCTCTCCCTTGTCGTTCTTGATGATTTCGATCGCCGCCGTAAAGTCTACGACAGTGATTCTGTCTGCGCGGTTGAATGTCTCGTCGCGGAGTGTGCGCATGATTTCGGCACCGGAGTAGTCCTTGCATGCGTGCATTCTCTTGCGGCTTGTTCCGCCTCCGTGGGTGGTTACCATTGTGCCGTCGGGCATCTTGTCAAATTCAACGCCGAGGTCGTTCAGCCATTTGATTACGCTCGGAGCCTTGTTTACGAGTGTGTAGACCAGCTCGGGCTTTCCGTCGAAGTGTCCGCCTCCGAATGCGTCCAGATAGTGCTGTGCGGGTGAGTCATTCGGCTTGTCCGCAGCCTGGATTCCACCTTCGGCCATCATTGTGTTTGCGTCTCCAACACGGAGCTTTGTGACGAGGAGAACCTTTGCTCCCGCCTCGCTTGCCATGATTGCGGCTGATGTACCGGCTCCACCGCCACCGATTACAAGGACATCCGCCTCGTAGTCAATGTGTTTCAGGTCGATTCTCTCCGGCTCAATGCGGGGTTTTGCCTGAAGCATTTCCGCAAGCTCGATCGGAGCCTTCTGACCCTTGTTCGGACCAATCTTGAGCTCAGTGAACTGTTCCTTGATGCGGTCGGGATGGAACTTCAAGAGCAGGTCGTCCTTCTGTTCTGCTGTAAGACGTGCATGTTCAAACTTAAGGTTTGCTTCGCGTTTTTCAGCTACGATTTTCGCAGCATCGTCAAGGTAATTTCCGTACATTTTCTCTCCTCCGTCTTACTTCTCTATTTCACGAGTGTTATACAGATTCTTGATCTGCTCTTTGTCGCCGGTAGACATTTCTACAAACTTCTTGATTGCTTCTTCGCACGCACCGGAATCAATCTCCTTAACGCGGTCAATCAGATGCTGTGACTGTGGCTGTATGTACTTACCGTTCAGACGGCGAGCCAACTCTGCAACCTGTGGGTGACTGATTCCTGCCGGACAACGACTTGAGCAGCATCCGCACATTACGCAGTCAAATGAAAGATCCGCGCACTTTGCGAAGTCTCCGCGCTGTGCATAGGCGATGTACTGCATTGTGTTGAGGCTCTGTGGACATGCCCTTGTACAGGCGTTGCATCCCACGCAGGAATAAATCTCCGGGTAGAGCTGCATCATCACGGCCTGCTCCGGCTTGATTGTGTTGATGTCGTAGATCTGCTTTACGAGCGGGAAGAAGGGAAGAGTGGCAATGTACATGTCGTTCTCAACTTTCTTCGAGCAGGCAAGGCAGGTCTGGAGCTGGTTGTTGCCCTTGATTCTGTAGATGGTGGCACATGCACCGCAGAATCCGTTGCGGCATCCGCATCCACGCTTGAGCTGGTAGCCCGCGTACTCCATCGCATTCATGATTGTAAGTTCTGCCGGCACCTCATATTTTTTGCCGAACAGATATATTGTTGCCATTTCTTTTTCAGCCATTTAATATCTCCTTATATGTCATTCCGATTTTACCGGAATCTTTGGATGCTGAATCTTTTAGCCTGTGACGGCTACGCTCAGCATGACAGTCATTAATATTCAGGGGGAAGCTCTCCCAGCTGGTCAAAGCTGAACACAGGTCCGTCCTTGCAGACAAACTTGTCACCGATGTTGCATCTTCCGCACTTGCCGATTCCGCACTTCATACGCATTTCCATTGTGGTGAAAATCTGCGTGTCCACGAAGCCCATCTTTTTCAGCTCGGCCAAAGACAGGTGAATCAGGATTGGCGGTCCGCACATGATTACCGTCATGCTTGTGTCGGGCTTGCACTCCGTCACGTATGGGGGAACGAATCCGACGTGTCCGTCCCAGCCTTCTTCCGCGCGGTCAATCGTCAGGTTGATTGAGCAGTTGGGCTGTTTCATCCAGACATTCTGCATCTCGTCCAGGCGAACCAAGTCAGCCTTTGAGCGGGATCCGTAGATTACCTGGATGCGTCCGTAGTTCTCGCGGTGATCCATCATGTAGTTCACGACGGAATGAACCGGAGCGATTCCGATACCACCGGCGATTACAAGGATGTCCTTTCCACGGAGGGCTCCCTCAACCGGGAATCCGTTTCCAAGAGGTCCGCGGATTGCAATCTCCTGTCCGACTTCTGCGGAATGGAGCCAGCTTGTGAGCACACCGCATTTTTTTACGCTGAACTCAAGGTGGGTTTTAAGGGTGGGTGAGGACGTGATACTGATCATCGACTCTCCCAGTCCCGGCACCATCAGCATGGCACACTGTCCGGGGATATGCTCGAAGGGTTTTTTGCCCTCAAGGTCCTGTATGCAGAACGTCTTTACGTCCGGCGTCTCTCGTCTTATTTCCACAATCTTGCAGACGTGTGGAATCAATGCGTCATTGATCATTGTGCGTTTCCTCCGTCAGCATTTTCATTGTAAGTCTTTATGACCTTCACGATGTTCATGTGAATGGGGCAGCTCTCAAGGCATCTTCCGCATCCTACGCACTGCCAGTTGTCCTCGTGGGCCATCGGATAGTATACCAGCTTGTGCATGAAGCGCTGCCGGAATCTTTCTTTCTGCGTGAGGCGTGGGTTTGCCGCTGCCATCTGGGTGAAATCTGAGTACATGCAGGAGTCCCAGCAACGGAACTGTTTTACGCCGTTCGCGCCTGAGTCGAAGTCGCGGATGTCGAAACACATACAGGTGGGACACACATAGGTACAGGTTCCGCATCCAAGGCAGGATTCCGAGAGGGAGTCCCAGATCTTGGAGTTGAAAATCTTGAGCATGTCCTTTCCGACCCACTTTGAGAGGTCAAGGTTCGCGAATGGAGTAGCGGCGCATTTTTTGCGTGTTTCCTCCTGCTGCTTTTTGACCGGAGCCTCATCGCCTTCCGCAAAGAGAGACTTCGCGGACTCGATGATTTTCTTTCCCTTGTCGGTGTTGGGCTGGAAGTAGAAAGTGCCGTCACAGAGCCATGCGCTTACATCCCCGGCAGGAGCAGCTGCGTCAATCTTGTATGCGTGGCAGAAACATGTTTTCGCAGGTTCCGTACATGCAAGAGTGATTACTGTTCCGTGGTCGCGGCGGTTCTTGTAATAGGAGTCCACCGGATCCATGTTCAGGTAGACGGCATCCACAATCTCAAAGCTCTTCGCGTCACATGCACGGACACCGAAAACCACGAAGTCGTTCAGTTCCTTTCTCGGATCCTCGACCGTAACGTGCTTTCCTTCCATTCTCAGGTTCACGAGATTTTCCGCCTTGGGGAAGAAGAAATCCTTTGCAGAGCGGACGGTCTTCAGGGCGCTGCTGAGTTTTGCCCCCTCGTTCCAGAGAGCGAAGTCAGCCTTGCCGGTATTGTTGTCCTGGGGAATGTAAAGTTCACCCTTTGAGGCAATCAGCTTGAAGAATTCATTTATTTTTGATTCAGGAAGAGTAAACATCATTTTGCCTCCTGTGCAGCCGCTTCACGCTCGTGGACAATGCTTGCCTCGCAGTCGTCCGTGGTGTATGTGAGCATTGGCGGTTTTGTTTCCATGTCGCTTCCGGCAATGTAAGGTCCGTACAGCTCGTCTATGTCCTTCGTGAACTTGCGGTTCAAGAGATGGAGCGGAATGTTCTGAGGACAGACACGTGAGCACTCACCGCAGTCAGTGCAGCGTCCGGCCACATGCCATGCGCGGATAATATGGAAGAGATTTTCCTCGAAGCTGTTGACGGCAACCTTCTGTGTCGTGTACAGATTGTTGTTGTCGAACACGCATTTTTCACATGTACAGGCGGGACAAACGTTGCGGCATGCATTACAGCGGATGCAGCGGCTCAGCTCGTTCTGCCAGAATGCGAATCTTTCGGCGGGACTCATGTGCTCCAGTTTTTCCACCATGTCGTAGCGGCCAGTGTACTCAACGAAGGTCTCGTCTCCCAGAATCTCATCACAGGAAACATGCTTTTTGTTGCGGCAATGGTCGCATCCTTCGCCGTGCACGTTCTCGTCCAAGGTACAGCTGCAAGGAATTCCGACGGCATACACATCGTCGCGTGTAATGCGGTTTTCCTTGATGAGCTGTGTGAATGAGTGGCAGTCACCGGGCTTCAGGAACACAAGGACCTTTTCCTGTGGAATCGGCTGCTCCTGTGCGTTCGGATCCCTCTGCTTTGCCATAACATTGTTCACCCTTGTGGTGCTCTTCGCAATCTCAATGTTTGCGGTGTATTTCACAAGGTATTTTGAAAGGTTTGCCCTGCAGTATTTGTTGAACACGAAGTTCTTTTTCAAGTCCTCCGCATCCTTGAAGATGGAAGGGGTGATGTCCTCATCAAAAAGTCCCTTTCTCCATCCGATTACGCCTTTTACAGTGCCGTCTGCAAGCAATGCCACTGCGCGTTCAATCAGTTTTTCTTGCATCTCAAGTCCTCCAGGCGTTTGTTTTCTCCGAGCTCCGTAATCTGTGCGACGAAGCTGTTCATGATTTCCGCAAAGCGAACACCCTCAGCGGCGGAACACCACTCAACCCTTGTCCTTTCCTTCTCAATGCCGAGATAGTTCAGCATGGAGAAAAGAAGCGTCATGCGACGGCGGGCAAAATAGTTTCCGCTTGTGTAGTGGCAGTCTCCGGGATGACATCCGCAGAGAATCACTCCGTCGGCTCCCCTCTGGAATGCGCGCAGGATGAAAAGCGGGTTCAAGCGGCATGAGCAGGGGATGCGGATAATCTTAACGTTTCCGGGGTATTCCAGGCGGTTGTTTCCGGCAAGGTCCGCTCCGGCATAGGAACACCAGTTGCAGCAGAAGGCCACAATCTTCGGTTCCCATTTTGTATTTGTTGAAGTAGTCGTAGTTTCTTCCATAAGCATTCTCGCTGTTTTGATTTTACAAAACTGCATCCACCTCCGCCATGATTTGTTTGTTGCTGAATCCGAAGAGATCCATTGCTCCAGATGGACATGTTACCGTACATGCACCGCATCCATGACACATGGCCGTGTTGACCTGTGAGACGTGGCGTGTGATTGTGGTACGGTTGGGTCCACGGAAGTCCTTGTCCACATAAGAGATTGCCCCGTACGGACACACGTTCGCGCACTGACCGCATCCGTTGCACATATTCTCATCGGGATGTGCGGTACACGGATCGTTCTTGAGCTTGTCCTTTACCAAGAGACAGATTGCCTTTGCGGCGGCTCCAGATGACTGTGCGACTGTCTCAGGAATATCCTTCGGTCCCTGGCAGCATCCGGCAAGGAAGATACCGGCTGTCGGGCTTTCCACTGGACGAAGTTTTGCGTGTGCCTCAAGGAAGAAGTCGTTGTTGTCCATTGAGGTTGTGAGCATGGTCGCAAGGGGACGTGCGCTCTTGTCTGCCTCGATTGAAGCTGCGAGAACCACCATGTCCGCCTTGATGTGAACCTGACGATTCAGAATCAGGTCGCTTCCCTGTACGTCAAGCTTTCCGTCTGACTGCGGGGTGACTTTTCCGACCATACCCTTGATGTAATGCACTCCGTACTGCTCGACGGCGCGGCGGTAGAATTCATCGAAGTTCTTTCCCGGGGTACGCACGTCAATATAGAATACATAGCACTCTGTGTCCGGATAGTGGTCGCGGGTAAGGATGGCGTGCTTCGCGGTGTACATGCAGCAGACCTTTGAGCAATACTCATGTCCCTTACTTGCATCGGCAGAGCAGCGGCTTCCCACGCACTGTACGAAAACGATTGTCTTCGGCGGCTTACCGTCAGATGGGCGGAGGAGAACACCGTTTGTCGGTCCCGCGGCATTGCAGAGTCTTTCGAACTCAAGCGATGAAACCACATCCTTGCTCTGTGCATAGGCGAACTCGTCGAAGTTCTTGAGGTCAATCGGATTGTAACCGGTTGCCACGACAATGGCTCCGTATTTTTCTTCTATTACAGTGTCCTTTGCGTTGAAGTCAATGGCACCCACGCCGCAGACTTTCTGACACATTCCGCAAACATTGTCCTTTCCGTTCTTGAGTGCCTTCATGTGCAGACAGTATCCAGCGTCAATTGTGGCCACCTTCGGAACAGCCTGTGCGAAAGGAATGTAGATTGCGGTCTTGTTGTTCAGGTTCAGGTTGAAATCATTCGGAACCTTTTTGTTCGGGCATTTTTCAATACACGCGCCGCATCCGGTACACTTGGTCTCGTCAACATAGCGTGCCTTTCTCTTGATCTGTGCCGTGAAGTTTCCGACGTAACCCGTGACGCTCTGCACCTCGCTGTAGGAGAGAATGCGGATGTTGGGGTTCTGTGAAACCTCGGTCATCTTCGGAGTGACGATACATGAGGCGCAGTCCAAGGTCGGGAAGGTCTTGTCGAGCATGGCCATCTTTCCACCGACAGTCGGTTTTGCCTCAACGATGTCCACCGGGAATCCGGCGTCCGCAATGTCAAGGGCTGCCGTAATACCTGCGATTCCACCACCGATGACCAGGGCCCTCTTTGTCATGGGAGTCTCACCCGGGGTCAGGGGAGTGTCAAGGATTGTCTTTGCAATGGCAGCTTTTCCAAGTGCGATGGCCTTTTCCGTAGCCTCGTCCATGTCCTTGATGACCCATGAATCCTGCTCGCGGATGTTCGCAATCTCAACTTTGAAGGGGTTAAGTCCGGCGCGCTCCGCACAACCGCGGAACGTCTTCTCATGCATACGGGGAGAGCAGGAGCAGAGAACCACACCGGTGAGTCCCTTTTCCTTGATTGTCTCCTCAATCATCTTCTGTCCGGCTGAGGAGCACATGTAGGTGTAGTGGGTTGAGAACTCAACTCCGGGAACCTTGCCCAGCTCATCCGCCACCTTTGCTACGTCAACCGTACCTGCGATATTCGTACCACAGTGGCATACGAAAACACCAATCTTTTCCATCTACCACTCCTTATTTCTTGTATTTTCTGAATGCGCTGACAATGGCCTGCTGGGGCATATCGTCATCCAAATATTTAGCGACATCCTCCGCACCGAGGTGATGCGGACCTCTTTGCCTTTCAACTGCGAGACGCACGGCCTCAATCAGTTTTGCGGGCTCCACCTGACGCGGACATCTCTCAAGACATGCGAAACATGAGAGACACTTGTAGATTGAGGGGGAGGCGACCAGTTTTTCAATCTCGCCGTTCTCAACCATCTGCACAAACTGATGCGGGTGATACTCCATCTCGTCGTAGTTCGGACATGTTCCAGAGCATTTTCCGCATACCATGCATTTCTTCGGATTCACTCCGCTGATTGCAAGAAGCTGTGCCTTCATCTCTTCCATTTCGGATTTAAGCATTTGCGGCCTCCTTTACTCCGAGCGCCTGTGCAAGAAGCTCCGTAAAGTAGATTACATCCAGAGGGCTGTCCCCCCGGTTCTTAAGCAGATTGTAGCGGCAGAGCGGGCAACTCGTGACAAGGAAATCAGCTCCCATGTCGGCTGCGTTTCCAAGGATTGCCTGAGTGCGTTTCTGGGGGATAGAACCATCCTCCAATGCAGTGTATGCGCCACAGCACTCGTTTCTCTGAGCGTAAAGGACGGGTGTTCCGCCAATAGCCTTTATGAAATCTTCTATAATCTGTGGGTTTTCCGGATCATCAAACTGCAACACCTTGCCGGGCCTGAGCAAAAGACAACCGTAGTAGGCTCCGATTTTCTTTCCCGTAAAAGGATTTTTCACAGCTTTTTTTACGTTGTCCCAGCCAATTTCATCCCGGAGAATCTCAAGGAAATGCACCACTTTTGTCTCGCCGTGGTACTCAATGCCGTCATGGGCAAGGTAATTGTTCACCCTGAGGGCAATATCCTCATCCGTCTGCATGTCATTGTTCACCTGCTTGATTACATTGTAGCAAGCCGAACAGAGCGTGACCAAATCCTTTCCTTCCTTCTGAGCATCAGACAGAGCTCTTACAGAAGAAAGCTTTGTGGCAATTTCGTCTTTTGCAAGGGGATATTCTCCTCCGCAACATTGCCATTCAGGGATTTCGTCAAGCGTGAAACCGAGCGCCTCCGCAGATGCCCGTGCGTAGTTGTCAAGGTCAAGAGCCTTGTTCTTTAGCGTGCATCCGGGGAAGTAAGCGTAATGTTTGGTGTTCTCCATCTGAACTACTTCCTCTTCCAAAGTGTGAGAGAGACCGACTGTAAATCCGTCCCTTTTTTTAACTTGAAATGTGGGATTTACCACAAGATTCCCTCGAATTTCCTGTGTTGCGCAGTTGTTTTGAGGGCAGGAAGAAATATGGCAAATATTCCTCCCAGATTCTACGATTATAAACGATTCCTATTAATTTTTCTAGGTTTTTTTTATAATTTGATGAAAGATTAGCTAATGCTAACTTATTGTCTCGGATGATTTTCTTGAATTTTTTTTGAAATTTTTCCGGATTTTTTTCCGCGTGCTTATTGACATAAAAACGTGTTTGTGATAGATTAATTTTGTCGATTATATGGTGCCTGTAGTTCAGGGGTAGAATCCCAGATTGTGGATCTGGTTGTCGTGGGTTCGAAACCCACCAGGCACCCTCCTGAACGAAGCGGACTGTAGCCGATGAATCGCGTTCGTAGCTCAACTGGATAGAGCAACGGACTTCGAATCCGTAGGTTGCACGTTCGAGACGTGTCGGACGCAAATTGGTTATGTGTTCGGGCGGTAATTCCGTTCAATAGGGCGATTAGCTCAGCTGGTAGAGCAACAGACTCTTAATCTGTGGGTCGGGAGTTCGATCCTCCCATCGCTCATTATTTGAATCATTCCCCGTTTGGTTGCCGTTTCGGTATCTTTTAATGCGAGAGTGGTGAAATTGGCATACACGCCAGACTTAGGATCTGGTGCCCTAGGCATGAGGGTTCAAGTCCCTCCTCTCGCAAATTGTAAATCCCTTCTTTAGATTCAATCCTCCTGAAAATGATTTCTTGTTTTTTATGTGATACAGAAGTGTCAGTTGTGTGAGAATGGAATTCCGTTTGAACTGAAGCTGACGAAAGACCCTTTTATTTACTCCGAGGAGAACATGAAATATCTCCGGCAAAGCATAGCCCAGATAGAAAATGGAAACGGCAAAGTACATGAGCTCATGGAGGATTCCTGATGATAAAAGTTTGGTCGGACATCAGGTGTTCATGGCTAAAATTAATCTTGATTTTTCATTTGGATGTGGTATAATAATGTGAGATGTGTGCGTAAGCAGAGGTCTGTTTTTGATTGCGGATGGAGCTTATGGGGAGATGGGGGTAGGACGATAGACCACTGGAGAGGTTTGGGAGGTGAAGATGAAAAAAATAATTGTTTTGGTATTTTTATTTTTGCCGTATCTTTGTTTCTCTCAAGGTTTTGACCTAAAGCATTATTATGATTTTTCTCAAAATTTTGATGGTTGGGCATGTGCTGAATATATAGATACACTAGATGAAGATGAGTTAAAATATTCAAAAGTATATTTAGAATATATGGTTTGTGAATTTGAAGAAAAAGAATTTACAATTTTGAACAAAATAGCAAAACAAAATACATGGCTTCTACAAAAAGCTATGAATGAATGGGAATATAAAGAAGGCGAGATATATATTGTAGCATGTACATCTTCTGCAAATGCAGAAGAAGGAATATTATTCTTTCTTATAATAAATGAACAAAAAACTTTTGATTGGATTGCATTATATTTTTCTGAAAGTGATTTAGAAAAATTTGATAACCCATTTTCGGAAGATTAGTATTTTTTTCCAAAATATGATATAATTTGAATAGCTTAGGAGGTCTTTATGTCAGATTTGGCTTATTCATATTATAAACAATTAGATACCCTTGATTTACCAGATTTGGAAATTCTTTTTGATAAAATCAGTAATTTGATTTTTTCAAAGAAAAAAGCATATAATTCTGAAATTGAGAATGGACTCGCTTTCTTTGACAGTATAAAAGGAAGTGTTAATCGTGAGATTAACGAAAAAGAAGAATTGTTCTGTATGCAATAATCCTGATTGGAATGATTTAGAAGATGGCCTGCAAATGAAATGTGCCGAAACAGAAGAGTTGGATTATATTATTACTCGGGATGAAAAAAATGGATGCAAGAATTCTCCTGTAAGAATTATAAGGCCTGTGGATTTCTTGAAAATCAAAAAATAAAACTTAACAAAGCTCCAAAGCCGAATGGAGGACAAAACTCTAGAAAATTTTGAAAAACTGTGATATATTATAGATAGTAAGGAGGTAGAATATGCCATTGACTGCTGTTCAAGAAAAACTCAAATCAATTCCAGAAGAGTATATGGCGGAGATATACAACTATTTGGAACTTTTGGAATATAAGATTTTGTATAAGAAACAACAGGCGAAAACTGTTAAAAGATTTCCTAACCGCAAGGCAGGAATCTTGAAAGATCCAAATTTCTTTATGTCTCCTGATTTTGATGAGCCATTGGAAGATTTTAAGGAGTATATGTGAAATATTTATTAGACACACATGCCTTGCTTTGGTATTTGTATGGTAACGCAAATCTTTCAAGCAAGGCAAAAGAAATCATTGACAATGAAATTTGTTATTATAGCAAAGTTTCTTTATGGGAAATTGCGATAAAACAAACAAAAGGTCTTCTTCAGTATAAACAATCAATTCAAGATATTATTGATGCTTGCAAGATAGAAGAATTTGAAGAGCTTTCTGTAACATCAAATTCGTTGGAATTGATAAAGTCTTTGCCTGATGTTCATAGAGATCCATTCGATAGACTTCTCATTACAATGGCAATGGACAATGATTTGACAATAATTACAACGGATTCTAAAATTCCGTTGTATAATGTAAAAACTGTTTGGTAATTACGGATGGAGCTTATGTGGATATGTGTGGGGGATACGGACACCCGCGCCTGTGTGCTCCCAAGGAGATAAAAATGAGTGTTTTCAAAAAATCAAAAAGAATTGTAGCTATCTGTTTTTTTATATTTCTTTGTATATCATCAGGTTTTTCTTCAACTGTTCGTGAACATGAGTTTGAGTGTCCAATATGCTCTACAAAGTTTAATTATAGAGTCCAGTATTCGTATTCATTATTTGGTCAGAATCTTGATTTAAAACCTGTTGGAGCGGCAATAATTCCTACTCCAATTCCGAAGTGCGAAAAATGCGGTTTCGTTTTTGAAGATGAACTTTTCTCGGAAGAAGAACTTAAAATATTGAAAGAATATTTGTCTAAAAACAATCTTCCAGATGCAGATAAGAACTATCCAAATTATTATTATTTGGGTCAAGAAATGCTTATATTAAACAAGCCGATTGAAAATATTGCCTGGGTTTTTCTAGAAAGTGTTTGGGAAAATAATAATGAAAAGAATAAAAGTTATTTAATGTCAAATGCCATAAAATATTTTGAATTGGTTCCGGAGACATCAGAATCATATGAGAACTTTTTATTAATCAGAGTTGATTTGGAGAGGCGTAAAGGAAATTTTGAAAATGCTGCTAAAATCATTGAAATTATAAAACAAAGAACAGATTTTTATAAAGGATATATTATTGAAATAGTAGATTGTCAGGAAAAGCTTATAAAAGCAAAAGATATCGAGGAACACTCGTTGCCATAAATAACGGAATATTTTTTAATCGAGTCAAAACAGACATTCAAGGAGATGTTATGAAAAGAAAATTAATTTCGCTGTTGCTTATAATGGGATTTGTCTTTGCTGATTTAAATGCAAGTGGAATAAATCTAAAAGCCAAAAAGACTAAGGAAACAAAAGTCGATCCGATTTATATCCAAAAGGTAGAAGCTGCTGCAGAAGGAAAAAACGGAGAAGAAAAGAATTTAGAGGGGCTGCTGTTTTTATTTGAAATAACAAAACTTCGGAAAAATGACAAGCACTTCTATCTACAGGAATTGAGGGATTTCAAAATTGATGGTATAAGTTATGCCCAGATTACCAAGGAAAAAACAGATTTGGTAATAGAACCTCATACAGAAATTTTAGAGTCTTATAAATTTATCGAAAGAAATCCTTCTGCTAAAAATATTGTAAAGAATCCCCAAAAAGGAATTATAATGCAGACGGTTATTTATGGTGCTGAACTTCCAAAGAGCGGAAATGTGACCGTAACTGCCCAAGTCGGATGGGCGGATTTAAATGAAGAAGAAACAGAAATGATAAATGGAAAAATAGAGGATTTTGTCTTTGAATTTGATTTGTCTGCATTGGTTGATGAAATCAGTCCTTCTGAGATCTCGGAAAAAGAAAAGAACGAGTTGTTGAGATTAATCAGTAATTTTAAGCAGGATAAGGACTTTTCTAAGAAAAATTTGAAAAACTATTCATATATTATTGAATTCGCTTCAGAAAGTGATATCGTGCAAATCACAATAGATTCTAGTTGTTTCCCGGAAGAGATCGCTTCAAGTGAATATTCAGCGCTATTTCTGTTAGCATATGTTTGTGGAAATTTGGAGAAGCAATTGCTTTCTGGTGATTATAATAATGCCCAAAAAGAAGGCATTGAATTTGAAGTGTTAAAATATAAACAGCTAAAGGAACTGGATAAAGATATTAATATTTCTTTTCTTGAGGATTTAATGTAAAAAAACGCCTATTGCTGAATTCGGTTTCTGTTTATGAAAATACGATTGGAGTGAAAAGATGACAAACATTTATGATGCTGTGCCGGTTTTTGAAAATGACCGATGGCTTTTGCGCTTTGTGGAAAAAACTGATGCCGATGATTTGCTTGAGGTCTATGGCGATAAAAATGCGCTCCCGTTTTTTAACAGCGATAATTGTGACGGCGACAATTTTTATTACCATACAAAGGAGCTGATGGATAAGGCCATGGATTTCTGGCTCTCTTCATATAAAGAAAAATGGTTTGTGCGCTGGGCAATTATTGATAAGTTAAGCAGAAAAGTTATTGGCACAATTGAATCTTTCAAGAGGCTTTCGGAAGATGCGTTTAATGAAAGCGGTGTCCTTCGGCTTGATGTTGGAAGCAGTTACGAGCGAGCTGATGTTTTAAAGGAAATCATGTCGCTCATTGTTCCCCACATTTTTGAAATGTTTGAATGCAGTCAGGTTGTAACCAAAGTTCCGATTTATGCAGTTGAACGCATGGAAGCCGCAAAGAAGTTCGGTTTTGAAAAAACGGATGCCCTTCTTGTTGCAAAAGATGGGGTAGCATTCAACGGATATTGGATTTATAGGTCTAGGTAAAAATGATTGACTATGTTTCAGAAAATATTCAGAAACAAAATTGCGAACTTTATTGTTCACTATCAAAACAATGGCTAATATAATTACCGGTGTCAGAATCCTTTGCAGCATGGCTTTGCTGTTTGTCCCACCATTCTCAAAATTTTTCTACGTGTTGTACCTGACGGCGGGTGTGTCCGATATGATTGACGGAACTGTCGCGAGAAAGACTGGAAAGGCAAGTGAATTCGGCTCTAAATTTGATTCAATCGCAGATTTTTTGTTTGTGGCGGTTTGCCTTGTAAAGTTGATTCCAGTCCTGGACATTGAAAAATGGCTTTATATGTGGATTGCGATTATCGGAGTAATCAAGGCTGTCAATATTGTGTATGAGGTGAAAAAATATAAAAGGATTGTTTTCGTCCATTCTGTTTTGAATAAAATAACTGGCATATTGGCATTTGTCTTGCCTTTGACCCTTCGTTTCATTGAGCTTCGTTATGCGGCCGCAGTCGTTTGTACAATCGCCACAATTGCAGCGATTCAGGAAGGGCATTATATACGAAATCAGATCAAAACTGATTTTCCGTCTTGACGATACCTCTGCTTAACGTTAGTATATAGTTATGGATGTCAGCAAGATGAATTTCTCCAAAGATTTGAATATCTCTGTAGGTAGAATTTGTATATGAAAAAAAATATATTGAGAGTTTTATTGACTTTATGTCTTGTGTTTTCGCTGGGGGCGCAGACTTTTGAAGGGAAGGGTGCGGACTCTCCCGAGGATGCCGTAAAGAATTACTTGAATGCACTGAAAGCTTGTGACTATAATCAGATTATAAGTTGTTATGCGGTAGAGACCTTTGTGGAAAACTACAGCATTGACCGCTTTATAGAAAATCTGAATTGTGCCACTGTGACAATGAAAATGATTTATCCGAAAGACGATCTTCTCCGGGAAACTGGCAAATTTGAAGTCTTGGCCTCAATCAACAAGATGATAAAATATCAGATTTGGAATTTAAGCGGAAGTGATTTTTTCAAAAAAAGCAGTGTCATTGCTTTACGTGACAATGTTCAAAGCGTAATAGACGAAGCATTTCCCAGCAATGCGGAACGAAGGTTGCGCGC
This sequence comes from Treponema sp., assembly GCA_016288205.1. Lineage (GTDB taxonomy): Bacteria > Spirochaetota > Spirochaetia > Treponematales > Treponemataceae > Treponema_D. Next base: position 140,277 of record JAEEYO010000025.1, on the reverse strand, counting down.
CATTAAATTTAATGAGTTTGTTCCACTTGAAAGGATTTTGACGTATTATGCCGGTAATTATCCTTATTATGATTCTTGCGATGAAGATTTGCTTGATGAGTTTAATCAGACAATAAATAAAAATCTTGAGAAGTCAAAAAAGATTTACGGCTGCAAGGACATTAAGGACGTTACGGCCAGCTTTTATGTTGAAGGGACAAAATATTATTTTCTTGCGGAGACAATTAAATACGGAAAGAAATGGTATATAAGTCCGAATCAGGGAGTCGTCGCGTGCATTTCGGGAATGGACATTCCAAAAGGTTGTATTTCTGCCGCGGAAGAGCTTGAGTGGGCCATTGTTGATAAAGATGATTCAAAAAAATCTTTTGTAATAAAGCGTGAAGGGAAAAAAGTCACCGCGACGCTCGGAGGAAATCCCATCTCAGATTTTTCAAACATAGATCGTACCGACCCGACGGAAGTTTTGGCCACTTTTTTCGTGAGTTATTTTAATCAGTCTGATGCCTGGAAAAACTATGTCTGGCATTCAGGTATTGCGGATGAAATTGTTTCGTTTGAAAATGCATGGGAAGAGCTTTATGGTCTGGTCGATTATATTTCCGTCACAATCAATCCAGAAAACTTCCATAAGTACATGGAGTACTACACAATAAGAATCTCCGCAGCATACCAGGGTGAAACTGTCGATGATTATGACCAAGTATCGATGTGTCAAGACGAGCGCACGCACCAATGGTTTGTTGTTGAACTGCCGAGGTAAAACACGGATTGTCTGTGCCGGTTCTCAGGGGGAAAAATGAAAAAGAGAAAAATTATACTGAATGGCATTTTGATATTTCTTGTTGCGGCTGCGATATTTTTGCTTTGCTTCGGCAGGGCAATTCCGTCATTTGTTCCAAAAGGAAACTATATGGCTTACGACACATATTATTTGAAGATGGACAAAAATCTTTTTTACCGGCAGACACTGAATAATTGCGGACCTTACTCGGTTATGGCCGTGGTGAATATTCTGCGAAACGAGGAAAAAGATCCCGAGCTTCTTTCACAGCAAATGAAATGGCGCATCTATAAGAATCTCACGTTTCCGCAGGGCGTGGTGAATCAGTTGCATGAGAACGGAATCAAGACCAAGGAATATGTTTTGAAGTCAAAATCCGATGAGGAAAAAATAAAGTGGATAAAGGAAACCGTGTGGCAAAAGCGTCCAGTCATTTGCCTTATAAAAATCCATCACATCCTTCATTATGTGACGATTCTAGGCTATGATGAAAACGGCTTTATGCTTTACGACTCAATGCAGGACAAGAGTGCGGAAAATCAGCGCAAGACAGTGATTGATGAGAAGTGCATGGAAGGAAACCGGTATTATACTTATGATGAGTTCCTGAAATTGTGGAACGACGGCGGCTATAAAATATTTTTTAAAAATTGGGCAATAGTTTGCAGATAGGAGACAAAAATGGATTTGAAAAAATTGGAAAAGTTCATCGACAGGCAGAAAGTGAGTTTTGTGTGCTCTGTGGACAATGAGATGTTCCCGAACGTAAAGGCCATGCTGAAGCCAAGGAAGCGGGTAGGCATAAAGGAGTTTTATTTTTCCACAAACACCTCATCAATGCGTGTCAGGCAATATCGGGAAAATCCAAATGCAAGCATATACTTCTACCACAAGGGTCTCATAAAATACGAGGGACTGATGCTTGTCGGAAAGATGGAAGTGCTTACGGATCAGGAAACAAAGAGCGCTATCTGGAGAAGAGGGGACTCAATCTTTTACAAAAAGGGCGTGACGGATCCTGACTATTGCGTCCTTAAATTTACCGCGAGCAAAGGAAGATATTATTGCGACTTAAAGACGGAAAATGTCGATGTTGCATTTCTTAGCGCTAAAATGGAGTAGAGTATGAAAAAATTTTTATTCTTATTAACAATCATGTTGTCATTTGGTTTCGCCTTTGCACTTGATTGCGTGGATTCCTCAAAAGTCAATTTTATCCTCGCGGATAAGACAAAGGGCAGTGAGCTTCTAAAAGAGGAAGATGATTTTACGAACAGCCTTTCCGAGTTTGATATGTCCGCAAGATTGAAGACAAGCAGAAAGGTAACAAAAGAAGAATACCTTGATTTTATCAGCCGGCAGACTTTGGACTGGGATGATGTTGAATCTCTCTATCTGAATGTGGCTTTTACAGAAATTAAGGACCTGCTGAAAAAATATAAGATTATGCTCCCGAAGGAAATTTATCTTGTAAAGACAACCGGAGCCGAGGAAGGCGATTCAGCATATTGCCGAAAACAGAATGTCATAGTCCTTTCAAAAAACATGATCAGGATGGACAGCCTTTCTGCCATGGAAGAACTTTTGATTCACGAGCTTTTCCATATTTTCTCAAAGAACAATCTTGACATAAGGGAAAAACTTTACAACAGCATCGGATTTTATAAAACGAAGAATCTCACATTCACAGGTCTCATGGCTCAGTATAAGATTACGAATCCAGATTCCGTGAACAACAATTACTATTTCAACACGACGATTAATGGGCAGGCAGAAAAGGTCATGCCGATTTTGCTTGGTGCCACTGATTACGACGAAAGCAAGGGCGGTGAATTCTTTGACTACATGATTTTGGCATTCTGCGCAATTCAGGAAGATGAAGATGATTGCAAGGTTAAAGTTGTGAATGATCAGAACTGTCTATATTCATTTAGCGAGATTCCGAACTATCTTTCGCTGGTTGGAGAAAACACAAATTACATCATTCATGCGGAGGAAATCCTTGCCGACAACTTTGTCCTGCTCGTGACAAATTCCAAAAAGGTGAAGACAAAGAAAGTGATTACCAACATGAAAAAGATTTTGAAAAAATAACGCCGCGAAATGAGTTGTTTTTGACATCTACTTCACAAATCCGGGAAATCTTCCGATAATGAACGAAGAGCCATATTGTTTTTAGTTCGGGGAGGCTCATTGTCCCCCGCTTACGGGAGACGGAGGTTTAGTGAGAATGAAGTTTTGTCATAAAATATTTTTCGTTGCGGGATTTTTTGCCCTTGCTGCACAGACTCTGCCTGCTCAGGATTCTTGGTCGGATGACAGCGGAACTGAGATGGTGGAGCAGGACAATCCTGTTCCTCTTTTGCTTGAGGGAATCTGGGAGAACTACAACCGCTACGTGGTTTTTGACACGGGATATGTAAGTCCGTCGGGTGAGGCCGTGCCGCATATCGTTCTCAGGACATTCTATCAGTGGTACGATGACAGGGTGGCGGAAAGCAACGAGTATTCTGCGGGGACTCAGCGGGACACAAACAATGCGACCCAGACATCATCTCCGGCGCAGGAAGTGAAAATCCGCTTCGTTCCTCTGACCGACCAGCTTTTTACGTCGGAATACGGAATCACCACGGTGCAGGAGGACGGCGACATCCTTTTGGGAGAGAACCTCTGCTCGGGCGCGTGGGACATGCAGGTTGAATTCGGTGGCAGACGTTTGGGCGGAAAAAAAATCTACCATATACCTGTCGCTGTGATCGGGGACAAGCTCTATCTGAAATTCGCAATCAAAGTTGAGGATTCTGACTCGCTTCCCGCAAGTCCTTTCCTGAACGGAACCGTGCTTGAGTCCGGAAACAAACTTGCCGGCTACTGGCAGAACTTTGGAAACGCCAACGGAATTTTCGCCTCTCCGCCAAGGGAAAGCGAGGAGCTTCTTTCATATTACGTGACCGACAATGCGGTTTATCCGATCAGATACTGGAAGACTGACATGGAGTACGATCCCGCCGCAATCGCAACTTTCAGCGAGGGAGACGAGACCTACAGCGTGCCCAAACATCTGTGGATCGGAGACCAGAATTATACATGCACTCTTGGAAAAAGAACCGGAATCAGGAATCTTGTGAAAAGCGACTCGCTGCCTAATCCGCACACCGTAAATTCAGTGCTGGTTGAAAAACATTCCACCGATGCCTATGGAAACCCCATTCAGTATACGGTGCGCACTACCACAATCTGTGCGTTCGGGGAGCCTTATCTTACGCTGACTGACGGAACTCGCACCATTGAGGAAATCATAGCGATGAACCATCAGCTTAGGAAGCCCGCTCCGCCGCCACTTTTCCCGCCGCATGGAATCCTGGATTTTGACTGGAGCATAATTGAAAGACCGCCTAAGGATTTTAACCGACGCGTGCTGGACCTCGGAAAATAGGCAGTCTTTGAAGGGTGGGAAAATTCTGGAATGTGGCGCTTGTTACTTTCTTTTCACGAACTGGATGTAATCAAGGAACATTCCGGTACCGCCAATCTTGTTGCCTGAGTTCGCCTGGATTGTCACGAGGATTGTCCTTGGCTCGTCAATGGTGAAGTAGATTGGGGCCCTTGTGGTCAGCTCGAAATTTCCCGTCGGCGGATTGCTCGGATAAACCCTGTAGGCATTGTCATCGATGTAGACATAAAAAGCCGACTGTGCGGTGGAATAAGCCTTTTCACATAAAAGACACTCATAGGTTCCTGCGGGGAAGCGGATTTTTATCTGTGCCCTTGAAGCGTTGTTCTCAATCTTGATTGCGTATTTGCTGCTTGCGCTCTCATCCTGAACCACCGATGTCTCTTCCAAAAGCAGGGACTCACACTCGTACTTGATTCCCACGCCGGTAAAGGCGATTATTGGCATTTGGGTGAGGAGAAGGGGCTTTACAATCTCTTCCTCCGCTCCGTCCTGATTTTTTCCATCTGTAGTATTTGTTTCATTGAATGTATTGTTCATTACCGGCTGCTTGTTTGATGCACATGAGATAAAAAGTGCGAGCGTCATCAGCAAAGATGCCACAAAGCCAATTCTTTTCATATTTCCTCCAATTCGCCCAGGGCGCTGAATTCCCATGAGCGCAAATCCTCATAAAATCTTACTATAAATATCGGTTTTTGTGAAGTAGAAAAATATTTTTTTCCCCGGCACTTTGATTTTTCCTCTCTCCACTTATTTGACAGAATCCAAAAAAAAGATTAAAATATCAACATGAAGACAGTATTGCTTTCCCCGTCCATCCTTGCCTCTGATTTTTCCAGGCTTGGAGAGGACATTAAATTTATAGAAGAGAACGGCGGCGACATGGTTCACATTGATGTCATGGACGGTCATTTTGTGCCTCCAGTCACTTTCGGTCAGTGCGTGATTTCGTCAATCCGCAAGTGTACGAAGCTTCCGTTTGACGTGCATCTGATGATTGAGCGTCCTGAGAATTTCATTGAATCCTTCATAGAGGCCGGTGCCGACTCAATCACTTTCCATTTTGAGGCGACGAACCATGCGGACCTTTGCGTTCAGAAAATCCATGCGGCGGGAAAAAAGGCCGGAATAGCAATCTGTCCGACCACTCCGGTCAGTTCCCTTGAGAATCTGCTTCCGCTGGTGGATTTAGTGCTCGTGATGACCGTGAATCCAGGGTGGGGCGGTCAAAAACTTATTCCATATACTGTTGACAAAGTGAAAAAACTTGCCGATATACAGAAAGAGAAGAATTATGCATATCAGATTTCTGTGGACGGCGGCATAAACTCTGAGACTTTACCCGGCGTGATTGAGGCAGGAACTGATGTTGTAGTTTCCGGTTCTTCTTTCTTTCGGGGGAATCTTAGATGGAAAAAATAAAGAAGCTGCTTTTTAAGACTGCATTAATATTTTCTTTCTCTATGCTGCCCTTGTCCCCGATTTATGGACAAAGTGGTGTGGACGAAGTCAAGAGCGACTTTCTTGTGCAGGGATACGAGGCATACAAGAACAAGGACTGGGTTTCGGCATCCCTTTTTTTGCGAAAGGCCGTGACTGAGAACCCGAATGCCGTAGACAGCACATGGTACATGCTCATTTTAAGCCAGATGGCCACAGATTCCTATGATTCGGCCGTAAAAGATTGCGACACATTTATCAGTAAATTTCCAGACAGCCCGCTTTTGCCGTACATCACGTATCAGAAGGGGCGCGCTCTCCACCAGATTGGACAGAATGACCGTGCCGTTATGGTCCTGAGTGATTTTTGTCATCAGAATCCTGACAGTCCCATGTACGCGTCGGGTCTCTTTTGGATGGCCGAGTGTTTTTATGACGACTACAATTATGAGATGGCGGAGTCCCTTTATTCCCAGGTCATCTCCGAATACCCCGATGATGAAAAAGCTGCGGAAGCCGAGCAGAGACTTTCCGAAATCAGACAGAGCGAAAGGGAACAGAAGCTGCTCTATCTGCTTAAGATGACCGGCGAGGAGTATCTTAGCGCGAGGGAATATTACGAGAGACAGCTTGCCCAGAGACCGGCTCGTACCGGCGGAGAAACAAGCGGAAGCGCTGGAAATGCGGGAACATACAGCAATGTGAGCACACCCGCTGAGGATTTGGTTTCGTCACAGGCTCTTGATGATGCCAACGCACGTATTGCGGAACTTGAGGCGGAGCTTGCGCGAAAGGATAAGTCCCTGCAGGATGCCCTTGAGGAAGCGGAGAACGCACGTCTTTATGCTCAGGAGCAGATCGCTAAGACAAATGCGGATGCGGATGAAAAAATTGCCGCGGCTTTGGCTGATGCCGAGGAATCAAGGCTTGCAAAGGAACTCGCTGAACAGGAAGCGGAAAAGGCTCGTCTGGACGCACTTGAGCAGAGCCAGCAGGCACAGGATGAGATTGAGAAGGCAAATGCAGAGGCCCAGGAGCGCATAAGACAGGCGCAGGAAGCCGTGGAAAAAGCAAGAAAGGCGGCGGAGGAAGCTCAGTCCGAATCTGACCGTGCAAAACTTGAGGCGGAAGCAGCGGCGGAACAGGCACAGCTTGAGGCACTCATGCAGATTGAGGCCGCTAAAGCAGAAGCAGACAAAAAGGCTCAGGAAGAGATTGAGAAGGCCAACGCAAAGGCCCGTGAGGAAGCTCTCGCGGAAATTGAGAGGGCAAATGAGGAGGCTCAGGAACGCATTAGGGCAGCCCAGGAAGCCTTGGAGAACGTAAAGAAAGCGGCGGAGGAAGCTCAGTCCGAGTCCGACCGTGCAAGACTGGAAGCGGAAGCGGCGGCACAGCAGGCACAGCTTGAGGCTCTCATGCAGATTGAGGAAGCCAAGGCAGAGGCAGACAGAAAGGCTCAGGAAGAGATTGAGAAAGCCAACGCAAAGGCCCGTGAGGAAGCAAAAGCGGAGATTGAGAAGGCAAATGCAGAGGCCCAGGAGCGCATAAAGGCAGCCCAGGAAGCCTTGGAGGACGTAAAGAAAGCTGCGGAGGAAGCTCAGTCCGAATCCGACCGTGCAAGACTGGAAGCGGAAGCTGCGGCACAGCAGGCACAACTTGATGCCCTCATGCAGATAGAGCAGGCCAAGGCAGACGCGGACAAAAAAGTCCAGGAAGAAATTGAAAAGGCAAAGGCAAAGGCAAGGGAAGAGGCTCAGGCAGAGATAGAACAGGCCAATCAGGAAGCTCAGGAAAGACTCAAGGCCGCTCAGGAAGCCCTTGAAAAAGCGAATGAGGCCGCAGCCCAGGCACAGAGCGAAGCGGAAAAAGCACAGCTTGAGGCACAGGCAGCCGCACAGCAGGCACAGCTCGACGCTCTCATGCAGATAGAACAGGCCAAGGCGGAAGCAAACAGGCTCGCACAGGAAGAGATTGACCGTGCAAAAGCGGAAGCCGAGGAGTCCATAAAAGCCGCACAGGATGCCGTGGATCAGGCAAACGCGGATGCTGCCAAGGCACAGAGCGAAGCGGAAAAAGCACGTCTTGATGCGCTTGCAAAGGAAAAGCAGGCACAGCTTGACGCACTCATTCAGGTTGAGAATGCAAGGGCAGAGGCAAAGCAAAAGGCGCAGGATGAAATCAACAAGGCCAACGCGGAGGCAAACGCGCGCATAAAGGCAGCACAAAAGGCACTTGATGATGCAAATGCGGAGGCTGCAAAGGCACAGAGCGAAGCGGAAAAAGCACGTCTCGAATCCCTTGCGAAGGAAAAGCAGGCTCAGCTTGACACAATCCTTCAGGTGGAGGCCGCAAAAGCCCAGGCACAGGCAGACGCTCAGGAGCAGATAAATCGTGCGAATGCGGAGGCGGAAGCAAAGATAAAGTCTGCGGAAGAGGCTCTTGAAAAGGCAAATGCGGATGCAGCTGCTGCAAAGACTGACGCGGAAAAAGCACGTCTTGAGGCACTCGCAAAGGAAAGGCAGGCTCAGCTTGAGGCGCTCCTCAAGGAAAAGGCCGACAAGAACCGGGCTGAGGCGGAGGCACTTAAAAATGCGAATTCGGGAAGCTCCGGTAAAAGTAATGGACAGAGTGCCGAAGATGATATAAAATCAAGAGCAGACCAGCTGCGTGTTTTGACAGAGAAATTCGAGCGTGGTAAGCGGATAGAGGCTCTGAAGGAAAAGGCAAAGATCCTTCAGCAGAAAATAGAGGGTCTGGAGTAAAGTATTCGGCCTGTTCGGAATGCAGTTTGTTGCTGGGAGAATGAATTATGATGAAGAAAATATACATTTTGATGTCAGAAATTATTTTGCTTTCTCTGTTTGTAGCCTGTGGAAGTTCATATAAGCAGGTCCCTGTCGTATTATATACCGACGGAAGCGGCGCCGTATATGCCAAGCTTACTGAAGGCGGGGAGCTTGTCACCGAGGAATCAGATTCTCCAAAAAGCGAGTCAGAGGCTGGAGCGGAAGTAAAACAGAAGCAGCCCGTTAAAACGAGGAAGCCCCAGACAAAAGCGGCGAAAAAAGGCGGCACAAAAGAGTCCAGAATGAGGGAGCTGCAAACCGTCGATCCATACACCGGATGGATTTACATTCCTGAGGAGCATTTTACAATCACGAACGGCGACATCAGGATTGATTTGGACGGACGCACGGGAACTTACTGTATCTTTGCCGTAAATGAAAAATCAAGCACTATACCCTTGCTTTCCATATATGACTCATTCAGCTCTTCATTCTTCTCCGTTTTGTACGGCAACAGGATGATTGAGCTCAAGCGCATGAACGGAATCAAGACCGAAGCACGAAGAACCCCCTATGGCGGACAGCTTGTGTATACTGTGGCAAAAAAGGTCAAGGTCATAATTGATTTTACATTCCTTCCCTCGATCGCGTCATCCTCAAGGGTTGACATGCTCAGGGTTACGGCCTATGTCGTGAACATCGGTTCCACCACGGAAATGATTTCGCTAAAATCAGTCTTTGATACAATCCTTGGTGAAGATACGAACCATCATTTCTCAACAAGGGAAGACGCTTTGATCACAAGCGAGGTGCAGTACACCAATTTCCAGAAGCACAAGTGGGTGCGCTCAACCAACGGGGATGTCTCGGTTCAGTTTATCTTGGAGGGAGAGGGCCTTAGAAGTCCGACTTTCGTAACTCTCGCGAACAAAGCGTCCATTGAGAAAACACGCTGGCTCCCTTCCGTGGTTGACCACAAGAGCTTTAATTCCGCGGTAAACTACAACAACTCGGAGATTGCCGTGAACTGGGACGGATTCTATCTTGATCCCAAGCAGATGGATTCCCTTGCGTTCTACATTTCGGTCGCTATCAATGGCGATATTCCTGCCGGCGATGAGTTTATAGAGGCTCTTTCACAGGGAACGGTAGCCCTTGGACCCGACCAGATTATCCGTCTGCAGCAGTCCTCCACGGCACCGGAGCCTGTACAGCTTACCGAGCAGGATGTGGTGAGCCGCTACTGGGAAAATATGCCGCCTCTTGTTGATTCCTCAAACAACTACTGGAATCCAAAGACAATGACATTTGAGAACACACCTGTGAACGCGACTGCATCTGACGGACCTCTTCCTGATTATCCGGCCGAAACTGGAAAATCTGGAAAGTCTGGAACCTCCGCATCCGGATCTGGAAAAAAGCCTTCCACCGATCAGATTGACATGGCTTATGTCCAGGCCTTGATAGAGCACATTGAGCTTTTGGAAAACAGCGACGATGTTGATGAGGCGGAGTTGAAATATCTGAACGACGAGCTGGATGCAATTATGGGAAAACTGGAGGGAGTTAACTAAAAAATGGCACACAGCGTACTTCAACAGGCACGATATCTCATGAAAAGACGCAAATTCGGTTTTGCCATACGTCTCCTTGAGTCGTACATCGCGAACTACAAGGGAAGCTTTGAATACTATCTTGCGCTCGGTACGTCCTGCCTTTACATTGGTGATGAGGGGGACGCTGCGAAATACTATCAGCTCGCCCGTGAAATTCACATCAACAGCTCGGAGCTCCTTCTTGGACAGGCGGCCCTTTTGCTCAGGCACGGAAACACCGTCAAGGCTCTCCAATATTACATGGACATTCTTGACATTGACCCGAACAATGAGCAGGCAAAAGCTGCGATGGAATTCATCAGGACAAAGGGAAAAGATTACGCGTACATCCAGAGAATCAAGGAAAACCGGAAGATTGAGCAGTTCTATCCTCCGATCGGATTCAATCCAGACATCATCCGCAACTGTGTGTTCGTGGCCTTGCTTCTTTGTCTTGGAATTTTCCTGGGAATAAAACTTGCGCCAAAGGAAAAGCCGACTGTGGGAAATCCGCTTTCAAGAGACCAGCAGCGCAATGCCATATCCCAAAGCCTTTCGTCGGCACCGGTCCATTACAGGCTTGAAAAAAAGGATGTCATACAGTGCTATGAAGACGCCCGCATGTACATGACTCAGGGTAGGGATAATCCCGCGCGAGTTGAAATCAACCGTATTTGCAACAGCAATGCATCCACAGATATAAAATTTGAGGCGACCCGTCTTGCCGAACAGCTGAAACCTGTGCCGTTTGACAAGCTCAAGGACAGCAGCAGCAAGGATAAGGACAAGTTTAATGACAATTACTCTTATGAGGTCGTCGAAAGAGACCACGTGCTTTACAACGGCTGCTATGTTGCATGGACGGGCACAATTTCCAATCCCAAGTCCAACGACGACGGTTCATGGCAGTGCAGTCTTCTTATTGGATATCAGGACGGAAAGCATGTTGAGGGCATTGTGGACGTTTATTTCTCACCTGAAAATCTGAGCCGGATTAATCCAGACAAGCCCATACGCATTCTTGGCGTGGTGACTGAGGATAAGACCGGCAAACTGGTTTTGGATGGCCGGACCGTTTACCAGCCCGTAAAAGGTAAATTCGAGGACTAAAATCCCGGATTTCCGCAAAATTTCCAATGGGGAGTCTCAAAAAATATCCATTCTAAGAGATTCCCTGAATCCACACAAAAAATCTCCCCGAAATTGATGAAAAAATTCTAAAGTAAAAAATTCAGATTCCGATAATCGTAACAGAGAACTTGTAAAAGTAGTCCTTTTTGGGATGGGTCGAGGGGTAGAATTATGGTAGAAAAGCTTGATGAAGAGATTCTGGACGACGTGACTGAGGCTGTGGAGCTTGAGGACACTGAAAATATCGTTGCTGCGGAAAACGCGGATAAGAACGAGGAAATTGAGGCTGAGGCTATGGAACTTGAGGAAATCAGTGCTGAAGAAAATACCGAAACAGCGGCTTCTTCACAGGATGAACTTGAATCTGCAAGCGAAACTGAGAACAAAAGCGAAGTCGGTCGCGACGTAAAGGCTGAGGTCGAGAACGTGATTGATGATGCGAAAAAATCAGTTCCGGTGGACAACGAGCTTCTTCAGATTCTCAACGCCCAGAACGATGTGCTTGAGTGTATGCTCACGCAGCAGAAAAAAATTCACGACAACGTGAAGGACAGGAAGTGGGTGGAGCTTGAGGCCTGCATAGACAACATGAAGGCTTACAGCGACGCTTTCGTGAACCTTGACCAGTGCCGCGAGAATTATGTGGGCGACAACAGGGATCTCTATTTGGAGCCTGGAATTCAGGAAGTCTATGTTAGCGTCCGAACCAAGCTCTCAAAGAGCAAGATTGAGAACAGCGCCCTTGCAACTTATGTTTCTTCAACGAAGGAATTCATTGACGGCGTAATAGAAAACTGCGTGCCACAGTCCAAGACAAGGGTCTATGGCCGCAACGGAAAAATAACGAGTCCCATGGCGGAAAGCGTCGTGTTGGATGCGCTTGTGTAAATAATCAGTAAAGCAGGTCTCTGTTTTGGAAGCTTGCTAAAGTCTGGAGGAAAATATGTCAGGATCATTTGGTGGAATTGAAATTGGAAAACGCTCTCTCATGGCGCACAGCTTGCAGATTCAAACTGCAGGTCACAACATTTCCAATGCGGATACTGAGGGCTATACCAGGCAGCGTGTAAACGTAAAGTCCTTTGAGCCGCTTTATCGACCTGATTTGGAAAGGGCAGAGAGACCTGGCCAGATTGGACAGGGTACCGATGTTGAAAGCGTAAAGCGTCTCCGCGATGAGCTTCTTGACACGAGAATTGTCGCACAGACAAACGTTCAGTCATACTGGGAGACCCGCGAAAAATACTACACGATGATTGAGCAGATCTACAATGAGCCGGAGGAGATTTCAGTCCGCGGCAACATGGATAAATTCTGGGAAAGCTGGCAGGAGCTGTCAATCTATCCCGATCAGGATGCGGCTCGTCAGGCGGTAGTAAGCAGGGCAGACAGTCTTACAAATGCAATCCAGCAGAGAAACAAGAGCCTTGTCGCCATTGGAAACCAGATTAACGAGGACATCAACGCGACCGTAAAGCAGGTTAACGACTATGCCAGACAGATCGCTGAGCTCAACAACGAGATTGTACGCAGCAAGGCTATGGGTGATGATCCGAACGACCTCATGGACCGCCGTGACCTCCTCGTGGAAAAACTCGGCAAGCTGATTAACGTGACTGTTTCACGCAAGGATCCCGATGAGTTCATGGTCCACACCGACGGACAGATCATCGTTCAGGGAAGCATTGCCCGTCAGATTGAGACACAGACAGACATCGAGCACTTTGGATATTCAAAGCTCAAGTGGAGCGACACACAGTACGACGCATTTTTCTCAGGCGGTTCGCTTGGTGCATTGGTAGAGCTCCGTGACAAGGACGTGCGCAGTGAGATGCAGTCCCTCAACACAATGACTCTTAACTTTGCAGACCTTGTGAACGACGTGCACAGAAACGCAATCGGAAAAAACAATGTGACCGGTCTTGATTTCTTTGTCCAGCATCCTTTCGTGGAGAACGTGAACGGAAACTTTGACAGGGACGGGGACGGTGCATTTGACTCATCATATATCTTCCGCTTTACAGGTACAAACTCGCTTAGGCTTCACGAGCAGATTGGACTTGAGGGAGAAATCACACTCAGCGGACATGACGGAAATGTGACCGTGGCATATAACGCGACCGACACAGTTGAGGAAGTCATAAACAGAATCAACAACACTGATGCGGAGGTCAAGGCATATCTTGATCAGAACGACAAGCTCGTGCTCAAGGCAAGCACCGCTGCTGATTGGGACAATCCTGATTTCGTAATCCGCCACGTGGAAGACTCCGGTATGTTCCTCACAGGATATGCTGGAATCCTTTCCGGAAGCGGAGCAGAGGGAGCTTATGACTGGGAGCAGGCAGACGCTGTTAACGCACTTGCTGGAGCTCAGTTCGGACTTGCACCGGTACTGAATCCTTCCGCATACATCCAGGTAAATGATCAGATTCACACAGATGTTCAGTCTGTCGCGGCTGCATTCCCCAATCTTCAGGGCATGGCAGATCCGGGAGACGGAAGGGCAGCTGTCAGCATCGCTTCAATCAGGAACAGCAATGTGATGGTTGGAAAGAGCCGCACCTTCGACGACTACTTTGCGGATTCTGTCACCAACGTGGGACTCAAGGGTGAGCAGGCACAGAACATGCTTGCAAGCCAGAATGCAATCATGAGTGATCTTACGGCGCTCAGGGACAGCATCAGCGGAGTAAACGTGGACGAGGAGCTTGCGGACATCATCAAGTTCCAGCACGGATATAATGCGGCGGCAAGATTCATCACCGTACAGGATCAGCTTCTTGAGACCATCATCAACCGCATGGGAATTTAAGATTCATGCGAATCTAAGTTTGGAAGTTAGCAGATAGATATAGGAGATTGAAATGAATAGAATCAGTTCGCAGTACAACAATATGAATACACAGTACTTCCTCAGACAGCAGGAGGTACGTCAGGCACAGAAAAACGCGCAGGTTGGAAGCCAGAGCAGGATCTCATCTCTCCGTGACGATCCGCTTGCCGCAGGACATCTTGTGCGCTACCAGTCATTCCTTTCAAGGGTGAACGTGTTCGAGAAAAACGCACAGACTCTCGCCGACAATTTCCAGGTGAGGGAAGGCTACATTCACCAGAATCTTGAGATTATGCAGAGAGTCCGCGAGCTTGCTGTTCAGGGTGCGAACGGAATCAATACTCCGGAAGATTTGAAGAACATGGCCGTTGAAGTCGATGAGCTTTTGAAGGAGCTTGTCCAGAACGCAAACGCCGTGGGACCTGATGGAAATTCTCTTTTCGCAGGAACACGCAACAACGTGACGGCATTTGAAGTTTCAATGGGAAATGTTGAGGGTGCCGCAGAGCCTCTGATTACGACCGTACAGTACAACGGAAACATTGAGGGAAACAAAGTTGAGGTTGACGAGAACGCTTATCTCGACGTTGAGAATTCCGGAAACAAAGTTTTCTGGGCCGAGCCTCAGGTGTACATGGGACAGCGCGATCTTTCCGCATGGCAGGCTTCAAGCGACAGCGTGATTTATGTTGACGGCGTTAACATTGAGATCAATGCGGGCGACAACATTTATTCTGTTGCTGCTAAAATCAACAACAGCGGTGTTGCAATCCGTGCGTCAATTGATCCTCTGAGCCGTGGACTTAACCTCCGCACAACCGATGCACATCAGATGTGGCTTGCGGATGCGAGCGGAAACGTGCTTGAGGAAATCGGAATGATTAAGGACAAGAGCCAGCTTCCTCCATATAACATTGGCAACAGCGTAAGCGTTTCAGGCGGATCACTTTTCGACTCTGTGATTGCACTTCGCGACGCAATGTACCGTGGTGACCATGAGGCAATCGGTTCACGCGTCCTTGGTGTGATTGATCAGGGAATGAGCAATCTTACCACACGTCTTGCAAAGAACGGAAGCGACTACGAGAGAGCGCAGAACAACATCCAGAGACAGTCTCTGAACAATCTGAATGTGACAAAGCTTGTGAGCCGCGAGGGTGACATTGACATGAGCGAGGCAATCACCGACCTCAAGATGCTTGATTACGTGCACCAGGCCACACTCAGCAACGCAGGCAAGATGTACTCAAGTACTCTTCTTGATTATCTCCGCTAGACAAGATCATCGGGTAGGGTGAAATGCAGATAAAGACCAAAGCCTCGGGAATCGTTGAGGTTCCTGAGGAACATATCATTACAATTCCAGCCGGACTCTTTGGCTTTGAGGACTATACGACCTTCGCTCTTTATGACAGCACGTATCATCCTTTCGTGTGGCTTCAGTCGCTGCAGAATGAGAACCTTGCTTTTTTGATGATTGATCCCTTCCTTGTTTGTGGCGATTATGAGACCGACATTGACGACAAGGAGCTGCAAAAAATTGGGATTGATGATCCTGCCGATGTCCGCGTGATGACGCTCGTTACAGTTCCGGGCGATGGAAATCCTGTTACCGCAAACTTGATGGGACCTCTCGTAATCAACAAGAAGAACCGCAAGGCCATGCAGGTAATCGTCGATGACTCAAGATGGAGCACCAAATATAAGTTGCTCGAAGGTCTTGAGCGCAGACAGAGGGGGAAAAAATGCTGATTCTATCCCGCAAAGTCGATGAAAAAATCCGCATTGGCAATGACATCAGCCTGACCATAATTGAAGTGCATGGCGATTTCGTAAAGATTGGAGTGGAGGCACCGAAAAACGTAAAGGTGTTCCGCCAGGAAGTTTACGATGAGATTCAGGCAGAAAACAGGGCTGCGGCCGCACGTTCCTCAGAGGATGCCCTCAAAAATCTTTTCGCGTAATTCTATTTATTCTTTCTTTTGATTCTGCTCGTAGACTATCTCAGCCTCGCTTTTTCGTACATAGAGCGGACCGTCGTAATCTTCAAGCGGCTTTTCTTTCCTGCTGATTTTTTCCTCAGCCATTTCAAAAAGAGACTCACAGCAATCTGTCCATGGTGTAATCGCGCTCAGTTTCAAGAGCGGTTTTCTTTCCCTCGTCTGCTCAACGAAAGATGCGGCACCAGGACCGGAGACAAGCAGGGTGTCCTCCTCGCTGAACATGGAGAGAATTTCGTCTATGTGCTTGTCGTCATCCTCGTGGATCTTTTTTCCGCCGTCGAATACCGAGTAAAAATATTCCTCTTCCTTTGACTCAATTACGGAGAGATGGATTCCTCCCACATTGCGTATGTTCCAGTGGTATGCGTCCAGAGAGGGAATGCCGTAGAGGGGGACATTGTTGCTGAGCGTGAGTGCCTTGAGTGTGCAGAGTCCGAGCCTGAGG
The DNA here is from genome assembly GCA_016288205.1 of Treponema sp. Classification (GTDB taxonomy): domain Bacteria; phylum Spirochaetota; class Spirochaetia; order Treponematales; family Treponemataceae; genus Treponema_D. Next base: position 123,800 of record JAEEYO010000025.1, on the reverse strand, counting down.
CCTGTGAAAGTTCCGGGACCAAGCGTGGTTACGGTGCAGGTCAAATCAGACGGGGAGAGCTCCATTTCTCGCATGACATAATCCACGGCGGGGAGGAGCTTTTCTGACTGTCTGATTCCAATGTCAAGTACGGTCTTGACCATCTTTCCGTCTTTTTTTGCGGCTATGGCAATCTTCGAGACCGCGCAGTCTATTGCAAGTGAGTTCATTCTATGCTCCCGTTGTTCCAGTTTTCAATTTCAATGTCCCGGCTTCCGTCGGCGTTTGGGGTAATCGTCATTTTGATTGTGCGCTTGGGGAGTTCAGATGCGACCTTTTCGCTCCACTCAACTATGCATACTCCGTCTCCGTAGAGCATGTCCTCCACGCCCAGGTTGATGAAATCTTCCGCGCCCTCAAGCCTGTACACGTCCATGTGGTAAAGGGGCATTTTTCCGTTGTATTCACTGATGAGACAAAATGTGGGGCTGGTTATAACGTCGTCCACACCAAGAGCTTCGGCAATTCCTTTTGTGATTGTGGTTTTTCCGGCAGCGAGTGTGCCTGTCATTGCAATTACGTCGCCACTTTTTAGCAGCCGTCCGATTTTTCTTCCTAGCTCAATGGTTTCTTCCGGGGATCGCGTGACGAAATGCATTGTTTTCTCCGTCTCAGACCTGGGGAAGCTCACCCTGCTTGTACATATTGTCAATGAAGACTTTGAGAGCTTTTTTCACCGGCATTACAGGGTAGTTGAGATCAGCCGGGAGAGAATCAATTTCGATGTTCCGCATTCCAAGCGGATTGATTTCAATGCTGAAACTTACCGGAAGATTCACTTTTGATGAGAGAATGTCAAGCACTGCTGTTCCCGTATATCGGTTCAGGTAATAGATATATCCTTCTTCCTTCGCAACGGAGTTAATTTCAACAACTTTCATACGTATAGAATACCTTAATTCCCAAAATAATACAAGTGGGAGCCCATGAAAACTTGAGTTTTTAAAGACATCCCTTATTTAATTATCGGGCGCGGAGCGGAAAAACATCAGTATTGGTGCAGAATCCCAGGGCATATTCCTGAATCGCGTTCTTTGATTCGGTACTGATTGACGTGAATTTTACGTGGTGGCGGTAGGGCATCCTGTACAGAATCTCGGATTGGCCCGCTATAAGACCCAGGGCTTTAAAATCCTTGCCGTTGAACTGGAACGTGGCTTTGACATATTTTCCGGATGGAATTTCCATGAAGGTTGCGAAGGAGCATCCTGCGGCACTGAGGTCCAGAAGCACGCCCTCAAAATCCTCTCCGTCCTGCACATATCCCGGATCCGCAGGTGATTTTTTAACTGCCGGTATAATTTTTGCGATGCGGCACCTTGTTTCGGTTGCGATTCGCCTGTGCTGTCTTTTTCGTATCTGCTTCACGACATTTGCCGGGCTGATTGAGATGGTGTATGCTCCGTCGGGTTTTTCTTCGTAGCGTATTACCCTGGTCAGGAAGGAATAGACCTCGTCCGCCGTGATTCTTGCGCTTATCTGGATTTTGGACAAGGGGGCGGGTCTGCTTCCCAGGATGAAAAGTGAGCGAGCGATCTCAAGCTCAATGAAGCTGCTTGTGTTTTTGATGACCGTGAACGTCCACTCCTGTCCTCTTGAGTCCTTGAAGATACATTCCTGACCTTCTCTAAGTCCGCTTGTGGATTTGAGCTTTTTGTTGTTGTTCTGCATCGTGCTGATTTTATAATACAGCGTGAAAAATTTTTCCTTGCGTGTTTCGCTTTCGGCATTTGCTTTCATCAGCTCGTAGTGCGTGGAGAAGAGTCCCTTGAGTGTGATGGGATCCCGCGAGGCGTAGATTATGTTTGGTGCCTGGTGTGTCCTGCAAATGTGCCAGAGCAGCTTTGTTTCCTCGGGTGTAAGCATGGCTTTTCTTGCGATCGTGCTCACGTTCTTTTTTGTGGTCGGCATGGATTTTTTTGCTTCAAGATATTCATCTGATGACATCCACTTGCTGATTCTTTTTGCAATATATGCCACCAAAAGAAAAAAGGCGACTATGATGAGCGACAGAACTATGAATTTATAGAGTGCAGGATTTTGCCTGGCCAAAATAGGCGATCCGGTAGTCTCAAAGTTCATTTTTTTCTCCACACTTTTTTTATATGAACTGCACAGCCAAGTTGCTTTGCTTGCTAAAGCTGTCCAACAGCCTCTGAAATCATCGTCAGCCTTGGTGAAATCTCGTATTCGGAAAGATCACCGACCGTAACGGTATCCTTGTCCTGCATTGCCGTCTCAAAATCCTTGAGTATGTCAGTGAACTCCTCGAAGAATGTGCCAATGTCCTTGCCGTCAATGAGGATTTTTTCATAAAGGGACGGAAACAGGGTAGCGTATCTTGCCGCGATTACAAAATTTCCAACCGTCTCCGCAAGATTTGAGATTACGGCACTTGCCTCTGAATCCTTGCCGCTCTGAAGAAGCACTGAAACTTCCTCCAACGTAGCCTTGAGCTGGTCGAATTCGCCGGAACATCTTTTCAGCTCCTCAATCACTGCAGATTGCGAAACGGTTGTAAGCTCCATCTTTGTGGAGTCGGAGAGAGGCTGGTCCAGTACGGAATCAATTTGGTCGGCTGGAACTGTCTTGCCGTCAAGCACGATTGATGTTGTTGTTGCGTCGTTGCTCGCTGCCTCTTCCTCGAAGGACTTTAGGAAATCACCCACGGTCTTCTCATTTTCCAATGTTACGTCTACGGTCTCTCCGTTTATCTTAAGTATCATCTAGTCCTCACTTTCGGCTTTTCTGCATGGAATCTGCCCAGTTGTTGAGCGTTGTCTGCTGCTTTTCCAGACTGTTCAGAGAGCTTTCCATCGTGGAATACTTCGACTTCAGCTCGGCTTCCTTTGTATCAAGCTGTGCTTCCAGCTTTGTAATCTTTGAGTTTGTCCTGTCAATATTGCTCTTGAGCGTGCTGTTCTTTGTTGCGATTATGCCGCCGGTTTGTGTCCACGCGGTCAGCTGCTTGTCAAGCTCATAACCGATTCCGCTGTCGATGATTAAATCTCCGTCGGTGTCGAATCCGAAGAGGTCTTTAATCTGCGACATATTCTGCTCAAGCTGGCTGTCCAGTTTTTTCTCGTCAATCTCCAGATAGCCCCGGAGCTGCGATGCGTTGTATCCAGTGGAGCGTCCGCTCGCGTTGGTTGAGATGCCGATCTGGTTCAGCATGGTGATGTCCGCGTCGAATCCGTAGTTGTAGCTGTTGGAGACGATTTTCTGGAACTGGCTCTTTCCGTTGTTGAGAGTGAAATCTCCCTGGAACATTCCGAGTTTTTTCATCTCTTTTTCCTGCTCTTCATCGCTCAGATAGTCCAGCTCCGTTACGACTTCCGGCTTGTTAGATGTCAGGACGTTCATCTCGGCAATCACCTGATTGTATTTTCCGACGAAGGTTATCAGTGCGTCCTTTGCGCTTTCCTTGTCTTCCTTTATGTTGATTGTGGCGGTGCGCTCGGTTTTTTCGTGAACGTGAAGGGTAACGTCGGGCACAACGTCGTCAATGTCGTTCGTGGGTCTTGTGATTGTGATTCCCTCGTATTTGATGATTGCGTCGTCGGCAATTACAATGGGATGATTCGGTGAGCAGCCGGATTTTTTCTCGGAATCATAGGTTTCGGGCATGGACATTGCGAGAGTTTTTCCTGTGTTGCTGTTCCTGATGATTACGGCCACGGCATCCGGGTACTCTTTGAGCGGAATGACAATCCTGGCTTTTCCGTCGCTTCCAGATACTATGTGCTCCGGGGAAAGCTCTTCCTCGCTGCCGTCCTCGTTCTTTATGAAAACAAAGCGGTCGTCGTCAATCGGCTCAAGGGGAACGTCTGCGAGCTCCATGGAAAGGGTAGTCTCGTTTTCCTCATTGTATACGGTAACGCCCTTGTACTCAATGTGTCCGGGACTTGCCATGTCGAGCGCCGAGCCCAGGTTGAGCTCCTCGGTAATGTCGTCGGTTGGCTGGGCGTCCATGACGAATTCAATCTTTCCGTCCGGAAGATCCTTTACTTCCTGTGGAATGGGAATCTCTATTCCTCCGCGCGGGGGGATTGTTATGGTGCTGCCGTCAGCTTTTACACCTGCTTTGGTGATCGGCGGCATGTTCTGCTGTTCGTCTGTGAGTGTGGACGGAGTTTTGAATTTGTCCATGTTGGAGGCGATGGGAGATGTGTTTGCCTCATACTCCGTCACCATGTCTATCTGTTTGGCGAGCTCAAGCGCCTTGTCTTTAAAAATAAGTGAATTTCCCTTTCCTGTCTTAAGGGATTCTATAAGAAGCGAGCGTTCCTTTGATGTCACTCCGATTACGCTTGCCTTGATTACGTTGGTGCCGCGTTTGTTCAGTGCGGATACAAAATCTGTGAGTTTACCGCCCTTCCAGTTGAATGAAACGGTCTTATCACCTACGACAAAAGTGTAAATTCCTGATTCAACTCTCATGTTGCGGTCAATGTTGCCGCTGAGAAATCTGTCTGCTGTGGCGGGTTGAATGACTTCGATTTTAAAAGAACCACAGTCAGCATTACGATTAGCATCCGCTGTAATAGCAACTTCGTCCGAGGATGTGGTCAATTTATTATTGAAAGGGTTTTCAAAAGAATAAAGTGACTTCACACTTTCCCTCAGGGAAGACATACGCTGGTTTACATCGCGCCAAGCATTCTGCTGACTCTGGTACACCTCAAGCTGGTTCTGTTCTCTTTTGAGCGGAATTCTCTCCGTCTCCATAAGAGCTTCTACGAGATCATTCGTCTTGTATTTGTCGGTAACACCCGGTATGCTGATTCCGTCTGCCATCCTATCCCCGTCCCTTCAAATAGTTTTAAGCATACGTCCCATTTTCGCAAACAGGATGCACTGCTATATCATTTCATCAAAGAGCAACCCAATGGCATGTTTCATCTGAATTTGGATTTTCTGCAAATCCTCAGATGGAATCTGCCTGATTACTTTATTGGTCTCAGGGTCTATCACTTTGACAATAACCTTGTCAAGTTCGCTGTTGACAGAGAACTCAAGTTTATGTCCGAGAACCATGTTGGAAAGCTCCTGAAGTTCTTGGACAGTTTGTTTCGTTTTGGCCAGATTATCGGCAAGATACTCTGATACTTCCGCAGCACTCACGGGAACTGTTGCCGCAAACGAACTTATCTGCGGTACGGTACTTCCAGGGGTTGTTGCGAAAGAACGGCCATCCATTGCCATTGTCTGTCCAATCATACTTATTGCATTCATGGACTTTTCCTCCTGAAATAAAAGAGAAGAGAGGGGAAGGGGGCGCACCCATCCTCACTCTTACGCATCATCTGTTAAAAAGATGACATCCAGATATCTCTCAAACATCTGATGCGATTTGAAATACTACTGAAGAAGTGCCAATACGTTCTGAGACTGGCTGTTGGCCTGTGCCAACATAGCTGTGCTGGCCTGAGTAAGGATAGAATCCCTTGTGTACTCGACCATCTGAGCTGCCATGTCTGTGTCACGAATGACAGATTCTGAGCTCTGTGTGTTCTCGGCTGCGATAGCAATACCTCTGGAAGCGATTTCCAGGCGGTTCTGGTATGCTCCAAGGTCTGCCCTCTGCTTGTTTACCAGTTTGAGAGCGTTGTCGATGGTGCCGATTGCAAGGTTAGCAGCCTCTGGTGTAGAGATGCTGATCTGCTCCTCAAGTCCCTGTGCGCCCTTAAGTCCCAATGCCTCAGCAGTCATCGTTCCGACGAAAGCTTCAATGCGCTGGTCCATATTTGCACCAATGTGCAGCTGCATGATCTGTCCAGAGATGGAGTTTGCGGCAAAGCGGCCGGTCAGCATGTTCATACCGTTGAACTGGGCATGGCTTGCGATGCGGTCTACTTCAGCTACAAGCTGTGAAACTTCCACCTGAATCTGCATGCGGTCCTCGTCTGTGTAGATACCGTTGGCAGACTGTACAGAAAGCTCGCGGATGCGCTGCAGAATGTCTGTTGTCTCCTGCAGGTAGCCCTCAGTCGTCTGAATGAAAGAAATTCCATTGTTGGCGTTTCTGTTGGCCTGGTTCAGTCCGCGGATCTGGCTGCGCATCTTTTCAGAAACTGCAAGTCCAGAAGCATCATCACCAGCTCTGTTAATCTTCATTCCAGAGCTGAGCTTCTCAATGTTGCCCAGAAGAGAATCGTTGTTGATTCCAAGCTGGCGGTTTGCAAACATTGAGCTCATGTTGTGATTAATAACCATAATTGTCCTCCATGATTCATTACACATCAGGCATCTTGCCTGTGTCTGCGTATGTCCGTGTTCTTGCCGGCAGTTTTTGCGCCCCTGACCGACAAATTTTTTCAGACCCATACGGCATGAATTGTCATTTTATCACAAAACCTAAATTTTGTAAAGGAAAACTTTTGTCGCCCCTTAAAATGACAACCCATACCGTCTGATCCGTACCCGGACCTCATGGAGGGTAATTTCAAACATCAGGCCCCAGTTTTATCTGGAGCGGTGGAGTCATTGAACGGATTTTCTTTTTCGCGATTTGATTACGCAAGAAGATCTGTCCATACAGTTATGCAGGGGAAAGAATTCCAGTCAAAAATCCCTTCTCCTGCATTTCATCATGCCGCAGATTCGGGAAACCTCAAGAAACCTGAGTTTTTCAAGGCTCCCCAATATTCTACTGCAACAGAGACAAAACTGTCTGTGACTGAGCGTTTGCCTGAGCGATCATCGCTGTTCCGGCCTGCTGCAAGACCTGGTTCTTGGTGAAGTCCACCATCTCCTTGGCCATGTCAGTGTCGCGGATGCGGCTCTCAGATGCCTGGAGGTTCTCGGCTCCGATGTCGAGTCCGATAACTGTCATCTCAAGGCGGTTCTGGTATGCACCGAGATCTGCACGCTGCTTGTTGATCTTCTTGATTGCTTCGTCCAGAGTTCCGATTGCGCGGTTTGCATCCTCAGGAGTTGCGAGGGTGAGGATTTCCTCAGTTCCAACCTGGCGTACTCCGAGAGCTGCAGCGGTCATTGTACCGATGAAAACCTGTGTTCTCTGGTCCATGTTAGCACCAATGTGGAGCCACATAGAAGCAGTAACGCTGTTCTCACCTGTCTGGCGTGCGAAGCGTCCTGTGAGCATGTTCATTCCGTTGAACTGTGCGTGTGAAGCGATGCGGTCAACCTCAGCGATGAGAGAAGAAACCTCGACCTGGATCATTGTGCGGTCCTCATCGGTGTAGATTCCGTTGCTTGACTGAATTGCAAGTTCGCGGATGCGCTGGATGATGTCCTCAGTCTCCTGCAGATAACCTTCTGTTGTCTGGATGAATGAGATACCATTTTTTGCGTTCTCAGAAGCTTTGTTCAATCCGCGAATCTGGCTACGCATCTTCTCAGAAACTGCCAGTCCGGATGCATCGTCACCAGCACGGTTGATTTTCATGCCAGATGAGAGTTTTTCCATGTTCTTCTGATTGTTAACCTCTGTGAGGCCTTCTGAACGCTGTGCAAACATTGCACTCATGTTGTGATTGATAACCATAGTGTTTTCCTCCGTGGAACTATGTTTTTTTGTGTCAGGCAAAATCCTTTCTGCCTGTTTGCAAAAGATTGCATCCGCATTACAAGGCTACATCTGCAATCTCTTACTGTAGGAACTGGCGTTGTCTTCTACGAAGTTGAGCGGCCATATTCACCTACATTAACACCTATCGGTAAGTAAGGATACAAACTTTAGCAAAAAATTTTATTTTTTTTGCATTTTTTTTCTGTACCCCTGCTTTTTATGTTTTTTAACTCCAGGATTATTGTCCGGAGAGCACTTTTTCCACAATCTGCTTCAAAATCCGGGCAGCCTTTCCCCTGTGGCTTATGGCATTTTTCTCATCCGGGGAGATTTCCGCGCTCGTTTTTCCGTACTGGGGCAGGAAGAAGAGAGGGTCATATCCGAATCCGTTTTCGCCACGCTGGTCTTCGGCTCTCTCTATTATGGTTCCCTCCATTGTCTCCTGGCTCACGTAAAGTCGTCCTGGACCAAGGTAAAAGACCATAGCACAGATGTACCTCGCGCTTCTGGGGCCGTTCGGGAAAAGTCCGTCCCTTGCGCTTGTGTCAACCTTGCCCGATGCGAGCATGTCGTTGAGCTGCTGTATGAGCATACGGTTCTGGTCTTCCTGGGGCGTCTTTTTGCCGTCTGGACGTCCGTGGGGAAAATCTGGGCCGGCGTATCGCGATGAGAATATTCCTGGAATCCCGCCGAGTGCGTCCACACAGATTCCGGAGTCGTCCGCAAGTACTGGGCATCCCGTTATCTTGTACAGCGCGCTTGCTTTTATGAGGCTGTTTTCGTAGAATGTGCTTCCGGTCTCGTCAGGATCGAAATCAATTCCCTCGTCCTTGGGTGTAACAATTGTGTGCTCGGGAAAAAGCTCACTCATTTCCCGCTTCTTGTTCAAATTTCCGCTTGCCAAATAGATTTTCATGCCAATCATAATAGCGTTTTAGCGAAATATTGTCTATAAATTTCTCCGCGGATTTGAGAATATATTTTACGTGCCTGTCCGACATGCCCAGAATCTTCGACACCGTGATGTTTGACGGAACAATCGACCGGAATCCCTTGAGCTTGAGGTTCTTGTCCCGCCATTTTTTGTCCTTCTTCTCCTCCTTTTCCTTGAGTATATTGCTGTCATAGGGGCTGATGCCGCTGGATGCCGAAATCATGGAGTACTTGCGCTTGTAGAAAAATGCGTTGTCCCTGGATGCCTTTATGTCATCGAAATGCTTCTTTTTTTCGGCCATGACCTGCCTTGCCTTCTGAATCAGCTCCGAAAGCTCCTTCACGTCCATCCCGAGAAGAACGGATGCTTTCTCAATCTCGTCCGGCCCCACAGAATAACAGCACTTGAGTATGAGAATCAGAACCGCTTCCTTTCTCAGTCTGTCCATCCTTTTGTTGAAAACCGCCGCGCCGTTCCTGTAATACTTTCTGCCGGAATAAGTTACAGGATGATATGATTTTTTGAAATCCTCAACCTCCTTGAGCGAATGACGGATTTCGCTGTCGCTTTTCTGGCACACGACATGACCTTCCCTCACATCATACAGCCCCGAGTTTTCCTCGAAATACACCTCCTGCACAAGATTGAAGCTTTTTTCCGCAAGAATCACCTGCCTTTGCTTTTTCTTCCATGAGGAAAGCGCGTTGTTGACGCTCGCATACAGATATGACGACAGAGCCGCTTGTTCAGGCCTGTAGTTTTTCATGGCGACCATTACTTTTCCCATGTAGTAGAGCAGAAAGTCGTGCAGATCGTCCAGCTCCAGCGTGGCAAGACCGAACCAAACCTTGTTCTTGTAGATTGCGTCAATAATAATGTTGCATGCCCTGTCATTGCTTATTTTTCCCTCGCACATGTCTTGATACAGGGTCTCAAGTCTCTTCATTTCCTTTATCCTCTTTTTTCAATCACGAAACTTGCGTGCATCCTCCTCTCCGCCAGAATGTCCGCGGAATAATAAAAGCAAATTCCGTGCCAAGTTTTTTGAAGTACGGGCTCTTTTTTGAGTCTGTGTGGTAATTTATTGTAATAGAATAAGATAAAAAAAACAGAAGAAACTATGCGGAAAAAAACATTTTAGTTAGAAGATAATTATTCGATTAGAATATAATTAAAATGGTTAGATTCTAATCAAATAATTTGAAAATAACTGTCTGCGGGTTTATAGGAAAAATCTATGCGTCGCGATAAAAAATCCATATTTGTACAGGCTCCTGAAATTCGCTATAATCGGGTAACTCTCAATTAGGGCAGGAGAAGAAAATGACATCTAGAGAAATTTCGCATTTCAGCAAATCCCTGGAAAAGGAAATGCACATCAAGATTTACGGCACGGATGGAATTCCAGTGATTGGGCTTCCTACCCAGGACTCAAAATGCCACAACTTCGAGGATTTCCGCTTCACCGACGCTCTTTCGCCATGGATAGACGGCGGCAGGATTCAGCTTTTCTGCGTGGATTCGGTGGATGAGGAGAGCTGGTCCGATGAAAGGATTGAGAACTCATGGAGGAGCGCGAGGCAGGAGAGTTATTTCCATTATCTTGTGGACGAGGTGGTTCCGTTCGTGAAAAAGGAGAATTCGTCGGAGCTTCCCTTGCTTCTGGGACTGAGCATGGGTGCGATTCATGCCGCGATTCTTTTTTTCAGGAGGCCGGATCTTTTCGGCGGTATGCTCTCTCTTTCGGGGGTGTATGATTCCGCGTATTTTTATCACGGCTGGATGGACCCGACTCTTTACGACAATTCGGTGGAGGTCTTCCTGCGCAACATGGACGAAAACCATCCGCATATCCGGCTCTACAATCAGAGGAGGATAATTTTCTGCGTGGGACAGGGGGCGTGGGAGGATGACGGAGTTCGTACCCTGAAAGACTTGCGCGGCACACTGGACAAAAAGGGAATACATGCGTGGACTGATTTCTGGGGGCATGACGTGAACCATGACTGGCCCTGGTGGAAAAAGCAGGCGGAGTATTTTCTTCCGTATCTTCTTGGGGAGAAAAAAATAGAGAATAAAATCACCTTTGCATGATTGCAGGTGGCATGACTTGTACTGAATTATCTTGATTTGGGAGGAGCTTATGAATTTCATTTTTATCTCGCCGAATTTTCCGCGCACCTATCAGAATTTCTGCGACAGGCTTCATAAAAACGGAGCCAACGTGCTTGGAATTGGGGACGCGCCGTACAATACGCTTTCCAAGGAGCTAAAGTCGAGCCTGACTGAATATTATTTCGTAGACAAGCTCTCGGATTATGCACAGGTTTTTAAGGCCGTTGCTTTTTTCTCCTACAAATACGGCAAGATTGACTGGATTGAATCCAACAACGAGTTCTGGCTTGTTCAGGATGCGAGGCTTCGTACTGATTTCAACGTCACAAGCGGCATACAGGCGGACAGGGTTGATTTCATAAAGGAAAAGTCCCTGATGAAGAGAATTTACCTTGACAACGGCATTCCGACGGCAAGACAGCACAAGGTCACGGATTTTGATTCCGCTAAGAGATTTACCGACGAGGTTTCCTTTCCAATCATCGCCAAGCCCGACATCGGCGTAGGAGCCACGGACACTTACAAGATTGTTGACCTTGATGGGCTTAAGTCATTTTTTGACCGGAGAATTGAGACACCCTACGTTATGGAGGAATTCATTTCCGGGGACATCTGCTCATACGACGCGATAGTTGACTCAAACGGAGATCCGCTCTTTGAATCAATGACGACATGGCCTCCGTCAATCATGGACATAGTTGAGAAGCAGCTTGACCTCTGGTATTTTACGGCAGACACTGTTCCCGAGGGTCTTCGGACTCTTGGCAGAAAGACTGTGAAAGCGTTCGGTGTGAAAAGCCGCTTCGTGCACCTTGAGTTTTTCCGTCTGAATGACCCTAAGCCCGGATTGGGGGACAAGGGTGATTTCGTTGCTCTGGAAGTGAACATGAGGCCCGCCGGTGGGTATACGACAGACATGATGAATTTCGCCCACAGCACCGATGTCTACCAGATTTTCGCCGACATGGTTACGGAAGACAAGCTGATTCATCCGCAGAAGGACGAGCACTCATGGTGTGCCTATGCAAGCCGGCGTGACTGCCACAGATATGTCCACACCCACGAGGAGATAATGGACGCTTACGGTCAGAAAATCGTGATGCAGGAGGAGATGCCGCGCATGAACTGGCCGCAGATGGGACGCTATATGTACACGGCGAAGACCTCAAGCCTTGCGGAGACGTGGGAATTCATCAATTTTGTGCATGAGAGGGCGGACGACTAATTACAGGAAAGCTCAGCTTGCCTACAGAACTTTTTCGAACTCTTCTATGATTGCGGGGATTATTCCCTCAAGACGGCCCTGTATGCTCGCTCCTGACGCGTTTTTGTGGCCGCCGCCGCCGAATTTCGCAGCTATTGCGCTTACGTCGCACTCACCGACGGACCTGAATCCCGCCGTACAGTTTGTGTCGCTCTCCTGCCTTACGAAAAGAACCGCCTCGACTCCCTCGGTGGAAAGCATGAGCGTGTACAGCGCGTCCGAGTCCCTTCCTTCCTGACCGTATTTTCTTGTGTCCGCCTGCTCCTCGTAGGTGACGACCAGCTTTCCGTTGCAGTATCTTTCGGCTCTCTCAAGCATTATGGCAAGGAGCTTCCTTGTGTTCCAGGGCTTACCCCCGGTCATCTCCTGATATATTTCCCTTGGATTTACGCCCGCGTCCGTGAGTCTTGAGGCACATTCAAAGACGCTTGAGTCATTCTGGTTCAGGTATCGGAAAAATCCTGAGTCGGTCGCAAGTCCGAAGAAAAGCGTGTGGGCCTCGTTTGCGTCTGGCTTTCCGATTAGACCCTCGTGGATCTGCTGGACGAGACATGCCGCAGCCGGGGAGGAGGGATTGATTATGCAATGGGGTGCGTTCGCATCGGATGTCTTGTGATGGTCCACGATGAAGGTGTCAAGTCCCTCAAGGCTTCCGTCCAGCTCTCCAAGACGTGAGATTTCGGAGCAGTCCACTATTATAAGTCCGCATCTTGCCTTGTCCTGAGCCGACATGCGTGGAACGTCGCTTCTGAAAAGTGGTGCGAATTTTTTGATTTCCGCTCTCTTGAATGGACCCGCGTTGAGCAGAGTGTATTTTTTGCCGAGATGCTTGAGAATGTTCGCCATTCCTATGCTGGATGCCATGCAGTCTCCGTCCGGCTCCTTGTGCCCCGCAATCAAAAACGTGTCATGGGCTTCGATGAAGGTTCTGAAGGATTCCACCTGCTGCTCTGTAATAGGTACCATTTTTTCCACCTTTGTCAACAGAAAATGGCCGGGCATGAGAGACCACGTCCGACCCATTCCTGAGCTTTTGTTCTGCTTTTAGAAGTTAGATAGCAATTTCTCTTAGAATTTCACTTCCAGAGTGTCTATGCCGGAAGCGTCAACCTGCGCGTAACTTGGAGCTACGTCCCAAACCGGGTCGAGCTTGCTCGGATTTACCGTAAGAATTACGCGGTGGAAAGAGCCACCCTTGTAGACTACTGTCATGTAAGTGTCAAGTCCCGGAGCCTTGTTGCGGAAATAGAGCTTCTTGTCTTCTCCCGCCTTCTGCCAGTCCTTGGGGATTATTGTCTTCTCAACCTTGAGTCCCTGGGTCTGATAGAACACCACGTATGCGTCCTTTGTCTGCATAATGCTGTAGACCGGGGTAGAGTGATATGTGATGTCGGAAACATTGTCCCCGTGGTTCCAGATTGGAGTTGAGTCCGAAGAGTTGCTCTGGGCCAGAGCGGGGATTGCCATGCATACGGCCAGCAGTGCCGCAATGATAATTTTTTTCATAAAATCCTTCCTCGAATCTCCGCTTTCTTTCCGGGCCTTGTACACCGGTTTGACGTGCGGAAAATCAATCTTATTTGGGCAGCGTCTAAAAACGGATGTCCCTAGAGGCTGCCTTAATAATAGTATAATTTCAAACTTGAGGTTTTGCAAGGATAATTTGCGTTATTTGGGCAAATTTTTTTGCAAAATTTAAAGGTCACGTTTATTTTATGAGGGCGAGCATTATTGCCTTGATCGTGTGCTTACGGTTCTCGGCCTCGTCCCAAACCAGACTGTCGGGTCCCTCAAAGACCTCCTCGGTGACTTCCTGTTCCTTGACGGCGGGAAGACAGTGCAGGAATACGGTCTTTTTTCCGGTGTGCTTCATCAAATCGGCGTTCACCTGGTAGTCCCTGAGCAGACGGATCCTCTCTTCCTTGAGCTTTTCCTCGCCCATTGATACCCATACATCAGTATAGAGACAGTCGGCGCCCACGACCACGTCCTTTTCGGATGAGACCGCAATCTTCGCGCCTGATTTTTCCGCGAACGGCTTGCAGATGTCGAGTATGTCCTGCGCCGGAAACAGCTCCTTCGGTGAGAACAATGAGAAATTCATTCCGAGCTTTGAGCAGATCAGCATGAGCGAGCGTGCCATGTTGTTTCTTCCGTCTCCGCAGAAGCAGACTGTGAGTCCCTTGAGCTTTCCGAAATGCTCCTTGAGGGTCATCACGTCGGCAAGAACCTGGGTGGGGTGGAAGTCGTCGGTGAGTCCGTTGATCACGGGGATTCCTGAGTATTTCGCGAGCTGCTCCACGTGCTCCTGCTTGAAGCCACGGAACTCAATCGCGTTGAACATGCGACCCATGACCCTCGCTGTGTCCTCTACGCTTTCCTTGCCGCCGAGCTGAATGTCCGCGGTTGACATGAATACGGGATGTCCTCCCTCCTCGCCGAAAGCCGTCTCAAATGAGGAGCGGGTTCTTGTGGAGCGTTTTTCAAAAATCAACGCGATGGTCTTTCCCAGAAAACGCTGGTGCACCTCACCCGCGTGGGACTGCTTCTTTACGAGGAAAGCATAGTCCAGAATCTGGAGTATTTCATCCGGTGTCCAATCAATCCAGTTCAGAAGGCTGCGGCCCTTGAACGGACTTTCAAATTTTTCAGCTTCCATAGTTATCCTCCTCGGACGGTCTTCCTGATTTAGGGAGCGTGCCAAAAGAAAAAAGGACAGCCCAAAAATGAACTGTCCCTTCTTGAGTATAGTGGCGAGTGGGATCGAACCACTGACATACGGAATATGAGTCCGTTGTTCTACCGACTGGACTACGCCACCACGAATGATTAGTATGTTACAGGAAAACAGAATTTGTGTCAATAGCATGTGCGGATTTTTTTGATTTTTTTTTGATTAAAGCAAAAAACTAGCAGCACATCACCCTTGAAAAATCCTGCCGGGCAAAATCTTCGGAATTGATGAGAAAAATCATGGGATCAGAGCAGGTGTCATCCTCAAAAAGCTCGTGGTCGGCGGCCTCAAAATTTATCTGGAGCAGGGTTGTGTCGTAGAATGAGCGGGAGTCCTCCGTCACTGTGGACTCTCTTGGATCAACGAATGCAAAATCCGGGTGGCCCAGAGTATAGCACTCGCTTTGGTAAAGCATCTGAAAGAGATCGTCGGCGTAAGGGTTCATTAAATAGTTCCAGCACCGGACGGCATCAAGCACGGCGTTCTCATCCCGGGTGAGTTTTCCTGCCGCATCCTTGAGCAAAGCGTCAAATTGAAAATCCCTTGGCTTCATGTAAGACGTCTCTTCTGAAAAATTTATCGCGCAGGTCTTTTGCAGTATGGACCAGTCAAGAAAATCCGCGTCCGGGACAAGCTGCTTTACGTCGTCCTCGGAAATACTCTCGTCAATCTCATCGTGGAAAACAATCCGCCAGTTTTTCTGCTCCACGTCGTCATATATTGCCAAGAGATTTTCTGGATCCGTGGAGATGAAGAATTGCAGGATTCCTTTTTTCGGAAGCAAATCCTTTTCCCCGCCCGGCTGAATGTCCGCTTTCTCGTGCAGTTCCGAAAAGTTGATTTGGCAAAGAAGTTGCATCCCGCATCCGTCTTCGTCCTTGGGATATTCCATTTTCGGATTCCAGTATGGCAGTCCGCCGAATTTCGAGTCCCGGAGTCCCGCAACCCTTTCAAAATCAGCGTGAAGAATGAGCGAGCTTTTTCCGGTTCTTTCCTTTATGTAGTCCTTCAGAAAGTCCATTCCCTCTCGTGTGGAAAAAAGTGTCTTGAGCGCGTTGAGATTCTCGACCAGAAAATCAATCCCCGGAAAGTAGTCCGGCACGGAAAATGATTTTGCCCCGAAGCTGATTATGTACTTGCGCCGTTTTTTGTCGTGTACGGATTCAGTAAAATCGCCGGGGGAGAGAACGTGGTATTTGAGATGCCTCCTGATGTGGATTGAGTTTTTGTCGTAATAAATCAGGATCGCGTTTTTTTCACACAAAATCGCCATGCACGAGATGGAAAGTATCCCGGTAAGGACACACTGGAGATATTCTCCGTCAAGATAGAACACGATGCAGCCTATGACAGAGAAAATCATTAAAAGGATAAGGGCGATGTTCGTGATTTCTTTGGCGGGGGACGGGGATTTTCTTCTTATTCTGAACGGATATTTCGCAGACTCCACCATTATCTCCTGGTAAGGGTCCAGCACCAGCTTCATAAAAAAGAAGACCGCCATCATAAACGCAAGCATCTTATGATTTTACCTCCAGAGCCTTGATTTCACGCATTATGGCCGCATTGATTTCTTCCTTCGTTTTCGTAGCGTCCAAAACAAGGATTTTCATGCCTTTTCCCTTTTCACCGCTGTACTCGTTCAAAATGAGCCTGTATTGCGCGACGGTCTTCTCAAGGAAGTCCTTTTTCTCGTAGATTTCCCTTTCCCCGCGTCCTTCAATCCTTTTCAGGGCATCGTCCGGGTTAATGTCCAGGTAGACCAGGAGGGATGGGAGCGGAAACAGGCTGTTGAGCATCCTGGGGACATCCGGGCTGCAGTTTATGCTCTGGTAGGCGAGGCTTGAGAAAAGATAGCGGTCGCAGATTACGGTCATTCCGCTCTTCGTTGCCTCCCTTATTCCCGTTATGAGGTTCCTGTCCCCTGTGGTCCTGAGCCTGCCGTTGACGTGCTCGTTCCTGTCCGCCGCGAAAAGATATGCCGCAGTCTCGTTGCTTACCTCAATTTCCCCGGAGAGCATTCGCCTGATGAATCGTCCGGTCTCGTAAGTCGTGGGCTCGGCTGTGAAAAGAAACCTTTCCGTCCCCGGTTTGTTTCTTATAATGTCCAGCTGGGTGGATGTGCCGGCGCCGTCTATGCCCTCAAGGACAATAAAATTGTGTAATATCATAAAAAAACCTTCTATATTTTGCGTAAATTTGATATATTATTAGATAAGGTCAGTATTGCACAGAACCTGAAAAAATTCAATCGGTGCGGAAGGCGTTATCCGTGGCCGTCGGAGCATGTTCGGACTCTTTATGAAGCGGTGGATTAGGAATTCGCTATCAGTTTTACTCTTTCTCATCCTGCTTGGCGGCGTATATGCCATAATCAGGCCCCTCCATGCCTTCATAAATTCCACCATCGCGCGCTACGAGCAGACCGTCCGCGAAAAGCTTTCGGAGACACTCGGCATAGATGTGTCTTACAGGAGCCTTTCCCCCTCCATTTTGACCGGAATCCACGTGAACGGAATTGAGATTACGGACGCTGAGACGGGGGGAAGCATACTCAAAATCAGGGACGGCGTGATCCGCTACAATATCTTCAAGCTGCTTACCGGAAATGTTGAGACGGCGTTCTCCAAGCTGGTCCTTAACGACATAGACGTAGAGCTGGATATGGTCCGATACTCCAACGTGGTTGACAAAATCATGGCTCTGGGCGGGAAGAAGAAGGACGATGCGGATTCGGGCGGATTTAACCAGGAGTCCATTGATGCCGTGAAGGACGTGATCTTCGGTCTTCCTTTTACCGTGGAGCTTAAAAATGTCCGCGTGCATTATAACGACGGCAAGAACGACGTGTCGGCTGTCCTTAGGCGGACCCAGCTTTCCCAGAGACAGAAGGGAGTCTCTCTAAACGCTTCTGTTGACGGAACCTTCATCGCATCCCTTGAAGCCCTGGGTGGAAAAACTGCGGGCGCGAAAATCAGGGTGGACGGAACCCTTGTCTCGGATATTTCGGGAAGCTCTGCCACTGTGGCTCTGGACAGGCTCAGAAAGGCGGATTATTCACTCAGCGAAGCGGAATTCCTCGTCAGGTACAGCGACGGAATGGCCATGCTCAGGACCACTAAGCGGACCATGCCGTACTCCCTCTCTGCCCAGTACAACATTGAGAGCGGGGATGCTTCCGTTGAGGTCTCCACGACGAACCTTGATCCGTTCTCCATCGTGCAGATGCCTCCGCTGACAGGCACTCTCAAGAAGCTCAAGGGGCTCAAGGTCACGACCGATGCGAGCGCGAGCGTCAACATCAATACCAAGGAATACGAGTGGAAGGCAAAGGGAAATTTCTTCCTGCCGTATGGAATCATCCCGTCCTCCGAGAATGTCTCTTTCAATCTTTCGGGAAACAACCGCAACGTAAGGATTGCATCATTGAACGCCGAGGGAAGCATGATTGGCGCGTCCTTCTCCGGTAACTTCGCCATTGCGGGGCTGCAGCCTAATGGAGTTCTTGAGCTCAGGCATTTTACCCTGCCGAACGGAGCGAATTTCTCCGGGGACATATATGTGGATTCTGTCGGAAACTTGTACACGGTGTTCTCCCCCCAGCTGAACGTCGGTGACGTGTCCCTTACTGCGGTTCAGGCGGATGTCAAGGTGAACGGAAAGGTACTGGATTTCTCCGCGTCTTTCAACGACTACACACATGAGGATGCCGAGCAGCCCGGAGAGATTTCGGTGGAGGGAACTGTCTCTACCGCGAAAAATATGTCCGTTGAGATGGAAGTGGACGTGAACCGCATGTATCTTGACACTGTCGTGAAGACCTTGGGTGCGGTCGCTGGTGGAGATACGGAGGCTAAGATGAGCTCCATTGCTCCGAAACTCGCCCCATTCATCAGCTCGGGGGAAATTTACCTCTCGACCGACATGAAATCCTTCACGTTCAACTGTCCTTATATAATCGTCGCTAACACCATGGAGGACCGTCAGATGATGCTCCTTTCGCTTGACGGATCCAACCGCAGCGTGAACGTGTCCCAGCTGGAGATTGTTTATGGAAAGCAGTCATTCCGTGCGACGGCTTCCGCGGACCTCTTCCTTGAGGAGAACCAGATAATATTCGGAACAAACTGTTTCTTCAACGACATTCCGTACTCGCTTTCGGGTGTGTTCAGCATAGGGCAGTGGCTTAGCATGACGGGAGACTACGGACTTGAGTGCAACGTGAATTTCACCAATCCCATGAACGGAACCTTCCAGTTCACCGAGCTCCCTGTCTCAATATTTGACCTCATGCTCTCGCTCTCTCTTCGCGGGGGATTCTCCTACTCGAACATGGAGGGGCTGCGTGTCAACGTTGACAACCTTGAGCTTTCCGAACTCACTGACAAACTCGGCATAAGTCCGAAGCTTGCTCTCTCCGGGCGGCTCATTGATGACGGAGTGACCCTTGACGCCATCTCATACACCGACACACTCTCTACCTTGCTCGGTGACGGATACGTGAAGTGGCTCTTTACCGACGAAGGTGTGTTTGACATAGCGAACGTGGACATAGGGGTTGAGAATGACGTTACCGGAGAAAAGATAGCTATCTCGGCCGAAGTGACGAATCCGGACGGTATGCCCCTCGGTGCGGACGCTATCATGAACAGTTTCTATTTTAACGCAGAGGCGGACATAAGCCAGTTCCCGATCGGACGCGTTTTGTCAAGGCAGCACAGCGACGACACTCTTTCAGGAAGCATAGTCGCCACAGGAACCCTTGCGGATCTCTTTATGACGGTCTCCCTTGACTCCCTTTCCATGCAGCTCCAGGGATATCCCTTGCTGGTTTCGGGGCAGGCGGATTTCGTTCACGGAAAGATCGAGATTCCGAACTTCAACGCAGTGTGGCGTGATTTCAACGTGGATGACGTGCACGGCGAGCTTGACCTGGCCACTTTCTCTGGAAAACTGGACGCTGATTTCAGGATGGGCGAGGATGATGTCAAGCTTTCCGCTCCCATAGAGATTTCCATGGAAAGCATGAAGGAGCCACCCGATCCTGAGGAAAAGAATTACCTGCTGTCCCTTTTTGCCGTTCCCGATGAGATCACGGTGCATCTGGACGCTGATCCGCTTACAGGAAGCCTCATAAAGAAAAAGATTCCCGTTCACCTCACAGCCATGCGCGCTCCCGGCATAATCATAGTTGAGTCCGACGATTATCTTGGGCTGAGCGGATACATACTGGATGACGGAGCCATGCATTTCATGGTGGAGGAGGAGAAGCCCCTGCATTTCGTTCTTGACGGAAGCGTTAAGGACAGTTTGCTTGATTTCCACTTGACGGACCTTTACATGAGGCTCGCGGATTTTGCCTTCATGGTCAATTCTGATACGTTGAACCTCTTCGGCGGTGAGGTGACCGGATATGCCGACATCACGGGACTTGTTTCCGACCCGATCATAAACGGAAAGCTCACCGGAAAGAATCTGGA
This sequence comes from Treponema sp., assembly GCA_016288205.1. Taxonomy (GTDB): domain Bacteria; phylum Spirochaetota; class Spirochaetia; order Treponematales; family Treponemataceae; genus Treponema_D. The sequence goes on along the minus strand of JAEEYO010000025.1, from coordinate 103,700 downwards.
CGTGAATTCGCCCGCATTCATACCGAGCCACATAACGGCCTCCGATTTCGAGCTGAACATGGAGAACAGCACTATTACTCTTCCTGAGACGGTATGCAAAATCAAGGAGAACAACATAAACGTCAGCGCGGGAATCGTGATGGACAGGCTCAGTCTGGAGGATGTCTCTATCAGCGTGCGTACTGACGAGGGGCACTTCATCCCGCTTGAGATGGACAAGGGCTTCCTGAATGTAGTCGGAAAGGTGCAGGCCAGACTCGACATATCCTACGGACAGCAGGGAATCGCCGTGCTTGGAAACGTCTTTGTCGAGGACACTCAGGCGACCGTTCTGGACAGCATAAACGACCTCGCGACTATTTCCTCAAAGGATGACGCGGCTCAGAAAGCGGATGACAAACAAAAGAACCTCCCTGTCTCGGTGGATTTGGACGTAAATGTCGGCAACAAAGTGAATTTCGTCGTGAATCCCATCCTGAGAGGTCTCGTGGCTCCGGATTCATCGGTCCACATCAGCATGGACACCGCAAGCTCACAGTGGTCGGTGAAGGGTGATGTAGTCTTGCGGGGCGGGGAAGTCTTCTATTTAAGCCGCAACTTCTATCTGAAGCAGGGAAAAATTATACTGAACGAGTCCCAGCGTAAATTTGACCCTGAGCTTACCCTGAGGGCTGAGACAAGGGAGCGTGACTCATACGGAAACAGCGTTACAATCATCCTGACCGCACAGGCCCAGAACATGTCGTCCTTCAATCCTACGCTGACCTCATTGCCGGCCAGATCGGAGGAGGAAATCCGTGCGATGCTCGGTCAAATCCTCAGCGGCGACTCCTCTTCACTCACGAATATGGTCGTCGCAACCGGTGACTGGTTCGCCCAAACAGTTTTTGTAAGAAAAATCGAGAATGCATTGCGTGATTTGTGTAATTTTGATATATTCTCTTTGAGAACAAGCCTGTTGCAAAATGCTATAAATAATGGTATTCTTGGTTCTGCTTCTACAGAATCGAATAATATTGGTAACTATTTTGACAATTCGACTGTTTATATAGGCAAATACTTCGGTAATGACATCTACGTGGACGCCATGCTTCAATGGACCTACGATCAGAATGCCGTTTCCGAGGGGCAGGATTCTACAGGACGTCTTGTATTCAGGCCGGAAATCGGTTTTGAACTTGCCGCTCCCTTTGCCAATATACGATGGCAGATGGCTCCGGACCTTCAGAACCTACAGAATTCCCTGGTTCCGGATACATCAATAACGCTGTCATGGAGAATCGCGTTTTAGGAGAAAGAGAGCCTTACTTTAAGTTTGGTCAGTTTTCTTCATATTATAAAGTAAGAGGAATGTGTTTATGCGTAACAAGCACGGTGTACTATTGTTGATTTCGGCTGTTTTTTTTGCGGCCCTGATTTCCCTTCCCGTATTTTCCCAGTCATCTGACGGCTGGTATTATGACAAGGTGATTAGGTCTGTCTCTTTTGAGGGGCTGCAGAATGTTAAGGCATCCGATCTTGAGGGAATCACGGCGGGATATGTCGGAAAGAGATTTTCCGATGCCGTCATAGAGGATATATACAACAGAACCTACAGCCTGGATTATTTTCAGGACATAACGGACATCCGCGTAACACCGGGCGATGGAACTCAGGAGACATGCAATACCATAGACATCACTCTTGTTGTTGTTGAGAGCCCCGTAATCGTCAGGATTAAATTCACGGGATACCGGCAGGTTAGGCTTGCGGATTTGAAGGATGCCGTCTCCAGCAAGGAGAAGGGAATCTACAACGACGGTACAAGATACATGGACGAGCGCGCTATCCGTGACCTGTACATCGACAAGGGATATACCGACATCAAGGTAAGCTCATCTGTGGACGAGCTCAAAGACGGTTTTATGATTACCTTTATGATTGATGAGGGACAGCAGACCGTCGTTAAGGAAATCTCTTTTACTGGAAATTCATCCGTCAGCGCGAATACTCTCAAGGGCAAGCTTTCACTCAAGGAAATCGGACTTTTCCAGAAGGGTACGTTCAAGGAGTCCCAGCTTGAGCAGGATGTCAAGACAATTACTTCCTATTATACAGACCGCGGATATGTGGACGCGAAGGTTCTCAACTACACCGTGGACTCTGAGTACAACGAGGAAAAGAACCGTCAGGAGCTTCTCATCAAATTCAACATTCAGGAAGGCTCCGTCTATACTTTTTCCGGCATAACGTTCCAGGGCAACAAGGTTTTCTCCACAGAATCCCTTCAGTCGCTGGTAAGGCAGAAAGTCGGCGACACTTATAACGAGACGAAATTCCAGGAAAGCGTGATGGCGGTTCAGAACAAGTATTATGAGAACGGCTATACTTCAAATCAGTTCCAGGCACAGATTGTGAAGGACACCGAGATGAAGACCATAGGCTACATAATCGCCATACAGGAAAATGACCGCAGCCACATTGAGAACCTGATTATCAAGGGAAACACAAAGACCAAGGAGGAGGTGATCAGGCGCGAGATTCCAATTGAGAGCGGCGACATCTTCTCCAACACAAAGATAACCACAGGACTCAGGAACCTTTACAACACGCAGTTCTTCTCACAGATTTATCCAGAGATCTCTCAGGGCTCCGAGTCAAATCTCGTTGACGTTGTGGTTGATGTTACTGAGCAGAGCACTACCGTCCTTGATTTCGGACTTACATTCAGCGGTGTTTCCGATCCTGATCAGTTCCCTGTTTCCGTCTTCGCGACCCTCAAGGACTCGAACCTTTTCGGAGAGGGAAAATCCCTTTCGGCATCCGTGAAGCTTTCCACCGATGAGCAGTCCGTTTCTGTCGGTTATGGACAGAACTGGCTTTTCGGACTCCCGATCAGCAACAATCTCTCGTTTACTTACGGACACTCCACCGAGACCACGCCGCGTATGCACATTGAGCCGGACGGTACCGTATCTGATTCCGGATATTACATGCAGTATGAGCAGCATGAGTTCAATCTTTCCGCATCTCTCGGCCGCCGCTGGACTCCGGATTTTGCAATCCTCACTCTGTCAGGTGGAATCTCCGGTTCCATCATAGACAATATCTACGACTCATCCCTGTATGTTCCCTATGACTCAACGGTCAGCGACTATAGCGGAAACTGGGAGCCGAGGAACTCTCTCTACGGAACCTTCTCCGCCGACGGACGCAACGTGAATTACGACCCCTCATCGGGATGGTTCTTCAGCCAGAGACTTTCATGGTATGGACTTCTTCCCAAGGGATTTTTGCCTTTCGCAAAAGAATGGGGAGAGAACGAATTCTTCCTCAAAACCGACACCAAGGCAGAGCTGTACTTCACTCTCTTTGACCATAAGTTCACCGAAAACTGGGGTCTCAAGCTGATCCTTATGGCATATTCAGGACTTTCAATGCAGTTCCCGCTTCCCAACACAACCATCAAGCAGTCAAGCCAGCTTTATATTGACGGTATGTTCAACGGAAGGGGATGGACAATCTACAATTACGACAGGGGACGCGGAAGGGCTCTCTGGAACAATACGCTTGAGCTTCGTATGCCGGTTCTTCCTGGTCTGCTTGCCGTTGACCTGTTCTTCGACGCTTCTCTCATCAAGGACAAGCCGGAGCAGCTTTTCACGGATTTTGCTAATCCCGATGACTGGTACTTCAGCTATGGACCGAGCGCACGTTTCTGTTTGCAGCAGTTCCCGCTCAGACTTCTTTTGGTGAACAATTTCAAGTTTACCGACGACGGACTGAGAAGCACGGATGCTTATGGAAATCCGACATCATGGCTTAAGAGTTGGCACTTTGTGCTTTCATTCAATATAACAAACCGCTAGTGTTTCGCTATCCGGGACACTAACAAAAACAATGGCAAGGAGAAATGCTATGAAACTTAAGATTAAAAGATTTATCATCCTCGGAGTTCTGACCGTGCTCGGCCTTTCTACTCCGTTGTTCGCCCAGCAGATTACGAAATTCGCAGTCGTTGATACTGCCAGGGTCTATCAGGCATTCTACAAGAATTCGGCACCCGTACGCAATTATGAGCGTAAAAGGACAGAATTCCAGAATGAGATTGATTCCGTTACAAAGGAACTCCAGACTCTCCAGACCCGCAAGCTTGAATATGAGCGCAAGGGAGACAGGGAGAATGCGAGGGCAACTCAGGCCAAGATTACCGAAAAGACAAATTATCTTACGGAATACACGGCCGCCAAGAATGATGAGCTGCAGACTCTGAAAAAAGAGCTCCAGAACAACGATGCGTTTTACAAGAGGCTTTATTCTATTATACAGTCCGTTGCGGAAAGGGAAGGCTACAGCATGGTGCTCAGCTTGCAGCAGGCAAATGCGGTTCTGTGGTACAGTCCTTCCGTGGACCTGACAAACGCCGTCATTTATGAGCTTGGACTCAGGTTCTGACAGACTGTAAGTTGAAATGACAGACGATACTCCTCTTTTTGCCCAGTACCAGAGCCTAAAGGACAAATATCCTGATGACGTGCTCTTCTTCAGACTGGGCGATTTCTATGAAATGTTTGACCGTGATGCCGAGGAGGTGTCACGGCTTCTGAATCTTACATTGACTCACCGCGTGGACAGAAAGATGTGCGGGGTTCCGTATCATTCTTCAAAAATCTACATCGCGCGGCTTTTGCGGCTCGGTAAAAAGATTGCGATCGCGGAGCAGATTGGCGAGGTTGCCAAGGGAAAGGGGCTTACGGAGCGTAAGATCGTCGAGGTAATCACACCGGGTACGGCACTTGAGAGTGAGTATCTTGACGGCGGTGCAAGCAGCTTTCTTGCGTCGGCATTTGTGAGCCACGGAAAATGCGGATTCGCGTTCATTGACGTTACGACCGGTGAATTCAAGGCTACGAGTTTCCCGGCGAATGAGCTTGACGAGCTTCTTCCGAAAGAGGTGGGCAGATGCGGACCTAAGGAAATGATTTTGCCCCAGAGTCTCAAGGACAGACCCGTAATCTCCGACCTGATTTCCACGCATCCGAACATGACCGTCTCGTGGTATCCTGACTGGAACTTCAATGCGGAGATGGGCTACGGCAAGCTTATCAAGCAATTCAAGACGGCGAACCTCAACTCATTCTCGCTTTCCGAGGATTCTACCGAAGTGCCTCCGGCAGGATTCCTCCTGGATTATCTGGAAAAGACGACGAACGCACCTTCGCCGCATGTAAAATCAATTACCGTCTACCACGATGCCGAATATCTTATGATTGATGAGTCGTCCAGAAAAAATCTTGAGATATTGTACAATCTGCGCGACGGAAGCACTCAGTTCAGTCTGCTTGAGACCGTGAATCACACGAGGACAGCGATGGGCAGCCGCCTTATCCGCGAGTGGCTTATGTTTCCGCTTACGGACATGGGTAAAATCGTCTCAAGGCAAAATCATGTGCAGACCTTTGTTGATGACCGCTCCCTGCTCAGAAAAGTCCGGGACATGCTGGACGGCATACTTGACATTGAGCGTCTTTCCGGCAGAATCGCTATGGACAAGGCTCATGCGAAGGACTTACAGGCACTCAGGTCATCCCTTATTTTGTGGCTTAAAACACGCGAGGTTCTTTCCGGCATGGATTTTGCCGTGCTGCCATCCGATGTCGCTGAATCAATCATCAAGCTGATCGGGGACTCCATTCTTGACGATCCTTCCACTTCGCTTACCGACGGAGGAATCATAAAGCCTCTTTGGTCGGAGGAACTGGATCACTGGCGGGACGTTCAGAAGAATTTCAACAGCATTCTGGACGAATATCTTGAGGAAGAAAAGGTGGCGACAGGAATCCAGGGGCTGAAAATCAAGAATAACGGCAACATGGGCTATTATATTGAGGTTTCCAGGGGCAAAGTCAGCAAGGTCCCGGAGCATTTTATCCTTAGAAAGGCTCTTGTGAACGCCGACAGATTTACCACCGCGCGTCTTCAGGAGCTGGAGCAGAGCCTAAACGAGTCGGGGGCGAAAATACTGGAGCTTGAGCGGGATCTCTTTTTGGAAGTGAGGGGCAGGCTTAAGGAATTTGTTCCCTATCTTATGCAGACCGCACAGGAAGTCGCGTATACCGATGTTGCCTCATCCCTTGCCCAGGCCGCCGTAATCCACAGCTGGGTTCGCCCGGAGATGACGGAGGGAACAGAGTTCGAGGTCTCAAACGGACGGCATCCGGTAGTGGAAATGCATCTTCCCACAGGCGAATTTGTTCCGAATTCACTTTCTCTTATGGCAAACGACGGCGGCGGATTTTTTGCTCTGATTACAGGCCCAAACATGGCAGGTAAAAGTACTTTCCTTAGGCAGAACGCGCTGATTTCTCTTCTTGCGCAGACCGGAAGTTTTATCCCCGCGGACTCGGCGAGGCTTGGCATAGTTGACAGGATTTTCTGCCGTGTGGGTGCTTCGGACAATCTTGCGCGAGGTGAGTCAACCTTCCTTGTGGAGATGAGCGAGACTGCAAGAATCCTTCGTTCGGCGACGGAGCGTTCCCTTGTGATTATGGACGAGGTTGGACGCGGTACCAGCACTGAGGACGGACTTTCCATAGCCTGGGCCGTGAGCGAGTATCTGCTTGAAAGGATAAAGTGCAAGACCCTTTTTGCCACGCACTACCATGAGCTTACACGCATGGAGCATCCCATGTTGAAAAAACTCTGCATGGCTGTTTCGGAAGAGGGGGATTCGGTTCATTTCCTCAGGAAGGTGATTGCGGGTGCGGCTCAAAACAGCTACGGAATCCATGTTGCGTCTCTTGCCGGAGTTCCATCCCCGGTGATTGACCGTGCGAAAGTTCTGCTTGAGAAGATTCAGTCGGATGCGTCGTCAAAAAATCTGCCGGAATCCGCGCCGAATTTCCCGCCGGCTGAGGAGTGCAAGAAGAAAAATGAGGAGTCTGCCAAAAAAAGCGACTCATGGACCGGAGCCCTCTTTTCCGACGAGGAGATGATTCTTGACGAGATTCTTTCGGTGGATTTGGACAACACGACTCCGATGCAGGCTTTGAAGGCTGTGGCACGCTGGAAAAAAACGCTTTCGGGTAGGTGAAATCTCCAAAATATCTATCCGAGGTGATTTTTTTAGATTTTTTTTGCAGATTTGATTACCGTGGCGAAGGTTTGCGGACCATATATTTATATGAAAGAAAAATCTGCAAGAACAGGGGGAGTCAGGAGATGGCTCAGGACCTTGCTCTCATTCGCTTTTGCCGAGAGAAAGTGTATCTGCTGCGGAGGAGACTGCTATGACATGCCTCTTTGCGGAAAATGCGCCGGGGAAAGGATTTTGTCGGATCCACTCAGGACTTTTGAGCGGTGCCGGATTTGCGGTAAAATACTTTTGGGGCAGAAAGGGACTTGCACGGCCTGCAGGACGGAATGTGTCCTTGGCGGTACGGACGGTGTAATCGCGCTTTTTTCATACCGACAATGGAGGAAGAAACTGCTTTTTGACTGGAAAATGTCCAATGAGAGGTCTCTCTCCCTTCTTTTTGCGCGGGCTGCGGTCCAGGGACTGGAATCTGCCGGTCTGGATCCTGAGTCCTGCGTGATTGTGCCTGTACCTCCAAGGCCGGGAAAAATCAGGAGCAAGGGATGGGACCAGGTGGATGAGCTTTGCACTCTGATTTCGTCAACCTACGGGTACAGTGTGCTGCGGCTTTTGGAAAGGCACTCTTCGGAGCAGCAGAAGAAAAAGGACCGCCGTGGACGCTTTTTGGCAAGGGACAGCGTGTACGGAATTTCGCCGAAATGTGGCCGGGAGCTTGCGAAATGGGCAAAATCAAGGGGAAAATGCGGTGAAATTCCCGGAACCGCGGTAATTGTGGACGATGTTATAACAACAGGAAACACCGTGGCGGGATGTGCCGAAAAAATAAAGGGTCTGGGAATAAGAAAAGTTAAGGTTCTTTCACTTTTTATAGTGGACTAGAATTGATTGTTGGTGTAAAATAGTAATATAGGGAGCCTCTAAAAACTTCAGTTTTTAGATGTTGCCATAAGTGTTTCTAAAAATATTGTTTTTGGAGGAGTCAGGAATGGCCGAGGAAAATACACAGTATCAGCTGGTAACATTTCAGCTTGGTGATGAGCTGTACGGCGTGGACATCATGGATGTCAAGGAAATCGTGAAGGTGCAGACGGTTCGTCCAATCCCGAACGCACCGTATTATGTAGAGGGAATCATCAATCTCCGTGGTGAGATTATCCCGATTATCAATCTGCACAAACGCTTCCATATCCAAAAGAGGAAGGTAACAGAGGAAGAGGACCTTTATGACGAGGATGAGGGTGGATTCATAATCCTGGACATTGAGGGAAACAAGATTGGAATCATAATTGACCGCATCAACCGCGTTGTTCCGGTGGAGCGCAGTGAGATTAAGCCGCCGCCACAGATGCTGAGCGGAATCGGTACTGAATATATTGAGGGTGTCGTAAGGCAGGAAACAGCCTACCTGATTATTTTGGACACTCGCAAGATGTTCAATGCCAACGAGCTTCAGAAGATTTTGGAGCCGGGAGCTTGATTTTTGCATTGCTCATAATTTCGAATTTTCTCGGTTGTAAACTTCCGTCTGCAGATGGAGTCATTTGCGGATGGGGTATGGATTTTTATGTAATTTATTAAAGAAGGATTTATTCAAGTATGATACAGACGTACAGCTCGACCATAAGACGCAAGGAAATGGAGGCCGTGCTGACTTGCATGGTGGATGAAAAAATCGGTCCGGGGGAAATGAATGCCCGCTTGATTCAGACCGTAAAGGAAGTGACAAAATGCGATGGCGCCGTGGCAGTGAGAAGTTCGGCAATCGCCCTTGAATATGCCCTCCATGCTTTGGACTTGCAGGCCGGGGCTAAGGTGATGTTGAGCGCATTGGCTCCAGCGTGGCAGATTCTTACCGTGGAAAAGCTTGGCTATGTTCCGATGGTTCTTGACGTTGAGGAAAGCACGGGGCTTGTTCCCATGAAAAATGTGGAGGAGGCCGTTTCTGAGGGCGGTCGTGTTCTGGTCCTGAGGGAAAACATGGGAATCCTGCCGGACATGAAAAGCTATCTTGGACTTGACATACCGGTAATTGAGGATATTTCTCAGTCGGCTCTCTCATACTATCCTGTGGAGGCTTCGGAGGAGGCACAGAATCAGGGTGGAAATGAAAAAGCAGAAAAGACCGGGGAAGAAAAGGATGAGGCTGAGGCTCCAAAGGGAAAATCTGCCGGAATGTATGGAAAATATGCCATTTTTGGAATGGAGGACACGGACATAATCACTGCGGGAGGAGGAGCCGTTGTTTTTGCGCCCGCCCGGAAGGAATGGATTACGCTCAAGGCCATAGCGGACAACGCCCCCAGCACGGACATTATGCCGGATATGAACGCTGCCCTTGCTTTTGTTGAAATCAAGGAGTTCAAGAGAAACGAGGCTACCAGAAGGGATCTTTTTGCCCTTTACAACCGTGCGATTATGGCTGGAAAACACAAGACCTTTGTGCGTGCGTCCGATGAGGGATCCACAATCTACTCATTCCCGCTCGTGCTGAATTCTGGATTCAAGGACGTGAAAGCCTATGCCCAGAAAAAAGGGATAGAGATTAGGCAGGCCTATGAGGACTCCATCATTGCGATGAGACAGGAAGAACTTGCCGGACAGTGCATCTGTGCGAATTCACTTTTGCTCAGGAGCGCATTGTTCCCGCTTTATCCACGCCTTGGACAAAAGGATGCCTCGAGGGTGGTCAAAGTCCTTTCGTCGCTGCCATGATCGGTGGTGCGGTATGGATTTGTACTGGAGAAAATAAATGAAACGTTGCCTGATTGTCATAAACACATTCAAAAAGGATGCCTCGGAAATGGGCCGGGAAATTGAGCTTTTCCTGGAGCAGAGGGGCATTGGCGTCAGGACTTTTTCCTATGACGGACAGAGTGCTTTTGGCAAAGAGGTGAGCACGTCATTTTTGGGCGTTGATTTTGTCATCACTTTGGGGGGAGACGGAACCGTGTTGTTCGCTTCCCGTGGCTGCGGTCCCTTGGGGCTTCCGGTTTTTGCCGTAAATCTGGGGGAGTTCGGATTTCTTGCCGGCATACAGAAATCTGACTGGAAGGAATTTCTGGGCCTATATATAGAAGAAAAACTTCCCTGCAGCGAGCGGCATCTGGTGACAGCCGAGGTGTTCCGTAACGGACAGTCTGTGTTTGAGGCTACGGGCCTGAATGATGTGACGGTCTCAAGTACTGCGGCTTCAAGGCTCATAAACATGGACGTTTCCTATGACGGTGCGTTTTTGGGCCCCTTCAAGGCGAACGGACTCATTGTTTCTACTGCGACCGGATCAACGGCGTATTCTGCGGGTGCGGGAGGCCCAATCATTTCACCGAGCTTGAAAGCTTTGGTACTCACTCCGATCAGCTCATTTAGTCTTTCTGCCCGACCCATTGTTTTTTCTGCCGACGGAAAACTTGAAATCCGTGTGCTGGAGTCCAGGACCGATGTGGGACTGACGGTGGACGGACAGATAGATTTTGCCCTGCTTAAGGATGACCGTGTGGAACTGAGCATTCCTCCGTATACGGTTAAACTTGCGGGCTATACACTTGAAAAGTTTTATGCTGCATTACAAAGCAAGCTGAACTGGGCGGGAGGTCCACGTGCTTGAGGAATTGGATATAAAGAATTTTGCACTGATTGACAGCGCACATGTGGAATTTGGCGGCGGATTTACTGTTTTGAGCGGTGAGACCGGAGCCGGAAAATCCATACTCATAGGGAGCCTCGCTTTTTTGCTCGGTGGAAAGGCTGGTGTGGAGCAGATTCGAACCGGATGCACGGAAGCTCAGGTTTCTGGTACCTTCCTTTTGGACGGCGGCAAGGAAGCGGCGGAATGGCTTGACGAGCATGGCATTGAGAGCGACGAAAACAGAATCCTCATCAGGCGCATGATCCGGGACAGCGGAAAATCCTCAGCGTGGATTGGAGGAACCCCCGTCACCAAGGCGGATCTTTTGAGTTTCGCATCATTTTTGGTGGACATCCACGGTCAGCACGAGCAGCAGTCTCTGATGAAAGTCTCCGAGCACAGGCGTTATCTTGATATTTATGGTGATTTGGTCGCCGAGGTAAAGAATTTCACGTCCCTTTATGCTGATTTGGTCGAAAAAAGGCGCACACTTGACGAGATGAACAGCGATGCGTCGGACCGCAACAACCGCATTGAGATGCTTTCTTTTGCCGTGAGCGAGATTGAGGCATTGAACATAAAGGCGGGGGAAGAGTCTGAGCTTGAGGCTGAGGAGAACCGGCTTAGTTCCTTTGAAAAACTTTACGGCGGAATAGAGGAAATCAACGGTGCGTTTGACGGAAGCGAGGGCGAGGGCGGTATCCTTGCTGCGATGAGAAGACTCCGTTCTGTTTTGCCGTCGGTAGTTTCCATGGACAAATCACTTGAGTCCCTTGACGGAAGATTGCAATCCGCTTTTTATGAGCTTGAGGACATTTCGCAGGAGTTCAGGCATTACGGCCAGACCCTTGTTTTTGACCCGGAGAGACTTGCCGAGGTGCAGGAAAGGCTTGAGCTTTTCAATCGCCTGAAGAAAAAATATGTCCCGCATCAGGGGGCTACGGCGGATGATTTGCTTTCATATTGTAAAAAGGCAAGCGATGAGCTGGAAAAGCTTTCTTCATTTACTCAGGATAAAAGTGCCTTGGAGCAGTCTGTGTCGGAGGCGGAGAAGAAGGTTTACGTTGCGGCTAAGCAAATCAGTGCGAAACGTAAGGCTGCGGCTGAAAAAATGTCGGGTGCGATCGAAGAAATCCTAAAAAAACTCGGTATGAAGGATACACGCTTCCGTGTGGGCATAGTGGAAAAATCCGGGGACGGAATGGTGCAGAAGTGCGGTCCCTACGGAATGGACGACGTTGAGTTTCTTATCAGCGCGAATCCGGGCTCCCCATTGCTTCCCTTGGCCAGAATCGCATCCGGTGGTGAGCTCAGCCGTGTGATGCTTGCCATGAAAACCATACTTTCCAACGCTGATACGGTCGGAACCCTTGTGTTTGATGAGATTGACACAGGAATCGGAGGGGAAATTGCGGTCGCCATCGGTGAGCACATGAAAAAATTAGCGTCCAGAAAGCAAATTTTATGCATAACACATCTTGCAAGCATCGCCGTTTATGCCGATAATCAGATTAAAATTGAGAAAGGCGTGGACGGAAGCTCTACATCAACCAAGGTTTTCCCTGTTTTGGGTGAAAATCGGGTCAAGGAGATTGCGAGAATGCTTTCGGGAGACAGTAGTTCTGCTGCATCACTGGAACATGCGGCTTCCATGCTAGAGAGATTCGGAGGAATTTAATGGCAAATATTCCAACAGAGCGTCGTGCGGAATTCGCTGAGAGATCCAAGAGCATAAAGGCTTCAATCGACAAGTGCTTGGCCAGGGAAAAGGCGGTTCTTGCGGAAATTCGTAGCAACAAGGACGGTGCGGAGTACAAGAAAATAGAGCTTGCTGATGAAATGCTCTATGTATCTACGCTCTATATGTCCATAAACTCTGTCTCGCTCAAGATTCTTGAGACCAAAAACAACGAGGCACTGAACGACTGCCGTAAGACAATCTACAAGGCCATAATCTATTTGGAGGAAGTCGTATCCAATTTTGTTGACTGTCCTTACAGCGATCTTGCGCCGTTCTTTGAGAAAATCCCGGAATTCAAGGTTGAGAAGCGTTTTTACCTTGTGCGTAAAATCGGACTTCTGATTCAGATACTTTCCGATGCTCTCGGTGACAACTCAAAGTGGAAGTGGTCTTTTGTTGAGCTCAGGGCACGCTTTACCACGGTTGCAAAGAACCTTCTTGATATGAAGGAAGCCGGTAAGGTGCTTGATGAGCCCGGACATCCCGACCATGACACATCCCATTATTACATCCAGCTTGTGCGCCGTCTTTTGGACAAGAGCTCCATGGACTACCGCGACAAATACGAGCTTTCAACCCGAAGTGAGCCGGACATGCAGATGGCTATCAACTTCCTTCTTGCCGGACGTCGCATTGCCTTGGTTCTGGGCGAGAGTGATGCCGCCGAGGAAATGAAAAAGAAAGCCGGTGTTTGGAAAGCGAAGATGGAAGCCGACAAAAAGCAGGGTAAAAAATAGGAAGCCGCAGTAAAATGAAGAGGGACTTTGCGCTGAAGATTTTCGAGGGCTTTTCCATTGATCGATGGAACGATCTTGTTAGACCCTTTGACCTTGTGGAAATGGACAAGGCCGCTGAAAAGATGGTCGTCTCCTATATAATTGGAAAATATGAGGAGAACAGGGGAGTTGAAATCGACTGGGAATGGATGATTTACGCCTCCGTCTTTGACCTGCTCAGAAAAATCGCCCTTTGTGACATTAAAAGTCCGGTGCAAAGACTGATTCATGCAAAATATCCCGATGAATACCGCCGTCTGAATGAGTGGGTGCTTGAGCAGTACCGCGGCATGATTGAGAACGACGAGATTTTCGGACGCTTCCGGGAGTATATCGCTGCAAAATGCGGCAATGGTTCGCTGACTCCGGTTCAAGAGCAGACTGCCAGAGTTTACGGTGCCGCACATAAATATTCGACCATGCGTGAGCTTGAGATGATAAGCATGGTGAATGAGCCGGAGAGACTTGAGAGAATCAAAAAAGAAGTGAGCGCGGATTTGCAGACTTTCCTTGATTTGCGGGGACTTCAGCTTCTCATAACGAAACAGAAGCCCTTTGATTTTCTCATGCGGATAGAGCAGCTGCGTTTTCAGACAAGGTGGAATCAGACTCCGCGAGTTCCAAAGACATCGGTTCTGGGGCATTGCTTTTTTGTCTCGGTTCTGACCCTTCTTTTTATGCATGAGAACGGCGCAAAAATGTGCTCCAAGCGTGTTTACAATAATTTTTTCTCCGCTCTTTTCCACGATTTGCCTGAGGCCGTGACAAGGGACATAATCTCCCCGGTAAAACAGGCCACCGACGGACTTCCTTCCATTGTAAAGGACATTGAGGACATCATCGTGAGCCGCGAGCTGGTTCCCCTCATGGAAGATTTTTACAAGGACGAGATGCTCTATTTTACGAGCGACGAGTTCCAGAACCGAATCTTGGTTGACGGAAAAATTGAGCACGTGAGCTTCGAAGATTTGAACACAAAATACAATTCGGATGATTTCAATCCTGTGGACGGAAAAATGGTCAGGCTTGCCGATCAGTACTCGGCTCTTCTTGAGGCAGACTCGTCCATACGCTACGGAATTACGAGCAAGCAGATTGAGGACGGACGAATGAATCTCATAAAGGCATATCCTTTCGGCACATGGATAAACGGAATCGATGCGTTCAAGCTTTTCGACTCCTTCAATGCGGACAAGGACGGACAGCGTCTCTTCGTTTTTTAAGCCGCGGTTTCCCAAAAATTCAAGATTTTGCAAGAAAATACAAATCTATGTTAAATTTTGCATAAATTTTCTTCACAAATTTAATCTGTTTTCTATTGTACAAATTGCACGATTTAATTATAATCGCTATAAGCCGACAGAATTTTTTTCATCTTCGGAGGAAAAGATCTGCTCAAAGGCCTGGAGGAATTATATGTATGTTTCTGATATGCTCAGCCAAAGCGGTATTCTGACGCTTCTTGGAATGGGCGTTGTGTTTTCTTTTCTAATCATAATGATTTTGTCAATGGTCCTTATGCACGCCATTATTCATGCTTTGAAATGGGACAAGGAGCCTGAGAAAAAAGAGACTGCTCAGGTAAAGAGTGCTGCCCCCGCCGCTGCGGATGAAGGTGCCGTTGTTGCCGCCATCGCTGCTGCCGTACACGAGAAATTATCTGTATAATTGTTAATAATATAAGAGGTTATAATCTATGTCTAAAGTTGGAATTTCTGAACTTGTAATCCGTGACGCTCACCAGAGTCTTCACGCAACACGTATGACGACAGCCGATATGCTGCCTGCCTGTCCGATGCTCGATAAGATCGGATATAAATTTGTAGAGGGCTGGGGTGGAGCCACTTACGACTCCTGCATCCGCTTCCTGAATGAGGATCCCTGGGAAAGACTCCGCAAGCTCCATGCCGCAATGCCGAACACAAAAATCATGATGCTCCTTCGCGCACAGAACCTGCTCGGATACCGCCACTATGCTGATGATGTGGTTGAAAAGTTCGTTGAGACCGCCGCAAAGAACGGTATTGACTGTTTCCGCATTTTTGACGCATGTAATGACCCACGCAATATGGAATGTGCCACAAAGGCCGCCAAAAAATCTGGAAAGCACGTACAGATGGCAATCAGCTATGCCGTGACTCCTTTCCACACGATTGAAAAATATGCCGAGCTTGCAAAGACCTATGCTGATTTCGGTGCAGACTCAATCTGTATCAAGGATATGTCCGGTCTTCTGAAGCCTTATGCCGCTTATGATTTGGTAAAGGCAATCAAGTCAAAGGTTGATCTTCCTGTTGAAATCCACACACACGCAACCACAGGACTTTCCGTCGCGACACTTTTGAAGGGGGCTGAGGCTGGTGCTGATTGGCTTGACACGGCAATTTCTTCCATGTCCATGGGTACTTCTCACTCACCGACAGAGACAATCGTAGAAATGCTCAAGGGAACTGATATGGACACTGGTCTTGACACATCAGCTCTTCTTGAAATTGCGGCTTATTTCCGTGAGGTCCGCAAGCACTATTCTTCACTTGAGTCTTCATTCCTCGGAGCAGATACTCGTATTCTTCTTTCTCAGGTTCCGGGCGGTATGCTTTCCAACCTTGAGAGTCAGCTCAAGCAGCAGAATGCGGGCGACAAGATGGACGAGGTTCTTGAAGAGCTCCCACGCGTTCACAAGGATGCAGGATATGTTCCTCTCGTGACACCGACCTCCCAGATTGTTGGTACACAGGCTGTCATGAACGTTCTGATGGGACGCTACAAGACAATGACCCAGGATTTCCGCAACTTGATTACAGGAAAGTTCGGTGCTCTCCCGACTGATGCAAACCCGGAGCTTGTAAAGAAGGCTCTTGAGCAGAACGGTATGGACAAGGTAATGACCTGCCGCCCCGCTGATGAGATTCCGAACGAGTGGGACAAGATGGTTGAGGAAGCAAAGAAGGCCGGCGGTAACGGCTCTGATGAGGATGTCCTTACTTACGCGATGTTCCCCAATGTCGCTCCCAAGTTCTTCGCCGAGCGTGCAAAGGGACCTGTTGATGCCGCTTCAACATTCGCAAAGAAAGAGGCCGCTCCTGCTTCTGCTGGAAACGGTGGAAAGGGCGGATCATATACAGTGACAGTAAACGGAACTGCTTACAACGTAACGTCTGGTCCTGCCGGAGACAGCATGAGCGTCAATGTAAACGGAGTCGCATACAATGTTGCATTCGGACCCGCAGGTGCCGCACCTGTTGCATCAGCAGCTCCCGCAGCAGCAGTTACCGGTGGAGTAGATGTAAAGGCTCCTGTTGCAGGTACATTGCTCAAGCAGTGCTTCTCCAACGGAACAAAGGTTGAGAAGGGACAGACTGTAATCATCATTGAGTCCATGAAGATGGAGCTTGAGGTAAAGGCTCCTGAGGCTGGTACAATCACATATTCAGTGCCCGCTGGAACTCAGATTACAAACGGACAGGTTCTTGCATCCATCGGCGGTGTTGTCTCAGCGGCTCCTGTAGCAGCTCCCGCTCCCGCACCTGTTGCAGCTCCGGCTCCGGCGGCGGCTCCTGCAGCAGCTTCTGGCAGTGGAAAACCTGTTAAGGCTCCCGTTGCTGGTGTGTTCCTCCGCACGGCAGTTTCAGAAGGTGCGACAGTCAGCGCAAATGACACCGTAATCGTAATTGAGTCCATGAAGATGGAGCTTGAGATTAAGGCTGGTGCTGCTGGAAAAGTGCATTTCATCGCAAGCGCAGGTTCACAGCTGACAAACGGCCAGGTCGTCGCAGAGATTTTGTAATTAACGAGGTTTAGATATGCCTGTTTCAAAGACAGAGAGAAATAAAAAAATCGCCCTTGTGATGATTGCCATTATGGCGATCGCCGGTGTAATGTCGTTCACGACAAGGGCATTCGCGCAGGATAATTCTGTGCAGGTTCAGAAAGATGAGTCCCACGCGTCTTGGGATCACATTATCAAGGGTACCGAGAACTGGGGTGACTCAAAGGATGTGCAGGTCGGAAAGTTCCTTAACAACATCTGGAAGTCCACTGGAATCTACAAGATGATTCACACGACCGGAAAGGAAGCTCCTGTTGCTGAGGTTCACGAGGAGACAAAAGCACCGTTTGCGTCATCAGCTCCCGGATATCAGTACCTGATTATGATCGCAATCGGATTCCTGATCGTCTACCTTGGAGCCGCAAAAGGATTCGAGCCGCTTCTCCTTATCCCCATCGGATTCGGTACCATTTTGGTGAACATCCTTGGTGCCAACATGGGTGAGGGACCCGACGGAATGCTCCATATCATCTACAAGGCTGGTGTCGGAAACGAGTTCTTCCCAATGCTGATTTTTATGGGCATCGGTGCCATGACAGATTTCGGTCCGCTCATCGCAAACCCGAAGATGGCATTGCTCGGTGGTGCCGCACAGTTCGGAGTGTTCTTCACGCTTTTCGGTGTGTCCCTTATGAACCTGATTCCCGGACTCAACACGGACTACAACATCATGCAGGCCTGTGCAATCGCAATCATTGGTGGAGCAGACGGTCCAACGTCAATCTATGTTTCCGCCAAGCTTGCTCCTGAGCTGATGGCCGTTATCGCGGTCGCCGCTTATTCATACATGGCTCTGGTTCCGATGATTCAGCCTCCGATTATGAAGGTTCTGACCACCAAGAAAGAGCGTCTTATCCACATGGATCAGCTCCGCCCCGTAAGCAAGACAGAAAGGGTTCTTTTCCCCATGATGCTTCTTGCACTGACTATCCTGCTTTTGCCGCCCGCCGCTCCTCTGATCGGTATGCTCGCATTCGGTAACTTCATCAAGCAGGTGGGATGCGTGGACAGACTTTCAAAGACAGCAGAGAACGAGCTTATGAACATTGTTTCAATCCTTCTTTCTCTCGGTGTCGGAAGCCAGATGACTCCTGAGAAAATCATCAACGGAAAGTCCATCGGAATTATCATCCTTGGTCTGCTCGCGTTCTGTGTTGCTACTGCCGCCGGAATCCTCATGGCAAAGCTGATGAACATCTTCCTGCCAAAGGGAAAGAAAATCAATCCGCTCATCGGTTCCGCAGGTGTCTCTGCCGTTCCAATGGCCGCACGCGTCTCAAACAAGGTGGGACAGGAATACGATCCGTCAAACTTCCTCCTTATGAACGCAATGGGACCGAATGTTTCCGGTGTTATCGGTACAGCAATCGCCGCCGGTGTGTTCATCGCTACGTTCGGCTGATAGAGTCCGCATAGATTAATCGCTGGATTATATCAATGATGCCCCTGAGAATTTGCACCGCATTTTTCAGGGGTATTTTTATTTTAATCCGACTCGTGCGTGGATGATTTATACCTGAATTTTGCGGGAAAGCGTGTTTTGATTCTTTTCGCATACCAAAGGGCCGCCATATAAAAAGACTTTTCTCGGCCGGTAGATTTTAACATTATCCTTGTTTTCAGCAAAGGTCTTGTCGCTGGTAAAATTTTTGTTGCTTTTCTGTCCATATTTTAAGTCCATTACTTTTTGAATACTAGTATACTAGAATATCGTTCTATTTATACAATATTGTTAGAAAAAAATGTAAATTATCTGATTTTGTCAAAAATACACTGATTTTAATAAAAATCGCTGTTCCCACTTGCCAATTAGCGATATATAAATTAAAATATAGTATATGAATATCAATGAATACAGACTAAATGCGTACAATAAAGTGAAAGGGACAGAAAAAGATCCCGCCGTTCCAGCCCAAGATGAAAATGCGGATGTCGTCAGCGTGTCCAAGGAGATTCGCAGAACTTCAAAACCCGGTACGGAGCCATTGGTTCGTATGCCTGTGTTCGAAAAAATCAACCGAAAAATCGACGAGCTTTCAGGAAATCCGCAGAAGGGAAGTCCGAATGTAGAGCCGCCAAAATACACTCCGCGTCCAATAGAAAAGAATGATGATTACAAACCGAAGCATTCAACGCGAAAAAACTTGGCCAAGGGAAGCACGACTCTTTCCGCCGAGGATTTGAAGGCACGTGAGCAGGCAAAACTTGCGGCAAAAAGCGGAACTTGGTTTGCCAAAAAGAACACCACCGATGAAGATGTCCGTGAGGCTGCGTCAAAGCTCACATCCGGCGGACTTATCATGGTGCCGGAAACGGATAAAAAGGAAGGGGAATCCGAAAGCATTTACCGCCGCGTAGCAAAATTCATGGTGGTAATAGGCATTGATGAGGCCGCGAAAATCCTGCCGCATCTTACGGAAGAACAGACTGAAAAAATCATCCCGGAAATCGCAGCGATCAGGCACGTGAGCCAGGAAGAGGCAGAGCAGGTACTGAAAGAATTTGAGTCTCTGCTTGTAAAGGCGAGGGAGTCCGGTGGAATTGATACCGCAAGGACCATGCTCACAAAAGCCTACGGAAGCGAAAAAGCCGAGCAGATGCTGCAGAAGGTCGTGCAATATCCTGAGGGAAAACCCTTTGATTATCTTGAGGATGCGAATGCCGAGCGTGTGGGTGTCTTGCTTGATGGTGAGTCGCCCGCCGTCCAGTCCATCGTGCTTTCCCAGCTTGAGCCCAAAAAAGCCGCCCAGGTCATAAACCGGATGGAGCCGAAAAACAAGGCTGATGTTGTCATGCGTCTTGCGAAAATGAAGCCTGTCTCACCCGAAGTCCTTGAGCAAATCAACAAGTCGCTTCGTGAAAAGATGATGACCCAGAACACCGTCAACACGCAGAACCTTGACGGAAGAAACGTCCTTGCGCAAATCCTCAAACGCATGGATCCAAACACGGAATATTCAATCATCGGTACTTTGAGCGATGAGGATCCCGAGCTTGGAGCAGATTTGAGAAGACGCCTCTTTACCGAGGAGGATGTAATCGGTGCCGACGACCGCTACCTGCAGAACAAGCTTCATGACATGAAGGATGAGGAAATCGTGCTTCTCTTGCGCGGAAAGAATGCGTCGTTCAGGGATAAAATCTTTGCGAATGTTTCCAAACGCAGGGCACTTGCCATTGAGGACGAGGAGATTTTGAAGACACACTTGCTGAGATCCGAATGTGAAAAAGTTACGTCGCGTTTTTATGCCGATTTGCGTCGCGCGTGGGAAACCGGCGAGTTGATTGTAAGGGGCAGGGACTCTGACGACGAGGTGTATGTATGATGAAAAAAGACAGCGTTTACAAAGGCTTCCGTGTGCTCGATGTTGTGGACGTGGAGGACTGCTCTTCAAAAGGAATCTATCTTGTGCACGAGAAAACAGGCATGGAAGTATTCCATCTGCTGAATGATGATGAGGAGAACCTTTTCGCTTTTTCATTTAAGACACCGACATTGGACAGTTCCGGTGTGGCACATGTCCTTGAGCACAGTGTTTTATGCGGCTCCGAAAAATATCCGATCCGCGATCCTTTTATACGCATGGCAAATCAGAGCGTGAGCACTTATCTGAATGCATTTACCGCTCCTGACAGCACAGTCTTTCCCGCAAGCTCCACAATCCGGGAAGATTATTTCAATCTCTTTTCGGTTTATGCCGACGCAGTTTTTTTCCCGCTCCTCAGACCGGAAATCTTTTTGCAGGAATGTCACCGCGTGGAGTATGACGAAAAGGGAAATCCCTCAATACAGGGTGTCGTCTACAATGAGATGAAGGGCGCATACTCATCTTTTGATACGGTCGTCTCCTCATCGCTTTATTCTGCAATTCTTGCCGGCACCCAGTATGCGTTCAAATCCGGCGGGGATCCTATGGAGATTCCGAATCTTACGCTGAAAAAATTGAAGGCCTATCACAAAAAATATTACTGTGCCGCGAACTGCCATCTCTTCCTTTATGGAAATGTGCCCACCGAGGATCAGCTTGATTTTCTGGACAAAAACGTGCTTTCAAAAATCAAGGACCCGGGAAAAAAAGCCGCATATCCGAAGCCTGACAAATCCTGCGTGATTGAGCCGAATGTGCACAGCTACGGTCCCGTGACTGATGACGAAAAAAACAGCAACGTGGATTGCGTTTGGAAAATCGACGTGAAAAAGAACAAGCGTCCTGAGCAGACGATGGAGCTTTTGTTTTTGGAGACTCTTCTTATGGAGGGAGATTCTTCCGTGCTAAACAAGAGACTTTTTGCGTCGGGACTTGGCAAGGACATTTCATCAGAGACAGGCGGATCGTATTCTCTGCAATATCCTGTGATGACATGCGGACTCAGGGGCGTTGAGCTGAAAAATGCGAAGAAAGTCAAAAAGGAGATTTACAGCATCCTTGAGTCAATATGCCGAGATGGAATTGACAAGGCGGATCTTGACAGAGTGTGCATGGAGTTCGAATTCTCCAACCGTGAGATTGTGCGTGGCGGCGGTCCCTATTCCTTGGTTTTGATGCGTCGTTGTATGCGCGGATGGCGTTACGGATGCAAGCCTTGGGAAACTCTTCTTATGAACAGCAGCTTTGCACGCCTGAAACAAAAGATAGAGGCGAATCCCGGATACATTTCTGAGATGATTCACCGCTATCTTCTTGACAATGAGAATTGCTCGCTTGTGACAGTTACCCCTTCCGTAAAATGGATGCGCGACAGGACAAAGATGGAAAAGGCAAATGTGGAGTCGGCTGTAAACAAACTCGGCGAGAAAAAAATCCGTGCGCTGGTTGATTCAATGTACGCTTTCCAAAATGCCGAGCTGAGTCCCGAGGAAGAAAATCTCCTGCCCAGAATCAGGGTGAAGGACCTCAAGGGTGGCGCGGAGATTCTAAAGACGGTGAAATCAAGCGTGAACGGAATCACTTTGTTTTCATGCGAGCAGCCCACGAACGGAATCCTTTATTTTAATGTGGCATTCCCGGTGGACACTCTGCATCCGAAGGACTACGCTTACATACCGATGATTTCCGCATGGCTTACTCAGGTGGGCTGGGGAGGAATGTCATGGAGCCGCGCTCTGTGTGTCAGCCAGGGAATTGCGGGCAACATGGGATCCAGTCTTTTTTCAACGGACAAGGTTGACTGGATTTCTGAAAAGAATCCCGCGAAGGACTACAACGGGCGGGACTGGATGATTGTACAAGTGAGCGTGCTCCGGGAAAAGATTCCTGAGGGGCTTGACATGCTCGCAAAATGCATTTCCACCGTGGATTTTTCCGACGAGGAGCGTCTAAAGGAGCTTGTAAGGGCCGATTTTTCCGCAATGAAAGCTTCCGTAGTCCCTTCCGCAAATCATTATGCAGCCATGCGCGCCCAGAGCCGTTTGAGCAGGTCTTATGCCATTCAGGAGCTTTGGCACGGTCTTTCCATGCTTGAGACAATCAAAAAGCTGAACGACCTTCCCACGAAGGATTTCTCGCAGATGCTGAAAAAGCTTCTGAAAAAAATCACTTCGAGCGGTGCAATCCTCCAAATGACGGGCGACAAGGAGTGTCTTCAGGATGCGAAAAAACTCATCCCGGATCTCATAACAAAGCTGTCCCTCATCCCTCCCAAAAAAGCATATCCTTCCATTGACGAGGATTTTTTCAAACTGATTGAGCTGGATGGAGAGGTCGTGCAGAGACCTAACAGAAAGAAATTCAATCCGAGCTTTGTCGATGAGCTTATCCTTGTGAACGGTACCGTCGGTTACGCGTGTGCTTCCATGCGGAGTTCGGGCTTGGAGACAAGGGACTGCGTGGCGGACATGGTGTTCTGCCATTATGCCGAGAACAACGATTTCTGGAAATCCGTGCGGACGATCGGCGGTGCCTACGGTGTGACGCTTTTTGAGGACGCCCTGGACAAATATATGGTTTTCCTGACCTACAGGGATCCCAAGCCGTTTGCCTCATTGGAGTCTTTGTTTGACATCCTGAAAGATATGGCGGACAAAAAGTTTTCCCCCGAGGACATTGAAAAGGCCATCACTGGCTGCTATTCGGAGGAAGTACCGCCCCGGACACCGTATCAGAAGGGAAAGGTCGCTTTCTACAGGGAACTGATCGGAATCAATCCGCACATGATGGAAAGACGTGTCAGATGGCTGCTTTCAATAACGCCCGCGGAGATTCAAAAGGCCGCAAAAAGGTATTATGAGAGCTCAATCAGTACAAATGAGCGGTACAAAAGGGTAATTATATGCGGAAAAGAAATGTTTTTGCCAAAAAATAAAGAAAATAGTGGCAAAATTATTAAAATTTCTGTATAATATATGTTGTGGGAATTTATGGATTTTGACAAAGGATTTTAGGAGATAGTAATGGATAAGAAAGTAGAAACAGCAAGGTTTTTAAGCATGATCAGGCAGCTGGTTTCTGATGTGCAGGGAGCTCCGTTCCCAGGACCAAACTTTGAGCACGAGCTTTATTCTATTTGGTACGAGCACGTTCAGAAAAATGCCCAGGAGTGCTTTGAATTCCTGGATGAAAACTTTCCCTCTGACAGGGAGGGCATGAATAAAACATTGCAGAAAATGTTTAAATAAGTTGATATTTTCTTCCGAATATCAGTGTAGGGGATTTGTATTTATCCTGCAATGTGATTTTGGTGGAAGGAAATGACAACTCAGAAAATAAACAGCAATGAAAAATACATGTTAAAAGGTTCTCTGAAAAAAAGCGGATACGACCGTTGGAGGCTGGTAACTACGGCCTCTCATATCAGTACGGGGGAAGAGCGTGTTTTTTTCATTGAGTTTTATACTGTAAATCCGGCAATTTCTCCAAGCGAATGTTTGCTGGGATACAAATCAAGAAACAAAGTCACTGAAGAGGATTTGCACAGTGCGCTGGCAGGTTCTCTTTCAGCAAAAAACATGAAATCAGAGACCCTCGTGCAGCCAAGTTTTGTCATGGTGCGTGCGGGAGTCCTTTGCGAAAACGGCAAGCATATTGACGCATATTTCCCCTCAGACCAGATACAGACCGGAAAAACAGATTTGCTTTTCAAAGTCGGTACCGATGAGAGCAACTTTTGTTCGCTCACGACTTCTTCCACATACGGTACGGTTCAGATTTCAAAGGCAGATTTGATTGAGAGTCCTGAGTATATGTGCCAGAGCGGAAAGATGACGTGGAATCTCCGCTACGAAAAGCAGATTTCATTCCCGGTCTCCAAGGGAAGCGGTGTCTTCTGGGCTCCGAGCGGTGCGCGCACGGTCTTTGAGGGTCGCATTGTGCTTGACGGCGAGGAATACGAGGTTACGGCTCCGAAGTCCTGCGGATATTTTGAAAAATCATGGGGAAAGTCTCTTCCTTCAAGACAGTTCCATTTGAACAGCTCCAATCTCACGAGCATCATCAACGGAAAGACTCTGGAAAAATCCTGCTTCGTTGTGGACGGTGTGTACGGCGGCGGAATCAATGTGTTTGTGTCGCTTGAGGGCAGGACGGTTCTCTTTTATGCATCAAAATCAAAGCGCTACGACGTGAACTATGAGTTTACCGAAAATCCAGACTCCGAGGAAGGAACCAAATTCCACTGGTCGGTTAGCATAAGCGACTCAAAGTACGTGGTGGACATTGACGGCTATTCCATGGACACAAGCATGTTTATCCGTGGCTACGAGTGTCCCGAGGGAAAGAGACGGCTTTTGAAAACTGCGGGAAGCGGTTCCGGAACAGGCGAGCTGCGTCTTTACGAAAAAATCAGGAAAAATCTCGTGCTGATTGAGCATGTGCACATTGCCGACATGATTGCGGACTACGGCAGCATTGAGGTTCCCGAGGAATAATCTTCTTGTTGACATTTCCAGGATAAACACTGTAAAATTAATATAAATGATTTTGGAGAGACTATGAAAAAATTTTTTGCATTGATTTTAGTTGCCTGCATTGTTTGTGCTGGTCTTTTTGCGGGCGGCAGAAAAGATGTGTCGGATGAAAAATTCAATGTGCTTCCATCCTACACTTCAATGGAAATGGATATGATTTCCTATGGCAACACAGTTTACGAGGCTGTGGTGGCGACGGATCAGGCCGACAGCTCCAAGGAATGTCTCATTTTAATCAACAAATATGTGAACAATGCTTATGACTCAAGTTTCCAGATTGAGCTTGAGGGCTTTAAGTGCTGGGAATTTGACGAAAACTACAGCCACTATGATTTCCTTAAACTCTATGCGCTCGGTTCAAATGAAATTGCACTCACGGTCTACGCGGCATATTCAGACAACCGTTTCGCTTTTTTCAGAATCAAGGACGGAAAGGTGGTCTCCTACAAATCTTACAGCTTGAAAAATCAAAGTGCCTATGAGTCGCAGCGGTATGCGTTCAACGGAAAGGATACGATTTACGTCGCCTTTGACGGCCAGAGGAGTTTTAAATTATTTGGCTGGGATCTTTTCCTTCTTGCATTTGATTTGGACGGCAACCTGAAAAAATCTGTGTCGGTTTTTACGCCTAGAAATGATGAGCTCATCGGGCTTGCGGCTTTTGAGGACAAAGTTTATTTCGGAATACGGCAGAGTTTTGAAAGACAGGCGATTCTCCAGCTTACGGGCGATTTGGAGTTTGAAAAATGCTTGGGCTGCAAATATGACGGCTCGGACATCCGTTTTATTGATTTTAAAAACGACGCGGGAAACGAAAATTTGCTCGTGAAACTCTACATGAAAAATTCGGATTCTACGCTCGTGTCGCGATATTCCGGCGGCGGGGATTTTATCTGCTCGTATGACATTGATGAAAGCTCCTCTGACACAACATACAATTACTGCAAGTCAAAATTTTTTGACGGGGGAGTTTTGTTTTTCGGTCAGAGAGTGGGATATGACGGGGATTCCAGAAAACGCTTGGGAGCAGATTTCATTACTTATTTTATGGACTGGGACGGCAACAAGACTTATGAGAAAATCTTTGTGCGGAACGACAATTTGAATTTCAGGAACTTCGCGTTTGTTGACGGAAAATATTTGTGCGCCGGAGAAAACATTTACACTGCGGATGGAATCGGGCATGTTTCATACACTTATATGATTGCGGGAGAGGGCCAGGACTCAAATTTCGTGAGTATTGAAAAATCTGATAAAAATCCATTCGCACTTTCTGATGAGCCGGTGGCGGCTAAGAAAATGGAGGATGAAATCAGACGGTGGAAAGCTGAGGTTAAGGTCATGCCGACGGAAATTCCTTTCTGGGAATTTGGGTACAGTGCGAAAATAATCCGTTTGCCTTACAAGCACGTCCAGCCCGATTCAACGGAAATAACCGACACCATCCCGCTCTTCCCATTTTCCGAAAGGTAGGGCTGGATGATGAGGGGGTGTTTACTAATCCTCCAGGGACTCAAGGTAGTCCATTGCGTCGAGAATAAAGTATTTTCCGTTGTTTCCGATGTCGTAGCTCTTTGTGCCTTTGTCGGAGCCGAAAAACTTTGACAGTTTGTCAACAAAATCATTGTCGCCAATTGTCGCGCTCAGCTGGTAGGTTCGAAGCATGTCCTCAGAATTGGAAGGGTCGTTTTCCAGCCTCTGTTCCTTGAAATTTTTGGTCGCGATGGGCATGAGCAGGGCTGCTGGAGGAATCCTCACAATGGCATAACCTTTTGCGTCTCCCTCAAGATTCTCCGTGTGATAGGTCACGAGCATACAGAGCCCGAAATCTTTTGTGTATACGAGCTTGTCATTCGCGTATTTTCCGTTGTAATCCAGTGCGAATTTTTTGTATGCAAACAGGCCCGCGCATATTATCAAGAGTATTATGAGAATGGCGAGGAAAAATTTTCCTATTCCCCCCGAAGATTTTGCCTTTGATTCTCCCATTTTAATGCCTCCAAATGATTCTAAAAATTGTTTGAGTTTAAATCAGTATAGCACAGCGCACGGACATTTTCAATCGTCAGCGGAATTGATTTTCCGTAACAAAACGGCTCCAGGATGATTTTATAAGAGTAGGGTTTGAAATCGCTTTTGGGGAGGTATGCTTTGAGCCATAGGACGCTTTTCAGGATTTCACTTTTTTCTATTTTTCTTTCATTAGCAACGGACTCCTTCGCGGGGGATTTTGCTCCCGTCTCATTTTCCGGGGGACGCAACTTTACTTTTACCGAGCGCACTGATTTAAGGCGGTATGAGAACGGTGCCTACAAGGGACTTACGAGCCGTGAGATCCGTGCCTTTGTGGAGGATGTGAGCACGCGGGAAGAGAAAAAATCTGGACACCTGCATTTTACCGGGGACTTTGCAATCACACAGAAAACCAAGAGAAACATGCAGTCCGTGCTTCCGCAAATCAATCTTGCAGAAGAGTGCAATTTTGAGATGGAACCCAACGTTTGGTTTGTCCAGGAAGAGAGAATAATCTGTCCTGAGTTCAGGAATTTTCCCGTAATGCCGGAGGAAAAAATCAAGGCGGGAGAGAGCTGGACCGGGGAGTCTTACAGGCTTGTGGATCCTTTTGACAAGGCCGTGTTTACGAAGATTCCCATGCTTGTACGCTACACATATTTGAGGGACTCAAGCTGGAACGGCGAGGATGTCTATGTGGTTAAGGCTGAATGGGCGACTCGTTACGGTCTTGCATACTTGGACGAGGACGGGGATGAAAATCTTGTGGGAGCCTCTGGAAAACACGTCGCAAATCTTTATATTAGCAAGAAATCCGGGATGATGCTTTTGTGCAATGACACTGTGGACGAGACCTTTAATTACTCGAACGGAAAATCCGTGGGCTTTAGGGGGACCATTTCTCTTTTCACGGAATTCTCTCCGCATGTGGACAAAAAGGAGATTGCAAAGACCATTGAGGATGTGAAGCTGCCGGAACTTGAGGGGGAAAAGGGTGGACCTGGACCGATCACTCTGGAGCAGACAAAGGCCGGAATAAAACTTACGCTGAACAATCTCCAGTTTAATAGCGACAGTGCGGAACTGCTCCCGGGAGAAACCCAACGCTTGGATTTGATTGCGGATGTGCTGAAAAAATCACCGAAGTCTCTTTATATGATTGCGGGACATTGTGCGGACACTGGAAATCCACGCGCCCAGCAAAAGCTTTCCGAAGAGAGAGCGCAAAAGATTGCTCAGGAATTGATTAAAAGAGGCATTCCCTCCGAGCAGATTCTGTGCAAGGGATTCGGTGCAACTAAGCCGCTTGCGTCAAACGATACCCCGGAAGGAATGGCAAAAAACCGCCGTGTGGAAATCACCGTGCTTGAATAATCAGTCATATTGGTGTAGAAAGCAAGTGCAAACCTTATTAAACTCGGAAAACACAAACCTAAATGAGGAAACGCTTTCATTTACGGCGAGAACCGTGCCAATCAGTCATGGAGTGCGGTATAAGGTATTGCACTCACTTCGTTCGGCCCGCACAAATGCCTGCTTGTCACGAACCTCACCTCCATTACAGCGTCTCCTCAATCAACATTGGGCTTCCCATGCAATATTTTCGGCACTTGCTTTATCCAATACTATTCAAACACTGGCTAGGGATTGATACATACCAATGGGGTAATAAGATATCAGTTTCCTGCAAACGCATCTGCCGCACTCTGAACGTCTGCGAGGGATGCGTATTTTCCTCCTATAATGTCCTTTGCCGCCGCCGCGCACCATGCCGTATATTCAGCCGAGCCGTTTTTGCTTCCTGCATCCACGGCATTTTCAAGATACTGTGCGACACTTGCTTCCAAATTTCCGCCGTTTGCAGACATAAATCCTTTGAAAGTCTCCTCAGCATCGCCCGGTTTAATCAACAAAAAATTCTTCACTGCTGCTTCGTCCATATCATTTCCTCTTGCGAATTATTTTTATGTAAATTGTCTTGTTGCGTTTACTATATAGCCATTATAAGTATAACACAGTTCCGAAAAATAATAAAGAAGAAATCTTACGAAATTTACAAATTTGAGATTTTTTTGATATAAATTCCCTTTTCGGCTCAGGATTTCCTCTCAATCTTCCATGCGCGGTGAATTTTACTGTTCCTGTAGTCCTCCGGGATGGTTTTTGCCGTGATTTCCTCCGCCTTGTACAGACTTTCCCCCGATTCTGATTTTGGAAGCAGCTCTTCGTTGAATGAGAGCCGTCTGCTGTTCGTGCTGAAATAGAGAATTCCGCGGGGAGTGAGTATGTTCAGGCATTTTTCCACGAGGGAGGGCCAGTCTCGGTTTATGTCAAGCACTGTGTCGGTTCGCTTTGAGTTGCTGAATGTGGGCGGGTCCAGGATGATTATGTCGAATCTGTTTGTCCCTTGTGCATTTGCGACTTCCGCGTTTTTCTGGTTCAAAAATCCGTTTACGTCCTGCCGGGTAAAAATGTATCGGTTTTCGTCGTTGAATCCGTTCAGTTTCATGTTATCTTCAGCCCACTCAAGGTAGGTTTTGCTCATGTCCACGCTCTCAATCCGCTTTGCCTTTCCCTCGGCCGCATAGACTGAAAAACTTCCCGTGTAGCAGAAAAGATTCAGAACCGATTTTCCTGAGCAAGTCATGCGTATGTGATTTCTGAGCGGTCTGTGGTCGAAAAAAAGCCCCGTGTCAATGTAGTCCGAAAGATTTACGGTAAAAATCTGGCCCTGTTCCTGCACGAGTCCCCGAATCTGTGTGCCGCTTTCAATCTTTTCGTACTGGGTCTGCCGCCCCTCGTCATTTCCGGCCTGCTTTTTGCGTGTCTTGATTATCACATTGCCGCGCTCTATGCCCAGGGTTTTTGCGGCGGAATCTGCCATTGCGTCGAGCCACTTTTTTTCCTCATCCTCGGGCTTGTCGTAGGGTCTTTCGTAAAGGTAGAGATGCAGGTAGGTGCGCTTAAGCTCATCCTTGAGAATCTGTGCTGATGCCGCGTCGTTTCTGCTGATTGTCTCGGCTTCATCCTTTATGAAAAGTGCGGCGGAAAGTTTGTCGTCGGTTCCCGGTGGAAGAAAAGTGTAGAGGTCGCATGAAAGGGGAATCTCCGGGATGTCCCTGTCGTAGAGCCTGTAGCACGAGACGCGGTTTTTCCTTGCCCATTTCCGAAGCTGCCTGTGTTGCTTTGCGAGCCTGTTGGAAAAGAGTTCCGCCTGATATCTGATTTTTTCTTCGCTTTGTCCGTGGGTTTCGTTACCGGTCAATTCCATTTTCTCCCTTTGTGTGCTGAAAATATACCATAAAAAGTGCTTTTGGTCTATAGATTATTTTTATACATTATGATAAACTAAATCAATTTAATGGCAAAAAAGCTACAAGAGGATAATATGTATAAAGCAGTTGACCCGAAAGTTGATTTCCCGAAGCAGGAAGAGGAAATCCTTAAGTTCTGGGCGGACAATGACACTTTCAAAAAGTCCGTCTCTCAGCGTGAAGGTGCCGAAGAGTACGTTTTTTATGACGGTCCACCATTTGCCACCGGTTTGCCCCATTTCGGACACTTCATTCCGTCCACAATCAAAGATATTATTCCCCGCTATCAGACAATGAAGGGAAAGAAGGTTGAGCGCCGCTTCGGTTGGGACTGCCACGGTCTTCCGGTCGAAAATCTGATTGAAAAAGAGCTCGGCCTTAACTCAAAGCATGAGATTGATGCCTATGGCGTTGCAAATTTCAACGACAAGTGCCGTGCGTCGGTTCTCCGCTATACATCGGAATGGCGTAAGACAATCACACGCATGGGACGCTGGGTTGATTTTGACCACGACTACAAGACCATGAATCCGGATTTTATGGAATCAATTTGGTGGGTCGCAAAGACTCTCTGGGATAAGGGACTCATCTACGAGGGAAAATACATTCTGCCTTACTGTCCCCGCTGCTCCACGGTTCTTTCAACCCACGAGCTCGCACAGGGATATAAGGAAGTTCAGGACCCCGCAATCACCATCAGATTCAAAATCACTCGTGCTCCAGAGGCATTCAGCGATCCTGACATGACCAACGGTAAGACCTATTTCCTTGCATGGACCACAACGCCGTGGACCCTTCCTTCAAACGAGGGACTTTGTATGGGACCAGACATTGATTACGTGAAGATTTTGGACAAGGAGAGCGGGGACTATTACATCCTTGCTGAGAGCCGCCTTGGAGCATATTATAAGGATGAAAAGGACTACGAAATCATCTACAAGAGAAAGGGCGCTGATTTTATCGGTGCAAAATATGAGCCTCTTTTCCCGTATTTTGCGAATCTTGCGGTAAAGGAGGACGGTTCGGACGGTGCTTTCCGTATGTTCAACGCGGATTATGTTTCCACCGAGGACGGTACCGGAATCGTACATATTGCTCCCGCATTCGGTGAGGACGACTCCAAGGTTTTCCAGGGAACGGGAATCCCTGCGATGGAACCGATTGACGCTGAGTGTAAGTTTACCGCTGAGGTCTCTGACTATCAGGGCAGGTTCGTAAAGGAATGTGACAAGGACATCATGGACCGCCTTAAAAAAGAGGGCAAACTTGTAAAGCGCGAGCAGATTAAGCACCAGTATCCGCATTGCTGGAGATGTAGTTCACCGCTCATCTACCGTGGAATCGGCAGCTGGTTCGTAAAGGTCGCGGATTATCACGAGAGACTTCTCAAGGCAAACAGCCAGATTAAGTGGCAGCCCTCACACATCAAGGAAGGTCGCTTTGGAAAGTGGCTCGCCGGTGCAAGGGACTGGGCAATCAGCCGCAACCGCTACTGGGGAAATCCTATTCCAATCTGGAAGTGCGATGAGTGCGGAAAATCCGTGTGCGTGGGAAGCCGCGATGAATTGAAGCAGCTCTCAGGAGTCTATCTGGATGATTTGCACAAGCAGTTCGTTGACAAGGTGACGTTCAAGTGCTCTTGCGAAAATGGAACCATGAGACGCATCCCGGAGGTTTTTGACTGCTGGTTTGAATCCGGCTCCATGCCTTATGCGCAGAATCACTATCCATTTGAGAACAAGGAATACTTTGACAGCCACTTCCCGGCGAAATTCATCAGCGAGGGACTTGACCAGACGCGCGGTTGGTTCTATACGCTCACCGTTCTTGCGGCACATCTTTTTGACAAGCCTGCGTTTGAAAACTGCATTGTAAACGGTCTCGTGCTTGCTTCCGACGGTAGAAAAATGTCCAAGAGCCTCAGAAATTACACCGACCCGGTTGAGGCAATCAACAAATTCGGTGCCGACGCTTTGAGGCTCTTTTTGACCCATTCCGCCGTAGTTAAGGCCGATGACCTCCGCTATTCCGACGAGGGTGTGCGCGATGTAATCAAGAGCATTATCCTGCCGCTTTGGAACAGCTACAGTTTCTTCATCCAATATGCGAACATTGACGGTGTTACCTGTACCGGACATGAGTTTGATGACCATCTTCCGAGCAATCCTCTTGACCGCTGGATTCTTTCGGTCGCACAGAAAATGGTGAGCGATGTAAGCGCAGCCCTTGATGACTACGACCTGAACGCCGCGATTGACCCCTGGCTGAGTTTCATCGACCAGATTAACAACTGGTACATCCGCAGAAACCGCCGTCGCTTCTGGAAATCCGGCTCTGATTCTGACAAGCTTGAGGCTTACGGTGCTCTCTATCTTGCATTGAGGACATTTACGCTTACGGCCGCTCCTTTCATTCCGTTCCTTACCGAGACCATGTGGCAGAATCTGAAAACAGCGGAGGACAAGGAATCTGTTCATCTCATGGACTATCCGCTTTACAACGAGCGCTTCCGTGACGAGGAGCTTGAGTTCCAGATGACCACGGTTCAAAAAGCTGTGTCCATGGGAAGAAGCCTCAGAAATCAGTTCAACATCAAGAACAGGCAGCCTCTTTCAGCCGTCGCACTTGTTACCCGCGATGCCGATGAGAAAAAGGTCCTGCAGGAAATGGAGGACACAATTGCCGAGGAGCTCAACGTAAAGAAGGTCATTTTCCACGACAGGGAGGATGAGCTGGTTGAGTATTCCGCAAAGGCAAATTTCCGTGTGCTCGGTAAACAGCTTGGCCCAAAGATGAAGCTTGCTGCGGCGGAGATTGCCAAACTCAGCAACGAGCAGATTGCGGCGATCCTTGACGGACAGGCACTTGCGATCACCGTGGACGGACAGGACGTGGATCTTACGGCGGAGAACGTGATTGTCGAGCGCATTGAAAAGGAAGACATGAAGGTTGTCAATGACGGAACCCTGACTGTCGGACTTGAGACGAAGATTACCGATGATTTGCGCCACGAGGGATATGCACGCGATTTGGTCCGTGGAATCCAGAATATGCGCAAGGAAAGCGGATTTGAGATTACCGACAGAATCAATCTTGAGGTGAGCGGAGACGCTGAGCTTAAGGATGCTTTCGTGCAGTTCAGGGATTTCATCGCGGGGGAGACGCTTGCCGCCACAGCCGAATGGAAGGATTCCGTTTCTGGCGGATTTACTGCCGAGGCTGATGACAAGACATGGACCGCAAAGATTTCCAAAGTTGAGGGCTGATTTTATGTCCCCGGCTAAACGAAGTCTGGATTTCTTTTACATTCTGCTTGCCGTTTCTATGATTCTGCTTGCAGGATGTAATTCCTCTGGAAGCGTCGGATTTGAGTCCAGTACGATAAATCTTCTGGGGGAAAATAACTCGGTTTACATGAAGGTTCCGGTAAAGGAATATCCTGAGCTCACGAAAAAAATCATGATGGAAAAGGCATCGCTTTCCGAGTCCAACGCCTCAATGGTTGTCTCAAGGATTACGAACCTTTATGCCGGACTTGATTTTTCAAATGGCGGACAAAAACTTGAGATGGCGGCGGAGGGCAATTTTCCGTCGTCGTTTGCGGGACTTGCTTTGAACGAAAAAAGGGGATGGACAAAAAAATCCCATTCCGTGCGAGTTTCTGATTCTGCGGGTAAGGAAAAATCCGTGAAATTCAAATATTTCCACGGCGGATCATATTCCGTTTCTTTTCCGAGCGGAAGTCTTGTACTCGTCTCAAGCGATGTTACCAAAATGCTTGACCGATACGCCTCAAAATCCATGCCGGAGGAAAGTCCTCATTTGCAGTGGTTCGAGACCGCCGATGAATTTGACAAGGACATTCTTTTTTATCTGAAGGAGCCGGGAAGTCTGCTCGCATCATTTGTGGGAGACTCTTTTTCCAACTGGTTTTCCTCTGCATACGGAAAGATTTCGAAATGCGGCGACGGTGAGTACAATATGGAAATCAATCTGAGCCCGGTTGACGAGCGCAGGAAAAATCTTGCCCTGACCATGATGACTCTTGCCGGACTTCCAGTGGAAAAATCAGGTGATACGCTGAAGATTCCTTACTTGCAGTTCACTGAGGAGCAGATTGCGGATTTCATATTCGGCGGTGCAAATTGATGAAAGTATGTAAAATAGCATTTCCATTGATTCTCTGCGTTTCCATTTTTTCCTGCAAGACTACAGGATTTTCCATCCCGGGTGAAAGTCATGTGGTTGAGCAAAATCTTGCGGCGGAATATGCACAGATTGCGGAGGCTCACGAAAAGCTCAAGAATTATGAGAGTGCGGTAAAGTACTATCAGATGTCTCTTGATGCGGGTGGTTCGGGAAATGCGCTTTCATACAAAATTGCGAGGTGCTATGCTCTTGCTCAGGATTGGGAAAACGCACGTAAGATGTATTGCTCGCTTCTTGAGGAAGATCCCGACAACACGAACATAAAGCTTTCAATTGCATACTTGGATGCAATGAGCGGTGATTTTAAGACGGCCCTGGAAGAATACAAGCAGCTTTCGGAGGCGAATCCCACGGATGCGTCCATAATGAAAAACTACATTCTGGTTCTGATGGCGGACGGTAAATACGAGATTGCCGAAGAGAAATTCCATCTGTTCAAAGAAAGCTTCCCCGATGAAAAATCCATTTCAGAAATTGAGACTAAAATGAAAGAGGGTCTCAAGAATTAAGACCCATCTCAAAATCATGCGTTGTTTTCCTCAAGCTTGGCGACTTCCCTTGAAATGTACTTTCTGTATTTCTCAGGATTTACCTTGAATGCAACAATAGGCGTGTTCTTTTCGTTCATGGCATGGAGGAGTGCCTGTTCCGCTTCATTCGCAAGACGCTTTCCCGAAATGAGACGGAGCGAGCGGCTGGAGATGCCTATGTTCACAATGCGGTAAATGCTTCTTTTCGCCAAAGTTGAGATAATGTCGGTGTGCAGGTTCTCTGCTGTTTTCAGAGCTTCACGGATGTTCATGTTCTGCATGATTGCGGAGCATCCCGACTCACCGTACTCAAAAATCAAATCCTTGAACTGGAATGTCTTTTCAATAATGCTGATGATTTCCTGACCTGCGTCGCTTGTCCAGTCAAACTTCGGAATGTTGAGCATGAAAAGCGAAATGTCCTGGTCGCTCGACGCGGATTTCATCAGCTCAGAGTCAAGGCGCGGCATCATGTATTCTTCCCATCCAAAACCTGTTTCGGGAGAGAAAAGGCCTTCCGGCATGGGGCGAGTTCCTGCTACGGGTTTGAGAAGGGGCTCTTCCTCTTTTTTCTCGGGCAGGGACGGAAGCGGTTTGAGGTAGTTCGTCGGAGGAGTAACTTTTTCAGGCTTTCTCTGGCTCAGGCCGTCGGTAAAAATCCTTGCCGGTGTGTTTTCTGCCGGTAGCGAGTACTGGGGCTGGGGCGGCTCATCGTTGATTTCTTCAAAGTTTGGCTCAGTTTCTATGCTCGGCTCGTCAATCAAGTCCTTGGTGAGTGCCTGGTACTCTTCCTGCGTCAAATTTGAGCCAATGACCGGCAGCTCGTATGAATCATCCTCATAGGAATCATCTGCGCTTTCGTCTGCCTGATTTTGCTCGTCCGCAATCTCATCTGCGACTGTCTCATCGCTGTCAAGAGGAGGCTCTTCGTATACTGTCACGTCATCAATGGGCCCTTCATCGTCGCTTGAGGGCTCAACTGGGTCTGCGGTAAATTCCTTTTCATCAGGCTCTTTCAAGTCATCGGACTTTCTCTCATCCGTGAATGCGGAACCAATCGTGAAGTTCGTGGATTTATTTTTCTTCTTCTCAGAGTTTTTGACCGCTTTTGCATCGTCATCCATCTGATAATTATCGCTCTCGCTTTGTGCCTGGCTCTGATTGTCCGAGCGGTAGAGCATTACAAGATGAATTATTGCTGCTACGGTCGTAAGGAGAATGACGGAAAATGCTATGATTCCCTTTTTCGCAAAGGAATCCGGAGTGACCATGTAGACCGCCGCTGTCATTGTAAGCTCGGAACTGTCCTTTCCTTTGAATTTTTCGCTTTTAACCCTTACGAAAGATGAGCGTCCCGCATTGCTTTCGCTTAAATCCTTGGGATAAGAAAAAATCAGCTTGCCGTCCTTGAGTACTTGAAGTCCTGCCAAATCCGCGACGTTGCCCATGGAGCGGATGAGAGTGCTGTTGAATGAATCGCTTCCCGGCATGTTGGTCTGTGCGTTCTGCCTTGTTTCCCTGACCAGCTCACTGATTCTGAAATCTGTCCTTTCCGGTCCGGTTCTGTACTCCGTGAAGAGTGAGATGGCATAGACCAGAACAGTGATTATATATATGATTAGAATGAGCGTTGTGAATAAAATGTTCCTTTTAGTTTTCATACCCTATAGTATACCGACTTGCCCGCTGGTATGCAAGTTTCAGGAGCTGAAAAAAACAGACTTTATCCCCAAAATCCTGTCTTTTTCGCAAAAATGCCACATAAGGAAGCATTTTTATAGTGCCACTGCTTTTGCATACCACATCCCGAGCTGCGGAATCCTCCCTGATGGTTGCAATTTCTGACAACTGCTTTATTAGATTTTCGGCATATTTTTTGTAGTTAAATCCCCTGAATTGCAAAAAAATTGGATTTTTTTCATTGATTTTGCACTCAAAGACAGATTTTTCCACTTTATAGCCGTATTTTTCAGCCCAGGATGCAAGACTTGTGCCGTAGGACTCAAGAACATCGCTCGTAAAGGGATTTTCCAGCCTGCCTGAGTAGAGTGATTCTGCCGGGGCTTTTTTTAATGGGGCACGGAACATGAGAGCGTCATAAAGGGTCTCCGCCGTGTTGAGCCTTCCTGCCGCTATGCCGAAGTTTTTCTCAAGATATGTCCCTGCCGTGTAGGACTTTCCGCTGCTGTATGCAAAATCCGCTCCGAAAAACCTGAGCTTTTTATATCCTGCCTGACGTGCAAAATCAGATGCCGCAATGGTTACGGTTCCAGAGCCGCTTTCAACCAATGGCATACAGGATTCCAAAGACGGATCCGCGCACAGGGGATGGCTGCTCCTTAGAAAATAGATTGGAAGCCCCTTCGACCGTACCGCCGCCACCGCTGATGGGGATGATGCTATGTCGAACACAAAAGTAGTGGACTCGCTTTTTTCCAGGTCCATGAAGTGACCGAGGGAGACCTGCTGTGCGTCAATGGTGACAACAAAATCCGGGGTGATCTGATTCGTCACGAGAGGTCCATAGGCTGTGTCCGTTGCAAAAATGGTGTATTCGCCGCGTTTTTCCTTTAGCTCAAGGATGCTTTTGTCTAGCGAGGGACCTGCCGCGATTATTGCCGCCGTTTTTTCGCAATCAACTTGAAGCGGGGGATTTCCCTCAAAACCACGCAGGTTCGTGAGTATGTTTCTCTGCCAGATATTCCCGAAATGCGACTGCACGGAAAAATCCGCAGATATGCTTTTCAGGCTCTCTTCAACCACATTCCTGATTTGCTCAAAAATTTCCTTGTTGTGTGCTTCCCACGAGCGGTAAACGTAAAAAGAAAAGTTTCCGTAAACCGCAGGAAGATATGTTGAGGCGAGATTTTCCGAAAGATTTTCAAAGGTACAAAAGCTTAGTCTTGGATCGGAGCTGATTTTTTTTACCTTATCAAGATTCCGGCAAAATTCCAGGGATTCGAAATCTGCTTCAAGGGCAAGAATCGCGGAGTTCTGGTCCAGACGATTTAAGAGCGACTCAATGTGGAATCCGCCGCCTATGCCGCAGACTACGATGAATCCACCGTTTGCATCCTTTGCGAATGATGCCGCCTCATTTTCGGGATTGTATTTTGAGTGCATGGGGCTTCCGTCGGCAAAAAGAGGCACTTCGGAACCGTTTTTCGCTTTGATCACACTTGAGTAAATCATTTTTCCTCCATTGCTCTGAGGCTTATCCTGAGGATTTCATCACAAAAATCTTTCATCTTTTCGTCCAGGCTGCCGTCGCTCTCATTTCCCTTTCTTCGCATGACGACATATTCTGCGGGAAGCGCGTTTTTTATCCACTCAGGATCCTTGATGTGTGCGTAAACTATTGAGGCGAGCTGATTTTTTCTCTCTTCGATTTTGAAATCATTGTTTTTATAGACGAAATTTGGTTTTCTTCCTGTGCCCGCGTTGTTTTCAAAATAGCTCCAGTCCACATCATCCACGGAGCCAAGCGTGTTGCTGAACGGAAAATGGTCGGAAAGTCGGTGGACCCTGCCGTGGAAATCCTGATTCTGGAACCATGCGAGGTAAGTGGAAAGTGCCGGAGACTGGAATGTGGAAGGTACGATCCTTGTTTCCCTTGTCCTGAGCCTAAAATCGCCGAGGGAGTTTTCATTTTCTAGCTCGTTCGGCTGTGTGTGCGCAAATCCCTTGGAAGGAGCAAGGTCCAGTCCGCAGAAAAATACGGGTCCCTCGGTGATGTCCATTGCAAAAAGTGCCGCCGTACCGCTGACCGTGCCGTTTCTGTATGCGTGCATGTTTGTGTACCCACATTCCTTGATTAGGGCCTCACTGCATCCGTCGCCGTAGGAAAGCGGGATTATGGTGCGGTCGTAGAATTTCTTAAAACATGCGGCTTCAGCAGGAAGAGCGAGAGGGACATCGTAATCGTTGCAGAGAGAGAACGAGATGTGTTTTTTTGCCCAGTAACCGCCGTCGGTTGAAAGAATCAGGTCGGGGATAATTTCCTCGCTGTGGAGTGGACTCAGGGCGGATGAGAGCGCAATCAGGAAAAATCTCTTCCGGTATTTTTTTATGAACGGTATGGATGTTTCAAGGCTTCTTCCGCTTGCACAGATGAGAACCGCAGACGTGCCTTTTTGGATGTACGCGTTTTTCCGTGAAAAGAGGCAGAAATTGAGCGCGTTTTTTGTCCATCTTTTTGCGAAGTATGTCATGGTGGCAAGAACATTGCGGCTTTTGACCACGGCCGTCTTGATTTCGCTCCATGCGTGGCGATATTCCTCCGCGAAGATTTTTTCGGACGGCGGCCATGAGCAGAAAAGCGTCGAACAGATTTCTTCCTCACCAAGATAGGAGTAAAGCTCTTCGGCAAGATTGGAGTCTCTTTCGGATAAAAACTCCTTGTCCCATACGCTTTGTCCAGCAAGCTCAGGTGCATAATGGACAGCAATCAGCTTGATTTTTCCGAATCGCTTTTTTAAGGGGGCTGCGGCGTAATCCAGACAGGGACCTGTTATGACCACGGTGGAAGGCTCAAAGGAGCATTTCAGATTTTCAACGAATCTCTCGGCTTCTTTCTGCGGACTGTATGCGGAGCAGAGTCTTATGCCTGAGACCGTCGCCGTCAAATCTCCGTTTTTATTTTTTTCAATTATTATCCCTTCCATATTTTGTCCCCTGAAGAAATTATCGGCATTATGTGGACAAAAAAAGACCGTACCCAAAAATGGATACGGCCCTTGCAGATTGCGTAATCTCTAAAAACCCATTTTGTGAGCCTTTAGAATCCTTTTATTTTACAAAATCAAGAGAGTCCCAGCTCGTTGAAAAGCTTTTTGTAAGTGTTGAACTGCTCTGACTTTGCAAATTCCTCAATCTTGTTTTCGGGAAGGCTTTCAAGCAGCTGGTCCATGTAAGCAAGGACAGACTTGATTTCTTCCTTCATATCTTCGGGAATCGCGTTTACGCCGGCTGCGGAGGCAGGATTTTCTTCCTCTGGCTCAATGTTTACAGTGGCTTCAGGTTCGCTTTCGGGCTCTGCTTCGGCAAAAACGGGCTCCTTGAACTCATCATCATCAACTTTATCCTCAACGGCGGGGGCGGGAGCTTCAAAGTTGTCTTCCTCAACAGCCGGTTCCTCAAGAGTCTCATCTTCAGGATTTGAGTTTTCCCATTTGTTGAAGACTTCGTTTACAGGTTCCTCGGAGATTCCGGTCTCAAGCTTCTCATCTTCCTCGGCTACAGGTGCATC
The DNA here is from genome assembly GCA_016288205.1 of Treponema sp. Taxonomy (GTDB): domain Bacteria; phylum Spirochaetota; class Spirochaetia; order Treponematales; family Treponemataceae; genus Treponema_D. The sequence goes on along the minus strand of JAEEYO010000025.1, from coordinate 63,437 downwards.
CTTTGAAAGATAGTCGGCCTCGTCCTGGGAAATGCTGTTGTCTTCCTCAACGTTCATGTCGTCGTTTTCAGAAACAAATGATTCAGATGTGCCTGCATCCTCTTCAATCTGGGGCTCGTCGAAAGATTGTGACTCAGAGATTGTGTCGGCTGCGGGTGCCTCAAAATCGCTTGTTTCCGGCTCGGATTCTTCACTTTCAATGAAATCTGAGCTTGAGGATTCCACAAGGATGTCATCGTCGGCTTTGGGTACATCAATCTCTCCGGGGAGATCACTTGCTTCGTCGCTTTCGCTTGCTTCCTCGTCATTAATGGAGTCGCTCACATCAATATTCACATCATTCAGATCAGGTTCCTGGAGATTTTCATCCGCGAAATCTACCTGAAGATTGTTCTCGTATGAGTTGACCTGATCCGGAATAGCGGGGGTGTCCTCAACAGAACCGAAAATGCTTCTGCTTGAGTTTTCATCAGAGCCATCCTCTGATTCAGAAACCGTTTCCTCGCTTGCGGCATCAGATTCGCTTTCTGTGGCTGTCTCAACTGCGGTCTCACCATCAGCGGCTTCTTCCGTAAAATCTGCCGTGCTCAGGATATTGCTCAGTTCGTCACCACTAAGCGCGATTGTATCGTCATCATCCATGTCTCCGAAGAATCCGTTTTCTTCTTTTTCTGCGGGGGCACTTTCTGTGGAAGGTGCGACAACACCGTTCCGCTTAAACTCGGCGAATTCGTTTTTCAACTCGTTGATTTCCTGACGCAGAACAGAAAGTTCTTTTGCGATCTCATTCATCAGCGCGGCTGTATCCGGTGATTCGCTGCTTGTGTTGGTATTTATATCCATATCTTCCTCTCCAGCATCTGGAATGGCGTTATTTTGGGTTGATTCCAAATCACTTTCTGAATCGGCACTGTCAGATTTTACGGACATACCAGAGTCTTCGTCGTATGCGAAGTCATTCATGTCGGCCTGAACGATTGAGTCGGCATCAACAATGAATCCTGCGTCTCCGTCTTCCTCTTCTTCGGTTGTCTCTTCCGATGAAAAATCAATCTGCTTTTCACCTTCGTTTTCGACCAGCGGGGAATAGAAGGGTGAAGGAACAACGTCATCATCCTCCAGCACTTCGTTGTTGACTCCGCCTTCTGCCGCATCTACGAAAAGCTCTTCATCCTGATTTTCTTCAGGAACTTCTTTATCGACAAAATTTTCTTCCATATTTTCTCCCGCTTCTGTTTGATCCTCGATGTTGCCATCTGAAACTTGGTTTACATTTTCTTCTGAAATATTTTCCGTCTGATCTTCCTGAGCTTCCCCGGAATCCACCTCTTCGCTTGCAGAGACTTCAGAATCTTGATTTTTATTCTCAGCTTCTTTCTGCTGCTCCGCCAGCTCCTCCGGTGAATACGATCTGTTTCCCTCGGCTACGGAAGGATCCGAAAATCCCTCGTCTCCCATGAAGGAATACAAATCAACCGCTTCATCGGAATCAGATGCATCCGAATCAGTTACAGCTTCTGTATCAGATATTATATTATCACCCGATTCTACCGTTTCTGTCAACTCTTGATTTTGTGTATCAGCGAAATCTTCGTCATTTTTTTCCAGAAAACTGTCATCCGCAGTGGATTCAACCTCGCTTTCAGGCTTTACATCGTCAAGGATGGTCTCTTCGCTGGGTGAATCCTCTATTTGAAATGATGCAGGGCTTACCAAATCATCCGATTCCTTCGGTGTAAGGGATTCCTCAAGATTGATATTCGCTGCGCTTTCCGAAATCGGAGCATCTGATGCCTGATTTTCTGAGCCGGAAGGGGATGTCTCATCTTCAATGGAGTCGAGCAGGGAATCAACGTCAAAGTCCTCATCCGGTGCCGAATAGGGGTTCTTTTCATCCGGCTTGAGGGCTTTGTTGCTGTCAGATTTTGTCTCGACTTCAAGAGCGATGTCATCATTTTCTGTTTCATTCGCAAGACTGTCCGGTGATTCGCTGAATCCGTCGTCACCAACGTCAAGATCGTAATCCTGGGTTTGCGTAACAGGCTTTTCATCGTCGCTTTCGGATGTGGTCAATGATGGACCGCCGTCATCCTCAATTCCGAACTCGGAAAGGTCTATGCTTTCGCTCTCCGTGGCTGGTGCAGAGCTCGTTGCTGCAGGAGCCTTGGGTGCAGAATCTTCTATATTATCAAACATCGCGTCGAAGTTGTCCAAGGTGTCATCCCCGGAGCTGTCCGAACTGGCGATGAAAGAGTCTAGATCAAGACTTTCGCCTGTCGTTGCGTCGCTTATCTCAATTTCGTCATCCGCGCTGTCGTCCAAAGCCACATCAACGTCATCAAATGTGAGGTCAATGTCAAGAGGCTCGTCGTATTCTTCCGTAACGTTTTCCTGCTCGCCGCCACCAAAAGAGGAGGAGTCAAGGAAGTCATCAAGCGAGATTTCACCGTCCGGCTGGAAGTTTTTGTCACCGCCGTCGCCTGAGTCAAGGAAACTGTCTATGCTGATTTCTCCGGATGATGAGTCACCTGAGTCAAGGAATTCATCAAGGGAGATTTCGCCGTCATCAAAACTGGGAGCCTCATCTGTGGATGGAACAACCACGTCTGTAGAATCAGCAGGCGGAGGAGCATCATTGGATGAAATGAACATATCTTCCGGGACTGTTGTTTCAGGAATTGCATCTGGTGTAAATGAGTCAGGACTGACTTCACTTTCAGGTTCTGTTTCCGAGGTGCCGCTGACTTCCTTGACCTGGGCATCTTCTGTTTCTTCCTGTAAATTATGAGGGGGCGTTTTGACCCATACACCATACTGGTCAAGATCGCTTTTTTCCTTTTCGTCTTCCATAAATTTACCCCTTTTTAGGAATCTTTTTTCAGCGGTTCAAAAACATCCTTTTTTCCTAGCCGCCAAAATTTGGACATCAAAACTATGTCCTTCATTGTTTATCGGCATATTTCTTAAATTTCTACAGTTAAATCAATTTACCTTATTGGAGAAAATTTAGTTATACGGGGCAGTTTTTTGACCGACATTCTTAGTGTTATGTCAAGATGCAGATTATTGATTTCAGTTTTAGCAGGGACTCTTTTTTATGTGCTGATCTCCTTCGTGGGGGGCAGGGACGGGCTTTGGGCTACGTCGTACATGCAGGAACAGAAGCGGCTCCTCAGTGCAAATGCGTCCACAATACAGCAGACAAACAACAAACTCTCTCTTGAAAAAGTTGCCCTCCAAAAGGACATGGAAGTAGTGGGGTGCTATGCCAAGCGTCTGGGATATGTCTATGAGGGCGAGAAGATTGTGAAAATCAGCGGACTTACACCGCAGGAAAACCAGATTTATGACGCGGGTACAGTTCTCCGCCACACCGAATCTGATTTTATACCGGAAAAGACTTGCAAGGGAATCGGGATTATCGTGTTCCTTTGTTTTTACGCCATACTCATGCTCTTTGACTATGCGAGGGGAGCTCTGAAACTTGGCGCGAAAAAGATGAGGCTTGCCGGTTCCGACGGAATGACGATGTATGATATGCGCTAAATCAGACCAGGACTCTATCCGCATTGCCGCAGACTGCCTTGCTTCCGGTGGAGTCGCCATTCTCCCGACGGATACTGTCTACGGATTCAGTTCCGTTGTTTCCGAAAAATTTAACTCAGGTGAAAAAATCTACAGGATAAAGGGCAGAAACGAAAACAAGCCCATGATTCAGCTGATTTCTTCCCCGGATGATTTGAAAGTGTACACAGATTTGGTGCCGCCAGCGTCCCTTCTTGAAAAATGGCCTGGCCCCCTCACGATAATTGTACCCCTAAAATCCTCTCTTTCCCCTGAAAATGCGACCGTAGCCTTCCGATGTCCCGGTGACTTTTGGCTCAGGGAAGTGATTGCCCGGTGCGGTTTTCCCATTTACAGTACCAGCGTAAACAGAAGCGGCGAAAAGGTCCTTGAGACTGTTGATGAGATAGTCGCGGAGTTCGGTCGGGAAGTGGACCTGATCGTTTCCGATGGTGACAGACACGGCTCTGTACCCTCAACCATAGTTCGCATGGACGGAAGCGATGTAGTGGTGGTCCGCGAAGGTGCCATAAAAATCTAGGCTTACTGCTGCTTTGTCCACTCCACGTCAAGAGTCGCTGTTTTTACTCCGCTGCTGGATTCGCTGTCCTCAACCAGAGTTGATTTTGTTCCCTTCATTGAAACCGCGCTCATTGTGGTAAGGGTCCATTTGATCGGTGCCGCGTCCGTAGCTGTTTTTAAGGCAAGCTCCCTGTTGATTTCCGGGTGGAAAGAGGCATTGGAGCGTCCCTTTTGCACGACCGTAACATTGCTTCCCTTGATTGTGACCGCAACATTCATGCTCGCGCCGTTTTTGAAGATTACGAATCCGTTTCCGCCCCGCAAGATTATCACTTTGTCAACCAAGGCCTCTCCTGTCCATGTGCCGGCAAGAGTTTCCAGCGTTGCCTCAGTGTAAGGCTCGTTGCTTTCAGCCTGAACCGAATCCGTGGTGGAGGAGACACCGGAAGCCACATTGTTGAGCAGATTTTCAAGTGAAGATTTTGCATCCAGAAGTATCTTGTAGTAGGAGGCATAAGTCCTTGTCTCGGAAATGTGCTGTCCCTTGCTGCCGATTGCGTTGAGCGTGCAGGACCATCCGCCGTCGCTTTCCTGAATCTCCGCATAAAATGCTATGTCGCAACCCGGATTCACAACATCGCCAAAAGCTGTGTCGCGTTTGTCGCTCACTAAATAGCCGTCCAGCCCCTGAAACTGGGTGAAATAGAGGTCCGTGGTCATCTTGATTGTGTTTGTATCGGAGGAGGATGTTACCGTTGCATAAAAGTCAACTGTCTTCTGTGCGAACAGGCTGCTTGAGACGGAAAAAAGCAGAATCAGTGAAAGAATAAATTTTGACTTTCTCTCCATCAAGATTTCAAACATAGGGTCATCCTCCATAATATTAGACTATTGTAAGTCTTTTCTAAATTCCCTTGCTATATCCCTGTTGACGTCACGCTCCTTGATTGAGGCTCGCTTGTCAAACTGTTTCTTTCCCTTGCAAAGTCCGAGCGTTACCTTTACGCGCCCGTCTTTCAGGTAGAAGTCTAGCGGAACGAGCGTTATGCCTTTTTCATCAACCTTACGCTGGAGCCGCTTTATCTGGTCCCTGTGCAGAAGAAGCTTTTTCTTCCGGTCGGGATTGTGATTGAATATGGAAGAGTAGGAGTATTCCGAAATATGGAAATTCTGTACCCAAACTTCTCCTTTTTCAATCAGTGCGAAACTGTCACCAAAAGAGACATTCCCCGCCTTTACGGATTTTACCTCCGTACCGACAAGCGCAATCCCGCACTCTATTTTTTCTTCCACAGAATAGTTGAAATATGCTTTTTTATTCTGTGCAATCATCTTTCGACCTTCTTCCATAATATATATTATAGACAGTTTTTCCCGAAAAGTCTAGGGAGATTTTTAAGTCCGGGATGATTTTCTCATTCTCCTCCAAAGAATAAAACACTTCGGTATCTTTCCAGTTACGGTTTTGACAATGTGCCGGAAGTTAATTTTTTATTCGTAAGACATGGCATTTGCCTGATAGAAAAACGGAATTATACTATTGAAACCATTTCCCGTATGTGATATTATGTTTGAACAATGAAACACAGTGTATATGATTATTCGTATGAGATGAGACAGCTCAGGAACAAAAGAATCTCGTTCTTTCTGACGCTTGTGGTCTCCATAATTTTATTTTTGACCCTATTTTTAAATCTAGTGCTTTTTCCCGTGTGGGTGCGCTCGGAGTCCATGGATCCGGATATCCCCAAAAACAGCGCTGTTTTCGTCGCTCCCTTGCTGCGTACTCCAAAACGCGGAGATGTCGTGTATCTTTCCAGGCTGGATGATGAAAAGCTCTCCGTCCCAAAGTCCGTCATAAATCGCATTTCTGAGTTTTTTACGTTTCAGCAGTTTTATCCCTTCGGCTATACACAGAGAATTACGGGAAAACCGTCTCTCCGCCGTGTGGTGGGGCTGCCGGGCGACACAATCTACATGAAGGATTACGTTCTTTACGTGAAGCCTGCCGATCAGAGTCTCTTCCTTACCGAATTTGAGATGGCTGAAAGCAGCTACAACGTGCATATCTACTCGGTTCCTGTGGAATGGGACAATATGGGTGCCGCCGGTAACATGAGCGAGTACACTCTTGGTGAGGAGGAATATTTCGTACTTGCCGACAACCGCACCGAAAGCTCCGATTCCCGTCTCTGGGGCTGCATATCGCCTCATCGCATCAAGGGAAAGGCCGTGCTCGAATATTTCCCCTTCAATAAAATCCGGATTTTCTAGTGCGAGACTCTTTTCCCGAGCTGGATTCCGCCTCTCTCTACGTCCACATTCCGTTTTGCCGCTCCAAGTGTGATTATTGCGATTTTTTTTCCGTCGGATGCAGCGGTTCCGTGGATGACGCGTACATTTCCGCATTGCTGAACGAGGCTGATTTTTATGCCGCGCGATACGGAATCAGCACATGGAGGACAATCTACATCGGCGGGGGAACTCCGAGCCTTCTTTCTCCTTCACAGATAGAGCGCCTTGTCTCTGGATTGAGAAAATCTGCCTGTAAGAATCAGACGGAAGAAATCAGCATGGAGATGAATCCCGAGTCACTGAGCGAGGAAAAGTTGGTTTCGGCTCAAAAATCCGGGGTTACGAGACTGTCCCTTGGCGTTCAGTCCATGAATCAGGCACCTCTCTCGGCGGTTCACAGGCCATGCAGCGCAAAAAGGACCCAGGACGCACTGGAGCTTGTCTCATCGTTGTGGAAGGGACATCTGAATCTGGATGCCATTGCGGGACTTCCTGAGCAAAATATGGACTCATTCCTTTCGTCGCTTGAAAAAATCATCTCGTACAGACCCGACCACATTTCCATGTACACGCTCACGATTGAAGATGGCACGCCGCTTGCAAAACGCATTGACGAGGGTGAGCCGTGGGATGCTGATGAAGCCGACCGCCAGTGGATTTCAGGACGCGACTTTCTCATAAAAAACGGATTCAATCAGTATGAGGTCTCAAATTTTTCTCTTCCGGGATGCGAGAGCCGTCACAACATGGCTTACTGGATGCAGGAGAGCTACATCGGACTTGGGGCGGGAGCATGCTCATCGGTCTATTCATTTGAGCGCGGAACTCCGGGACTTCGGTGGACAAACACGAGCGACATTGAAAAATACCGTGATTTTTGGAAAGACGGTGCGGAAATCAGGACTGGACAGGAAAAAAACACCCGGGAAGAGGAGATTCTTGACCTTGAGACCGAGGAATACGAGTTTTTGATGATGGGACTCCGAACTTTGAGGGGAATCTCTGCGGCAGAGTACAACAAACGCTTTTCCTCACTGAAATGGCATGGAAATCTGGAGGAAAGGCTGGAGACCGGCGGCTGGTCAGAGCTGGGTGAAAAGGGCTTATGCGGATGCGCCCGCGGAATTTCCGGTGACAGATTTTTCCTCACGAAAGAAGGAATCCTTTTTTTGAATTCCTTTCTCCGCGACCTGATTTGATTTTTTGACTCAAGTCCGCGTATTTTCGCAATTTGGTATTGAGAAAATCTCTTTTGTACTGTATAATTGAAGTATGAATTGGTTAGTAATCGCTTCCGGCTCGGATAATGACAAATTGAATAAGGCTAAAGACTTCCTGCTTTCCAAGACTGGGGAAGACCCGAATGTTATCCTTATTTCTGAAAATCTGGACCTGGAAGAGCTTCAGAAGAATTTTCGGACGGTGCAAAAAACGACTCATTGCATAGTGATTGGCGCAAGTTCTGTTTTCAGCTCCTCCGACTGCATTTTCCTGATGGGGTTTCTCATGGGAAGTCAGGCGAACCTCTTGATTTATGATAAAAAGGACGACCATCTTTTTGAGAAGCTTCGTGACGGCAGGACCCTTGGTTTCAATTCATTTACGGATTTTGACACTCTTTTGAAGTTTATAGACGAGAAATTCAATGATTTTGAGCAGATTGAGCTTGAGCGGAATTCCTTGATCAGTCTTTTTACTATGGGCATACCGTTTACTGCCGATTCATTCGCCCACTATCTTGAAAAGGAACTGCAGGATGTCTGCCAGATGTTCATCAATGCCGGAATGCCTGTGAACGCAAAAACATCCGAGGGAGTGCCCATGCTGAACATTGCGACCAGGGCAGAGCACATGGATCAGGTGGAGTGGCTGATTGGGCTCGGTGCCGACGTAAACAGCATCTCTGGTGACAGGGGCTATACTGCGGTTATGGACGCTGTTTGGCGAAAGAATTATGCGCTGACGGAGTATTACATCTCAAAAGGGGCGGGCCTTAACGTGGTGAGTTCCGATGGTCAGCCGATTCTGGTTCTTGCCGTGGGAAACGGTGACGAAAAGATTGTGAAGCTCCTTCTTGACAACGGTGCTGATCCTGATTTGCCGGACAGCATGGGAATGAGCGCGCGAAAATATGCAGGCCTGTTCAAAAAAGCCGCGATCGTGGAAATAATGGAAAAATATCCGCCGAAGGAAAAATAATTATGTGCAAAAAAATTAAGATTGCATTTGCTGGCGGGGGATCCGGAGGACACATTTACCCCGGAATAGCCGTAGCAGATGCACTTGCCTCTCTGGCAGCAGAAAAAAATCTGGAGCTTGAGATAGACTGGATTGGAAATGAGAGCGGCATTGACCGTGAGATTGTGGAAAAAAATCTGACCTCATGCGGAGGAAGCTTAAACGGATTTTTTGGAATACCATGCGGAAAACTCCGTCGCTATTTTTCTCTGGAAAATCTTCGTGACCTTTTCAGAATCGCCTCAGGATATTTCAAATCCAAGAAGATACTCAAAAACTTGAAGCCGGACTGTCTCTTTTCAAAGGGGGGATTTGTCTCCGTACCACCGTGCAGGGCGGCCAAATCGCTTAGGATTCCATATTACACCCATGAGTGTGATTTTACCCCGGGACTTGCCACAAGATTGAACAGCGGGGGAGCAAAGAATATTCTCCTTTCTTATGATGAGACCCGGAAATTTTTCAAGGAGCAGCAAAAAGATAAATGCCTTGTTACCGGAAATCCGGTGCGTCCCGTATTTTATGAGGATCACAGTTCGGCGGGCCTTGATTTTCTTGGAATCCCGAAGGAACATGAGAAGCCCGTTCTTTTGATTTTGGGAGGAAGCCTTGGTGCCTTGCAAATCAATACGCTGGTTGTGGAAAACCTTGACTGGCTTTGCGAGCGTTTCATTGTTGTGCATCAGACCGGCAAAAGGTTCGCCGAGGAAAATCCGGGACTCTTTGCTGAAAAACGGAAGGATTATCATCCCTACGAGTTCATTTATGCCGAGATGCCATCCGTGGTACAGGCTGCGGACGTGGTGCTCTCAAGGGCTGGGGCGAACTCACTTTGGGAATGTGCCGTGTGCCGTAAACCCATGCTGCTTGTTCCGCTCTGTGGCTCTGGTACAAGGGGTGATCAGGTTGACAATGCGAAATTCTTTCAGGAAAAGGGTGCCGCAATGACTCTGATTGGGGACGAGGTCAACGCTGAGAACATGAGGAAAAATCTTGAGGAGCTTTTGAATCCTGAGAAGAGAAAGGGGCTTTCGGATGGCTGCGGTAAATTGTGCGCGTCATTTTTCCCGGCAAAGCAGATTGCTGAAATTATTTTGGATGGGTTAGTAAAATGAATCTTCCTATTATTGACTATTTTTTTCTTGGAATATTGGTTTTTTGCATCATCATGGGAGTGGTGAAGGGCTTTGTTGATTCGGTTTTCGACAAGGCTGCTCCTGTGCTTTCGGTGATTGCGTCATTTCTTTTCTACAAGCCTGCGTCGGCTCTGTTTGAGGGTGTCATTGCAAAACCGATTTTCCGTTCCCTCGTTGCTTTTCTTGCCATTTTCGTGGCCGTGTTCCTTATAACAAAATTGGTGCAGGCAATCCTCTCCAAATTTTTTGAGAATCAGGTCATGGGCGGACTAAACCGAGCGTTGGGTTTTCTGTTCGGTGTGGCGGAAGGCGCGGCAATCATATTTTTCATACTTTTCGTAATCAGCTGGCAGCCCTTCTTTGATCTTTCCTCGGTTTGTGAGAGAAGCTTTTTCTATGGTCTTTTGAGTCCCTTCCTGCCGAGCATCTCAAGCTTAAAAAAGGAGGAGGTTTCCGCAATCGGTTCCGTTCTTGGGGGACTTCATGTTTGAGAACGTGCTCTACCAAAGTGCATCGGACTTGCTTACGGAGGACATTGCAAATGACAGGCTTCCTGGATCCATTTTGTTTTCAGGCCCCGCGTCTTCCGGCAAACTCACCTGCGCTTTGGAGCTTGCACGTGTAATGGCATGCAGGGAAAATCCAAAGGGAGACTGGAACTGCCGTTGTGAAAGCTGCTTGATGCACAAAGCACTTCTCAGTCCCTCGCTTCTGATTGTCGGCTCCGGAAACCGAACGTTGGAAATTGCTGCCGCACGAAATACATTGCTCACACAGAACGCACGGAACACAAGCCATGTGGACGCGGCGCGTTATCTCTATCTCAGGGCGGTACGAAAACTCACCGTCCGCTTCAGTCCCATTCTCTGGCAGGATGATGACAAGCTTTCGAAATTTTCACCGCTCCTTCAGTCAATCAGCGAGGCTCTTGAGGAGATTTCCCCGGAAAGAGTGCTTCCTGAGGGTGATGAGCTTGAAAAAATCCTGGACAGCGTGGGCAAGGACTGTGAAAAGCTTGAGGGATCCTATCTCTATCAGTCGCTTCCGGTCCTGCAAATCAGGAATTTTTCTTACTGGGCGCATTTGAGCTCGAACGCTGGAAAAAAAGTCCTTATAATTGAGCATGCGGACAAAATGGCGGACAGTTCCAGAAATGCCCTGCTCAAAATCCTGGAGGAGCCGCCTGAGGACACTATGTTCATTCTTACAACGGACCGCCGTGGTGCCATGCTTCCGACAATTCTTTCTAGAGTAAGGACATACACATTTTTTAACAGAAACATCAAGTCTCAGCAGGAAGTCATAAAGCGTGTGTTCCACTATGACCCCATAACTTACGGCGGACCAATGCCGTCCCACATCAACACGTTCCTTCAGTCGCATCTTCCGGTAAGTCCTGAAAACGTCAGGCTGAATGCGAGGATCTTTTTCAAATCTGCCGCGGAAGGTCACGTGCCGAACATCCCTGCAATCATGTCGGTGTGCGGTAACTTTAAGCCGGGTGAGCTGTTTAAAATATTTATGGAGGAGATTGCGGAGTGTCAAAAGCCCCTCCTGAACTCTGCCGCCGGTGTGGCCGCATCCGCAGAAATAACTGATGTGCTCAGGGAAAGCTGCAACAACGTGAATGTCTACAATCAGAACGTGATGGCTTGCCTTGAGGAACTTACGAGGAGCATCATGCAGGTGAACCGCACTCACGGAGGCATATTGAAGGACATTGTACAGAACTCACTTTCAGAGGAGTAAATAAGGAAGCTTTCAATGAATGACTTTAACAAAAACGTACTGAAAAAATTTCCGAAGCTTACCCACGAGCACGCGGAAAAAATCGTAAAGAAGCTGATTTCCGACAACGACCGTTATGATTCAATACTTGAAAGCCTTTCCACAGGGCTTGCCGTGGTTGACAAGGACTGGCACCTTTTGCAGACAAACAAAGCCGCCGAAAGACTCATCCCGCTTAACCCGAGGATTCTGGAAAGAAAGTCCGACTATTATGTCTGGGAGCTGATTGAGGACGTGGACATTGCTTCGTATCTTGAGGGATGCGCAAGGGAAATGAAGTCCAACGTGAGCGAGGAATTTTCGGTTGCGGTCGGAGATCATTTTAAATTCGTTACGGTTTCGGTCCTGCCCCTGGTTGAAAAAATCTCCACGGCTGATGACGTTACGAAAACGGAGATTACCGGGTGGGTCATTACCGCCGATGATGTTACGGAAAAACGCCGCTCGGAAATCCTGCTTCACAGAATGGAATCCCTTGCGAGCCTTACGAATCTTGCCGCATCAGTCGCACATGAAATAAAAAATCCGCTTGGCGCAATCAGCATTCACATACAGCTTCTCCAAAAGGCAGTCGCAAAATCCCGCGCTGGGGACGGAATGTTGCCCAAAGAAAAATTCATGGAGGACTACATTTCGGTAATCAACGAGGAGATTGACAGTCTGAATAAAATTGTGGTCAATTTTCTTGTGGCGGTGCGTCCGGTACAGGCGAACATGCAGCTTGCGTCCCCGGATTCACTCATTGAAAGCTTCGCGGATTTTTTTCGTCCTGAGTTTGAGAGCAAGAAAATCACCCTGGAAACAAAACTGCAAAAATCCTCCGTGCGTGTCCTGCTTGATGAAAAGCTCTTCCGCGAGGTATTGATCAATCTTGCCCAGAATGCGATTGCGGCCTTGGAAAGCAAAAAGAAAAAGAGTGATGAAGCTGATTTTTCCGCATCCGTGCTGATTGAATCCGCTTTTTCGGACGACAAATACAAGCTCATTTTTTCGGACAACGGTTGCGGCATGGACGACGAGACCACATCAAGGATTTTTGAGCCGTACTACACGACCAAGGCGACGGGCACTGGACTGGGAATGACGATGGTTTACAAAATCATCAAGGAATTTCAGGGGGACATTTCGGTGAAGTCGGACCTTGGAAAGGGAACTGTTTTTACAATCACGCTCCCGATTCCACAGAAAAACGTGATGTTGCTTGAGGACAATTCCGGCGGCAGGGAGGATGAGAAGGCATGAAGTTTACCTTGCTGATTATTGACGATGAGAAAAATATACGCGACGGTCTTGCGGCGAATTTCGAGATGGAGGACTACAACGTAAAGACGGCCGCCACAGGGGAGGAGGGACTTTCGCTGATTGAAAAAGGCGACATTGATTTGGTGATTACCGACCTCAGGATGCCCGGAATCAGCGGTGAGGAAGTGCTTGCGAAAGTGACGGCCGAGACACCAGGAATCCCCGTAATCATTCTGACAGGACACGGAAGCATTGATGCCGCCGTTGATGCGATGCGCCATGGAGCCTACGATTTTCTCACCAAGCCATTGAACCTTGACCAGCTCACCCTGATTGTAAAACGAGCCCTTGCCGGACGTGAGATGAGTCTTCAACATCAGGAGCTTAGGCAGAAGCTTGAGGAGACCCAGACCCTCAAAGGCATGATTGGAACTTCATCCGCCATGCAGAAAATGCAGGAGATGATTCGAAAGGTCGCGGATACGAAGGCCAGCGTTTTGATTACGGGCGAAAGCGGAGTGGGTAAGGAACTTGTGGCGAATGCGATTCACAATCTTTCAGGGCGAAAGGACAACAGCCTTGTCAAAGTGCACTGTGCTGCCCTGAGCGAGACACTTCTTGAAAGCGAGCTGTTCGGGCATGAAAAAGGAGCGTTTACAGGTGCCGACAAAATGCAGAAGGGACGCTTTGAGCTTGCCCACGGTGGCTCCATCTTCCTTGACGAGATTGGTGAAATCAATCAGAACGTGCAGATAAAAATCCTCCGCGTGCTGCAGGAAAAGAAATTTGAGCGTGTGGGCGGGGAGCAGACCCTTGAGGTGGACGTGCGTGTAATTGCCGCCACAAACCGAAATCTTGAGGAGGAAGTCAAGGCCGGAAGATTCCGCGAAGATTTGTACTACAGGCTCAACGTGATTCATATCCATGTTCCGCCGCTGCGTGAAAGAAGGGACGACATTCCTCTTTTGATTTCAGGCTTTCTTGAAGAGTTCAACCGCGAGAACGGAAAGCACATTAAGTCGGTGGAAAACAGGGCGAAGGCTGCAATGTATGAATACAACTGGCCGGGAAATATCCGCGAGCTCAGGAACTGCATGGAAAGTGCCGTGGTCATGTGCGGTGGAGATGAAATCAAACTTGAGGACCTGCCGCCGACTGTGAGCCGAAGATCCGGTGTCTCCTGCATTGAGATTCCGATGGGCATTACGCTTGACGAGGCGGAAAAAATCATCGTGGAGGGAACTCTTGCCGCAAACGGAAACAACAAATCAAAGACCGCGGAAATCCTGGGAATAGGACGCAAGACCCTGCACCGTAAATTGGATGAATGGAAAATTAGCGGCGGGGAGGGCGACTGATGTCCACGATGTATGACAGGCTCGGTGAACTTTTGAGCGAAACACTTGAGGCTGGCTCCGTGAAATTCGTAAAGATTGAAAGGGATTTCAAGGAGGATGAAAAATCTCAGGCGGCGGAAAAAACAGAGGACACGGAAAACACCGGGGCTGAGACTGATTCAGACACTACGCTTGAGTCGGAAGACGAAAATCAGGAAAAGGACTCTTCTGAAAATGAGATCCCCAAGGCAAAATCCGGGAGCAAGGGACCCGAGTACAGGCGGCCATTACAGGGTGCCACCGTTTACCATGTAGGGAGCGACGGATTCGACTCCGGCTTTAATGAGACCGCATACCGGCCGAAAAATTTCATCTATAAAAAATTGACCCCGGAACTTGAGCGCGCTTACCGACTCTTGGGGATTGAGACATCCGCCACCCCAGATGATGTCAAAAAGGCATACAAGGAAAAAATCAAGTACTACCATCCAGACAAATACAATGAAAACCCCGTGCTTCAAAAAGTCGCGACCGACAAAACCCGGCAGGTGGTGGAGTCATACAAACTTTTGTGTGATTTTCTTGAGGTGTAGGAAAAACTGTCTTTTATACTTTGATTTCTTTCCCGCAATATGGGCAATATTTTATTTCATCGTCTTCAGTTTTTTTAGAATCTGACATGTTTTCCATAAAACCGGCTGAAATAATACCCGTTGGAACTGCTACTAATCCTATGCCTAAAATTGCAATTATTGCACTAAGAATTTTTCCTAAAACTGTAACTGGATAAATATCTCCATAGCCAACTGTTGTTAATGTTGCAAGCGCCCACCATAATGCATCAAATGCATTTCTAAAAACTTCAGGCTGTGCCTTGTTTTCTACACTGTACATTATGACTGATGCAACAATCATTAATAATATTACAATGAAAATTGATGATAATAATTCGTTTTGTTTGCTTTTAAAAACTTTTACAATGGATGAAAGAGCATTTGTATATCTATTGATTTTAAAGACTCTGAATAATCTTATAATTCTTAACATTCTTAAAACTCTAAGATCTATTGTAATCAAGAATGGCAGATAGAATGGTAAAATTGCCAGTAAATCTATTATGGCTAAAAATGAAAAGATATATTTTAGTTTTGCAACGAACCATTTTTTGCTAGGAAAAAGAAAATCTGATGTCCAGATACGTAAAATATATTCTATTGTAAAGATTATAACTGAAACAATTTCAACATAATACGAAATTTTTTTTATTTTTTCAGGTAGATTAAATGTATCTGCTATTACTAGGCAAACATTTATGAGAACTAAAACAATCAGACAAATATCAAAAACCTTGCTTGGAACGTCCTTTTCATCGCTTGGTTCTATAATTTCAAATATACGTTTTTTTATTTTACTGTATTCCATTTACGAATCCTTTAATAATCTGGCAAGATATATACCCATTAATTCAGAGTCTTCATATTTTATAAATGGCTTTTTACCAGTTTCTTTATCAATTCCAATACCATTAGAATATGGAGTAAAAGCCAAAATCTTTGAGAATGGGATTGTTTTATTTCCATGATTTCCAATAAATATAATTCTTTTGTTGGTGAAATAAAGTGTTCCAACATCAATAAGTTTTAAATAGTGCTCAGTATTATAAGTTGGTGCTATTGATCCAGCTCTTAAATATACTCCCTTACAAATTTTGAATTTTACTCCAATACCACCATAAGAAACATATTTTGTTTTTACACGTTCTTCAAACCACTCAACTTTTGCATAGAAAAATAAATTTTCATTTTTTTGAATATTTATTGGAGACTCTATTGGAGGAAGATCAATATTTTCAATATCCCAGTATTTTCTGAATTTTGAAAGGCTTTGTTTGATATCACCTGGATTTACATGCATATCGGCAAGCATTTCATTGAATTTATTTTCTTCTTCGGGCGACATACGTCGTTTTGCAAAAATAGGCCTTAGATATTCTTTGATTTTTGCAGATACTTCAGAGCTTAAAATCTCATTGTAGTCATTTTGGGAAATATTAAACTCTTTTTTCAAAATATCCAATTCTTCTTTTTCAGAATTTTCAATTTTGTTATCTGCGATAACATGTTGGACCTTTTTCTTGAAAATTTTTTTCCCTTCGTCAGAGATTCGTTTATTTAAATAATCCTCTGGTATGTTTAACATTTTTTCAAGATGAGAAAGCTCTTCCTTCTCTGTTGCAGATAGTCTTTCATTCCTTAAGCATTTGGAGATAAATTTATCTAACAAAACTTCTCTTTCATATAGAAACATTTTATCATTAATTTTGTATTTTTTCTTTAGATTTTCAATCTCTGATATATCTAGAGAGAGAATAGAATCTTCTTTTTCATAAAATAGATTTTCGAGTTCAATTAAATAATTTTGTTTTGGCTGTTTTTTAAATAACTTCTGAGAAAAAGTTTGAGGGATTAAGTCTTTTTTTTCATAAATACTCATTTTTCATTTCTCCTTTTTATATTTAAACTGCATAATTCATTTGTATCAGCCATATATATACATCTACAATATTCTGCATTACACTCTGGAAGTGGAAGTTCTGGAACTTCATCAATTAGCCATCTTTTCTTTAATAGTCCTACAGCTTTACAATCACGTTCATCATTGCAATTGGATATTATGACGTATTTAAGTCCCGTTTCCTTTAGTTGTTCGAGCTCACATTTTCTGGAAACATTATGAAAATTTCTTAAAAACATGTCCTCAATAAAATTTTGATTTTTTGCTGCTGTGATTCCTTTTTCAGTCAAACCGTCTATTAACTCGCGAGAATACTTTGCTCGAGTATTAAGATTTAAATTCTTTTTCTCTTCTAGTGTCAAACAGTCATTTTTATTAAAAGGATCTCGATATGAAAATCCAACCTGAGTAATGCTTCGAATTTTTTCAGAAAAATAGGGCAAAAAATCCTTTTTAAAGAAGCCTGATTCTGTGGCTTCAATTATGATTTTTTCGGCTATTTCATTAAATTTTTTTTGTTCTTTTTTTAAATTCTCACCAGAAAGTTCAATGAAAACAGAATCCTCACTATCTGTAAATGAGAAATTTTCAAAATCAGTAATTTTATTTTCCGTTCCATCCTTATGAGCAGGAGTCATAACATGTCGTCCATCTTTTAGCAAGTATTTATTGAGCAAAACAAATTTTTTAATCCATATCATTGGCAAACTAGAGCTTTAAGCCATTGTATAACAACAACTTAAAGCCCTGTGAATCCAAATCAGGATGTAATTGAAATTAAATGACTGTTCCCGGTGGAATGACCGCAAACTTCTTGATGACGATGATTCCGTCGGAGCTGAAGAAGAGTCCGTGGTCTCCGTCCTCATAGGTGCGACCGTTTACGTTTATGCAGCAGTTGTCTCCAATCTTCGCATTCTTGTCGATGATCGCCTTGTTGATTTTGCATCCCTTTCCGATTCCAATGTTCGGAATGTCCTTCCTTGCGTTCTCCTTCTTTTCATGCTCGTTCTCATAGAAGTCGGCACCCATCATGATAACGCCGTTCAGGTCGCAGCCCTCGTTGATGATGGAGCGAACACCGATTACGGAATGCTCAATCCTTGAGTTGGTGATTACGCATCCTTCGCTCGCAAGTGATGACTGGAGGGTAGCGTTGTTGATTTTGCTCGGAGGAAGATTGCGCATGTGTGTGTAAATTGGCTTGTCCTCGTCGTAGAAGTTGAACTGGGGCACCGGGTCGGTGAGGTCAAGCGTCGCATTGTAGAAGGAGCTGATTGTTCCGATGTCTTCCCAATATCCGTTGAAGATAAAGCTGTTGACTTTCTTTGTCTTGATTGCCTCAGGGATGATTTCCTTACCGAAGTCGTTGTTGTCATTGTTGAGCATTTCTTCCATTGTATCGGCATTGAAAATGTAAATACCCATGGACGCAAGATACTCAAGCTGTGCAGGCAGATCCTTTCCGCGTGATTTCTCTGGAATCTTCCAGTCGTCAATGTTCATTTCCTTGGCAGGTTTTTCCATGAACGCGGTGATTTTATTTGAGTCATCCACACGCATGATTCCGAAGCCGGATGCGTCGTGGCGGTTGACTGCCTTTGCCGCAATGGTGATGTCCGCACCGGAAGCGATGTGCTCATCCATGAATTTTCTGAGGTCCATGCGGTAGAGCTGGTCTCCGGAAAGGATGATGTAGTGTGTGGGGTGCTGTGCGCGGAAGTGTGCCATGTTTTTGCGTACTGCATCGGCGGTTCCCTCGTACCATCCCGAGTGCTCCAGGGTCTGCTCGGCTGCGAGAATCTCTACGAAACCACGGCTGAAGCGGTCGAAGTTGTATGAGTTGATGATGTGCAGGTGCAATGACGCTGAGTTGAACTGGGTCAGCAAATAAATCTTCTTATATCCGCTGTTGATACAGTTTGAAATCGGTATGTCCACTATGCGGTATTTTCCACCAAATGGAACTGCGGGTTTTGATCTCTCCTTTGTGAGCGGATACAATCTTGTTCCTTTTCCGCCTCCGAGAATAATTGCCAGTACTCTTGGTTCTTCAGATTTTTGAATTCCCATATTCTTACATTCCTCCAAATGAATCAATCTAATGCAGCGAATGTCACAAAATCAAATGGCTTCGCCGTCTTTATTCTATTATTATAAATCCACATTCCGTAATTTGCAAGAAAAAATGTTTTTTATATTAAAAAAAATTTATTGAAAATAAAAAAAGCAAAAAAAATAACCGTCCCTTTTGGAGCGACTCGGCTTCCTGGAACGGCTATTCTGTTTCAAGTGTTGGTGATGCAAAAATTATTTCTTCTTGCCTTTGCCCTTGTTCTTGTTAACAGCGTCCTTAAGAGCTTTTCCTGCACTGAACTTTGGAGCCTTTGAAGCTGGAATCTTGATTTCCTCTCCAGTCGCTGGGTTGCGTCCTGTGCGTGCTTTCCTCTCTCCAACAGAGAAAGTTCCAAATCCTACGAGCTGAACTTTGTCTCCGCGAACCAAAGCCTTGCTAACATTGTCAACAAAGGACTTCAACGCTGCCTCGCTGTCTTTCTTTGAGAGGCCCGTATCAGTTGCGATGGCATCTACCAATTCTACTTTTGTCATATAAGATCTCCATGAGTGTAGTTTGGTTTCCGAAAAAACCTAAGCACCATTATATCGCTTTTATTTCAGAATTTCCAGTCCAAAAAAGAAATTTTTTAGTATTTTTCGCAAAAAAATACATGAATTTCGGGCAGATTTCGCGGCGCAATCTGGTTGAATAAGAAAAAATAAAAATTTTTTAAAAAATTTGCATTTTGATATTGACATTTTTTGCTGAAAAGAATATAGTGTATTCAACGTTAAGCAATGACGTAATGCCGGTGTAGCTCAGTTGGTAGAGCGGAGGACTGAAAATCCTTATGTCGTCAGTTCAACTCTGACCGCTGGCACTAAGACCTCCAGATTTGGGGGTCTTTTTTTATTTCCATAAAACAAATTATTTTTTTGGGGACTTCCCATAAAAAATCATTGAAAAATCTTCTTGCATATTCTATAATCTATAAGTATGAGTAAAAAACGCATTGGATTTTTATCTATATTTGTTTCACTTATTTTTTGTACTTCGGTTTTTGCGGATAATTCATTCTTTGACAATTATGTGTACCGCAACTGGAATAACTTCGGCGGAATGACGGGAACCACGGCCACCGACATTCTCCAGACAAAGGACGGGTACATCAACATCGGAACCTACGAGGGACTGGTGCGCTTTGACGGAATTGAATTCACCACTCTGAGGCGTAATTCTGAAAACGGTCTGGGCTTTATATCTGTACGCGCAATCCTTGAGGACTCTAGGGGCGACTTGTGGCTCGGCTCCAATGGCGAGGGACTGCAGAAGATTTCAGCAAGCGGAAACAAATGCTATACGACGGAAAGCGGACTTCCTAACAACTCTGTTCGCGCTCTTTGCGAGGATAAAAACGGCAACATCTGGGTGGGAACGGCATCTGGTGTCGTGTTCATAACCCCGGACGGAAAGATGATGACTCCCCAGTTCGAGGCTGGAACGGTTTCAAAGGGTGTTATCGCAATCAGTTTGTTCCGTGACTCCGGCGGAAGAATGTGGTTGATTTCAGGAGCTGAAAAAGGTCTCTTCCTATTTTCCGACGGTCTTTTCCGCACGCGACCTGAGCTGGATCAATTCGGAAATTATCTGGTCACTTCAATCTGTCAGGATTTGCAGGGAAATTTCTGGGTGGGACTTTCAACCCAGGGACTTGTGAAGATGAGCGACGGAAAGGCCGAGATGCTGCATACCGGAACAAGGCTTGACACATCACCCACATGGGCTAATTATGTCGCAAAGGACGGAACTTTGTGGTTCGGCACCGAAAAGGGTGTGGTTGTCTACAACGACGGAAAATTCTACGAATACAAGGACAGCGAGACCAGCATTGCAAAAATCAACAAGATAGTCGCTGACAGGGAAGGTAATCTCTGGTTTGCCACTGACCGTAACGGAATTGGAAAGCTCACCCACGGGCGGTTCAGCATGACGAAATTCAACGGAGCGTCAAATGCCATTGCGGAAGGAAAAAACGGCCTCGTGTGGATTGGTACTGACAACGGAGTGAAGTGCTACGACAATTCCGGAGAAATCAGCAACGGGCTCACGGATTTTACGAACGGAATCAGAATCAGGCATGTAGGTGTCGCCGGAAACGGAGATGTGCTCGTAAGCTGCTACTCGAATTTAGGTCAGATTCGGTGCGGCGGAGACGGCAGCGTTGAGAATTTACGGAACTGGACCACAGATAACGGACTTGCAGGAAACCGCGTCAGAGTGGCCATTGAGGGGACTAAAGGGGAGCTGTATGTCGGAACCACGACGGGGCTCAGCATCATACACAGTGACGGCAGCATAAAAAATTTCAAGCAGTCGGACGGGCTTGTAAACGAATATGTCATGTGCTTGTATCAGGATCAGAGGGGCGTGGTCTGGGCCGGAACTGACGGCGGAGGAATTTATCTGTTCAAGGATGAGAAAATCATAGCGGAATACAACTCATTCAACGGGCTTTCTGGAGACGTCGTTTTCAAAATCATACAGGACAAGGAGGGGGCGTATTGGATTTGTACCGGCTCCGGCATTACGTATTGTCCTGCGTATGACAGCCTGACAGGTTGCCCGAAGGAATCTTTTATAATCACTTCGGAACACGGGCTTGCGACGAACTCAGTCTTCCAGCTGATTCCAGATACGGAAGGAGACATTTGGTTCACCAGCAACTATGGAATTGCATCCGTACCATTTTATGAATTGCAGGAAGTTGTGCTAGGTCACAGAAAGACAATCAGTGCAAAATATTACAACAGGAATGACGGACTTGATTCCGACGGCCCCACTTCAACTGCAGTCTGCATTTGTGATTCGCGCGGACGCATGTGGTTTGCGATGGTAGATGGATTTGCCGTATACGATGCCCTGAAGAAAAATGCAGCTCCAATAAGACCCTTGGTTTGCATTGAGAGCATCACTGTGGATGACATGGTTTACAAAAATTCCGTTGAGCAGATTGATTTGAAACCGGGAACCAAGCGTGTGGAAATCAAATTCACAGGATTGAGTTTTGACGCTCCGGAAAGAATCATGTTTACACACCAGCTTACAAATTTCGAGGACAAATTCAGCACGCCGAATTCAAACAGGACGCTTTCTTACACGAACCTAAAGCCGGGAAAGCACACATTTTATGTAAGCGCAATCAACGGTGAGGGACTGATGTCTGAGCAGGCTGAGAGCACAATTTTCATACAGAAGCCATATTTCTACCAAATGCCGATTTTCTGGATTATTTGTGCTGTGGTTTTCCTTGGAACCGTGGTAATGATCTTCTATAGAAAGCAGCGGGCCATAATCAAGGAAAATGAAAGACTTGAAAAAATGGTTAAGGTCAGGACGGCGGAACTTCAACATGAGAAGGACAAGTCTGACCACCTGCTGCGTGCCATTCTTCCGGACAAGATTGCGGAGGAGCTAAAAGATGAGGTGCACTCAATAGGAGAGAATTTCTCCGACGTGACCATACTTTTTTCCGACATCGTGAGCTTTACAAAAACATCCAGCGGGCATACCGCCGAGGAGATTGTAAACGCGCTCAATGATTTGTTCAGTCGCTTTGATGACAGGGCAAAGGCAATGGGAGTTGAAAAAATCAAGACCATCGGTGACGCTTACATGGCCGCATGCGGTCTTCCGACTCCAAACAAAAATCATGCGCACATAATGATGGCCTTTGCCAAAGGAATGTTTGAAGATTTGGCTGAATACAACAAAACCGCGAAGATTCCGTTCAACATGAGAATTGGCCTTAACTGCGGACCTGTGAACGCCGGTGTAATCGGTAAGACGAAATTCCTCTATGACGTGTGGGGAAATACAGTGAATGTTGCAAGCCGCATGGAAACAGCAAGTTCCCCGGGACGCATAAGGGTATCGGAATCTGTGTTCGAGCATTTGAAGGACAGCGGAGTTTCGTTTACATCCCCGATGGAATGCGATATAAAGGGCAAGGGACTTATGACGACTTATGAAGTTGTCTAATATTGTAGACGACACTGAATACAAAAGTATACATGATAAGATAAAATATAGAAGACATTCTTCAATAAATGACACTTTTGGGGGGATTTTGAACTTATGAAGAAAACAATAATGATTGCATTCGCTTCGGCAGTGTTTGCATTTGGGTTTATCGGGTGCAAGAAAGAGAAACCGGACAATACTGTAAAAGTAGGTCTGTTACATTCTCTGACCGGGACTATGAGTATTAGCGAGGTTCCCGTGCGCGATGCCGAGCTTATGGCTATAAATGAGATAAATGCCGCGGGTGGTGTTCTTGGCAAGCAGATAATTCCTGTTCAGGAGGATGGGGAAAGCGATCCTGATGTTTTTGCGCGGAAGGCAGAGATACTGCTTGGTGATGAGAAGGTCGCGACTGTATTCGGATGCTGGACATCTGACTCACGCAAGGCCGTAAAGGATATTTTTGAGGAAAGGTATGGTCTTCTGTGGTATCCGGTTCAGTACGAGGGAATAGAGGCCAGCCCAAACATCATGTACATGGGTGCGGCTCCAAATCAGCAGGTAGTTCCCGCGATTGATTATTGTGCGGAGCATTTCGGAAAGAAATTTTTCCTTGTTGGAAGCGATTATGTTTTCCCGCGGACGGCGAATAAAATCATCAACGCTCAGCTCAAGGACATTGGCGGAGTGTGTGTAGGTGAAGAATACGTGGAGCTGGGACACAAGAATTTCTGGAGTATAATAGAAGAGATCAAAAAGGCAAGACCGGATGTAATCGTCAACACATTGAACGGAGATTCCAACATTACTTTTTTCAGGCAGCTGCGTGAGTCAAACGTCACCCCTGATGAGATTCCCGTCATGAGCTTTTCAATTACGGAAGCCGAGGTTGATAACATTGGGGCGGAATACATTGCCGGAAACCTGGTGACATGGAATTATTATCAGACTACAAACACTCCTGAGAACGACAGATTCGTGAGGGCCTACAAGGATACATACGGTGAGACACAAAAGACAGGAGATCCGATTGAGGCCGCGTACATTGCCGTGCATCTTTGGGCGATGGCATGTGAAAAAGCCGGAACATTTGACGTGGAACCAGTGCGTATTGCGGCAAAGGGACTTTCATTCCAGGCACCTGAAGGTACAGTCACCATAGACGGTGGAAATCAGCATCTTTCAAAGACCATCCGCATTGGAAAAATTAACGAGGATGGAACCATAGACGAAATCTGGGCATCAAAAGAAGCCGTAAAACCCGATCCATACCTGAGCACATACGCCTGGGCAAGGGGGCTCTGAGGTTACTTACTATAAGGGGGATTCTGTCTACTTGTTTTTGTGCCACAATACCCCCCTTGGTGTGAGATTCCCGCACACCGATGCGGGAATCTCAGGGCAATCATAGATAAATCTATTTGCTGAGGGTTTTAACCTTCGCGGGAATTATTTTACCGTCGGAATAGAACGAAATCTGAAAATCCGGCTCGCTTTTTGCTTTTCTTATTACGCGCAATGAAACCGGTGTTTTATCCGTTGAAACTTCCTCGACCTCAAAAATCAATGCGTTATTTCCAATAATCTTGAATGGGTTGTTAATGAAAGACATGTTATTCGGAGCCATTACAAGATAGATATCGCAGTCATCCATGTTCTTCTGGTCAAAAAGGTGATTGAAATAATCTTTCGGGGTCTTGCCGGAAAAATTCTTTTTTGTCTGCCTAACAAATTTCTCAAAGCCTTTTTCGCTTGTTATTTTGTATGTCTGAAAACTCGCATTGCTGTAATTCTCTCTTTTTACAGTAAATCCCATCGAGGAAACATATCCCCTGTTCTCGTTTGAAAAATCATTCGAATCAAATGTCACAAGCGGTGAAAAAGAAATCACGAACGTGGAGTATTCATTCTCATCTATGACAGAATCATTGTTGTAATCCACGAAGAGTGAAAAATATATTTTACCGGAAAACTTTCCTGTAGGGTCTGTAATTTTTCGAACAGGAATCACACAGGAATTTTCGTTGTTAAGCCTTCTTGGCTCGTGAAGATAATGAAAGGTTGACGGGTTGTTTATGCTGAGTGAATACCCCTTCTCCGGATCCAAAACGGATTCCGCAAGTCCTGAGCCCGGGCAAAACATTTCAGTCTCATCGGTTTTGATGGGGAGCTGATATTTGTTCATAAAATCCTCATTGTGATAGGCGAAGAGATAAACAGCTTCATCCGCGGTGATTTTGTCCACAAAAATGTCAAAGGCACAATCATTCAAAAGGATATTCTGATTTTTTGTAATGTTGAAGGATTTTTCTCCGCTCCTGATAGAAACACACTCAGAAAGGTATCTTTTAGGAGCCAGAGATTGATCCTGGGAATAGACATTTGTCGCAGCAAATGCAAGCGAAACACAAGCCAAAAGAGCCGAATTAAATTTTTTCATAGAACTTTTCTCCATAAATAAAAAATTTTTAAAAATATTTTACTGAATTAGATAAAACGTGTCAATTATTATGCCAGTTTACCATAAGTCCAGACTTACACCTTGAACTGATCGATCTGTGTTCCGATTCTGCCTATGGAGACTATTTACATCAATCTCTCCAGCTTGTCCTTTATGAACTCGCACTTGGTCTTCAAATCCACGGATTCAGTCTTCATCACAATGTGGTTCGGATTCGTGGGATTGGGGTGCACGGATTTCGGGAACATGCGGATAAGGTTCGTAAGTTTGTCAAAGCTGATTCTGCTTATGTCCGAGAATTCTGCTGTGACGTTTTTGTTCCTTTCAATCAGTGACTGGATTCCAAGTTTTGCGCACAAGATGCGGATGTTTGCCATGCCCAAAAGACTGTTGACTTCCTCTGGGACGGGACCAAATCTGTCGAACATTTCCTCATGCACCGCCTCAAGCTCATCGGAAGATTTGATGTTCGCAATCTTTTTGTACAGCTCCATTTTTGTCTGTGCGTCGGGAATGTATGAGTCGGGAATAAAGCCGGAGTAATCAAGCTCAAGGAGAACTTCATTCGGTGCCTGCCAGTTGCTGGATTGCAATCTTTCAATGGCTGAATTAAGAAGGTTCAGATACATCTCAAATCCAACGGCGCACACTTCTCCGCTCTGGTCTTTTCCCAAAAGATTTCCTGCCCCTCGAATCTCCATGTCCTTCATCGCAATCTTGAATCCGCTTCCAAGCTCGGTAAAATCAGAGATGACCTGGAGACGCTTCATTGCAACTTCGGAAAGAGACTTGTTCTCGGGATAAAAAAGGTATGCGTAAGCTTTTCTGTCGCTGCGTCCCACACGGCCACGAAGCTGATAGAGCTGGCTCACGCCGAACATATCCGCTCGGTCGATTATGATTGTGTTCACATTCGGGATGTCAATTCCGTTCTCAATGATTGTGGTCGCAACAAGGATATGGAATCCTCCCATCTTGAAGCGGTGGAAAATATCGTCAAGCTCGTCGCTGGTCATCTGTCCGTGAGCAACGTCAATCAGCATCTCGGGAAGAAGCCTCTCAAGCTTGGATTTTACCTCCATCAAAGTTTCCACGCGGTTGTGCAAGAAGAAAACCTGACCGCCCCTGTCCACCTCACGACGGATGGCCTCCGCAACTTTTTCCTCGGAATAGCTGTCAATCGTAGTCTCAATGGGCTGACGGTTCTGAGGCGGTGTCGTCAAAAGGGACATGTCGCGGATTTTCAGGAGGCTCATGTGCAGTGTACGCGGAATGGGTGTGGCGCTCAGGGCAAGACAGTCAATGTTGGTTTTTATCTCCTTGAGCTTTTCCTTGTCCTTTACGCCGAATCTCTGCTCCTCGTCAATAATCATCAGCCCCAAATCCTTGTAGATTATGTCCTTCTGCAAGATTCGGTGGGTTCCTACAAGAATGTCTATTTTTCCTTCCTTTAATTGTGCGATGATTTTTTTCTGCTCGGCCGGAAGAACAAAGCGTGAGAGCTGTGCAATGCGTACCGGGAAATTTCTAAATCTCTCAGTGCAGTTTTCAAAATGCTGCTCGGCAAGGATTGTGGTCGGTGCAAGAAATGCGACCTGTTTTCCACCCATCACGGCTTTAAATGCAGAACGCATGGCAATCTCTGTCTTTCCGTAACCCACGTCGCCGCAAACAAGACGGTCCATCGGAACCGGTTTTTCCATATCCGCCTTGATGTCCTGAGTTGCGTTGAACTGGTCGGGAGTGTCCTCGTAGGGAAATGCCGCCTCAAAAGCTGCCTGCCATTCGGTGTCCTTGGGAAATGGAAATCCGCGGGAAGCCTGACGCTTGGAATAAAGGTCAATCAGTTTTTCCGCAATCTCCTCGACTTTCTGCTTTACCTTTGCCTTTCTGCTGTTCCAACTCTTTGAGCCGATTTTGTCAAGCGTCACATGTTCACTTTCCCCGCCGATATACCGCTGCACAAGATTTACCTGCTCAATGGGAACAAAGACATACTCCTCCCCCGCATACGCCAGCTTGATGTAATCCCTTTCGGTACCCATCGCCTTGATTCGTTCGATTCCCTTGAAGAGTCCGATTCCGTAATTCACATGGACAATAAAATCTCCCGGCGTAAGATCGACGAAGGTTTCAATCGGCTTGGATTTAGCCTTGCGCATGGATTTTGGAGCGGCTTTTTTACGGCCGAAAATCTCGTTTTCCTGAATTACAAGGATTTTTTCACTGGAGATGGCGAATCCCTCTGTGAGCGGGCTCGGGAAAACTTGCAGAGGCTTAAGTCCTGGGTCTTCCGGTTCCTTGAATTCCTTTACGACCTCCGAGATACGAAGCGCCTGGTTCGGGTTGTCGGCAAAAATGCAGATTGTCCAGCCGTCAGCTTGTTTTTCATTCAGCTGCTCCTTAAGATAATTGATGTTTCCCAGGAAGCTCATTGCGGCTTCGGTATGGAATTCAATCAGGTCGGATTCAGCGGATTCTTTTTTGGAGCTTATTTCCATTGTGTTTATGGAGCGGAATTTTACCGACATGGGATGATTTTCAATCAGCGTGTCAAAATCAAGTAACATCAATTTCGGGGGAAGAACCGGAAGAGTTTGCCTTGCCATCCTGAATGAGTTCTTGTATTCGGTAAGCAAAAGTCCCGCGCTGTTCACAAGCCTGTCAAAATCCATGCAGAAAATCAGCGTGGATTCCTTGATATAGTCTATGAGTGAAAACTGTCGGTCCCAGAGGATTCCGTAAAAAAGTTCCTCGCCCTCCGTCTCATGGTTCACGTAAAGTTCCGAGAGGATTCTTTCTTTTTCGCTTTTTGCCTTGTCGGTGAGCGCAAGGTAGACGTCATCGTTGGAAATGTTTTCAGCACCCTCTTCGCTTCCAATGTCCGCCTCATTTTCAGCCGGTTCATTTTTACTCACTCTGGATGAGCCTGCGGAACGACGGTTTTGATCATACTCGGCAAAATTGTTCACTATTCCGGATTCTTCAATGCGGCTCAGCTTCTGCTCAAGAACCGATGTAAGCTCGTCCGTCCACACGACCTCTTTCATGGGATAAACCAGCAGGCTGTCGGTATTGCTCAGGGATGCCTGGGTCTCTGTGTCAAAATACTTTATCTGGGAGATTTCGTCAAAATCGAAGACTATTCGGTTGGGGTGCTCCTCGCAAGGCATGAAAACATCGATTACCTCTCCACGGACCGAAAATTCACCCCGGACACAGACCTTTGGAACTCTCAGGTAGCCGAGTGAGGAAAGCTGGTCGGAAAAATCCGTGAGACTCAGGGTCTGGCCTTTTCTTATCTTTTGAATAAGCCCGCGGATATATGACGGAGGTGGGAGCGGCGTAAGAAATGCCCTTTGAGAAGCGATGAAAACCCTCTGTTTTCCGGATCCAGTGTGTTCCGAGAGTTTTGAGAGCGCACCTGCCCTTTTTCCGAAAACCGACGCGCCTTTACCGGCAGCCCTGTACGGAAGCATGTCCCACCACGGAATCATTATCAGCTCCGCAGAATCGCCAAGTATGGTCTGTAAATCGCTTTCACACTCATCCGCGTCCTTTTGGGTGGGAGTTATAATCAAAAAATCTTCATTTCCTGTAATTATTCTTCCATTATATTGTTTTTCATGCAGTGCCTGGAAGAATTTTTTCTTCATATATTCTGCTATAAAAAATCCGGGAAGGCTGCCGTTGAGACCGCTTACCGTGAGAGGAAATCTGCCTCCTTCTCCGGCAATGGATTCAATGGACGCTCGCATTTCGGTCCAGGAAGAGATTAGGGGAATTAGTGAATTTGTTGATAATGTATTTTTCATTTTCATCCGATATAATAACAAATAGCATTTTTTTAAATGCTTTTTAGACCTTGAAAAAAAATCAGGGTCTGGGTTAGATCAGTAAACAAGTCTGAAAACTCAGACGGGAGTTGGTCGTGAAACGAACGCTTTTATCGATTATAGCATTTTTTACGGTTTTTGCACAGAGCATTTCTGCACAGAATTACGTCGCAACTACAGCTGCAAGTGTTGATAATGCGCAGATTGAGGCAAAATTCTACAATAGAACATTGTACTATCCCGGTAACGCAGATGACAATCCGGTAAATGTTCATGTAACAATCAGGAACACAAGCCCTGACACCCTCCGGTTCAAACTCGCGGATGACAGGATGTTCAGCATGGATTTCAAAGCCGTGAACGTAAAGAACATTGAGCTTGAGAAAACCGAAAAACTCCGCAGAAAGCGTGAGACTGACCAGACTGTATATTTCAGGGAGATTGCCCTTGAGCCTGGTGAGGAATATTCCTTCGTGGAAAACCTCAAGGATTATTTGGACATTAAGGAAGCGTCTATCTACTATGTTACTGTGACTTTCTATCCGGAGCTTTACCGCAAGAAGAACACGACTCTTGTTTCAAAGAGGCTCACTCTTGAAGTAAGACCCTCACCTCTTGCATCCGCATCCAGATATGTTCCGGTCGAAAGCGGTTCCGGCGTAATGCTTCAGGCAGAGGAAATCAGCCCGGATAAGGTTGTTGAGCAGACAATCATTGCAAGACAGCAGAGCACATGGGACAAATTCTTCCTTTATATGGATCTTGAGGCGATTCTCAAGAACAATCCTACAAGAAGCCGCCGCTACAATGCTTCAAGCGCAGACGAGAGATCTGAGATGCTGCAGCAGTTCAAGGCTGATTTGCAGAAGAGCAGAATCGACACAGATATTGTTGCCATCCCCTACACCTTTGAGATTCAGAATACAACTTATTCACAGACTCAGGGAACTGTACAGGTGCTTGAGAAGTTCAGAGAGGCAAACTATGTTCAGCTCAAGGAATACACCTACTATGTAAGACAGCGCGATGGAATCTGGCAGATTTATAAGTACACGGTTAACAATCTGGAAACGGAGCCTTTAGAGTAATGGCGTCAAAAAAGAATGCCAAATATTTCTGTGAGAACTGTGGGGCTGAAGTAGCATCAAAAGCTCGTTTCTGCCCCCACTGCGGAAAGTTTTTTTCTGCTGTGCGATGTCCAAACTGCGGACACACGGGTTCCGTCTCTGAATTTAAAAAAGGCTGCCCGGTATGTCATTACGCTGTCTCAGAATCTGAAATGAGGGGGGAAGAACAACCGGTAAAGGCACAAAAAAATAAGATTGCAAAGAAATCTAGAAAAAGCCCTTCCAGAACATTCGGTTTCGGAACTTCCGGCGCAAGAGCCCTTAGCGAAGACACTCCCCTTTGGCTGCTGGTTTCAAGCCTGATTGTTTTGGCCGGACTTATAGTTATGTTCATCTATATGTTCAAATAATTTCAAATCAGAAATAATCGAAAAATACTTGCTTAATCTATTGACAAAAAAGACTGATTTTGATATTATATAAACACTTTCAAATAGAAAGTATGCCCGGATGGTGGAATTGGTAGACACGCTAGTTTCAGGTACTAGAGCCAGTAATGGTGTGCAAGTTCAAGTCTTGTTCCGGGCAATGCGAACGCTCCAAACTGGGGCGTTTTTTTATTTTATAATATCTGCATATTCTTTGTTATGAATAACTAATCTGCACACTCTCAGCCTTTTATCGAAAACACAGCTTCCCTACCGTCGGGCATGGGGAAATGAAATCCTGAGGCGAAAAACTGCATGGGACCTTCCGCATGTGGGGTGTAGTCCGCGTCACCGAGGATTGGAAATCCGCACCAACAAAGATGACACCTCACCTGATGCTTAAATCCTCTGGAAATGCTTGCCTCAAATTTGAATTGCGCTCCTTTTTTTTCAATCAGCCTGAGCTCCGTGCTGTACTCATATTTTTCGGCCTTTTTTATGGCTGCAGGACTGCTCCACGGGCATACTGGACGCACAAGCTTTCTGTCCTTGCCGAAATAGCGGAACTTTGAGCTTACCATTGCAAATCCTTTTTGAATCAAATCCTCGTGCACATCATCATGAAGCGGCGGAAAAGAATCATCCTCAATGGAAAGCTCCTGGCAGAACGCCGTGTAGGATTTTATAAACCGTCCCTGCTCCTGGCATTTTAGAATCCACTCGTAAAAATCTTGATTTGCCGCAATCAAAAGGAGCCCTGAAGTCGCTGTGTCAATCCTGTGGACCAAACCGTGCTCCTCAATTTTTCTTCCGCTGACTTTTTCGAGTTCAGGATAAAGCTCCAGAGCCCTGGTAAAAGCCGAGTCAGGAGAATTTTTTATGGGTGCGCTAGGAAGCCCGCTTGCCTTGTTCAGTACCAAAAAAGGTTCCGCAGCATTTGGCTCATGAATTATCTCAATTC
This sequence comes from Treponema sp., assembly GCA_016288205.1. GTDB lineage: Bacteria > Spirochaetota > Spirochaetia > Treponematales > Treponemataceae > Treponema_D. The sequence goes on along the minus strand of JAEEYO010000025.1, from coordinate 31,969 downwards.
CTTCCATCATGGGTTCTCCGAAAGGATTGTTTTTTTGAATGATTTGTGAAGCGAGCTGAGGACTTTCAAAAATCTTTCGGGGGTGCGACTTTTGAATGTGGAAAGCTCAGTTTTTCCTGGCAGCTTGATTTTCAGCATCCGTGCATGGAGCATCAGCGTGGCTTTTGGAAAAAGTTTCTCCGGCTTAAAGTAAATCTCATCGCCAAGGATGGGACAGTTCAAGTACTTCATGTGCACTCTGATTTGGTGAGTCCTTCCGGTCGCAATCCGAATCCGCATCAAGGAATACTCGCCGTAACATGCAATGCACCTGTAATGTGTCACTGCCCTTTTTCCCTCGCTTGTCTCTGTCACAGCCTTAAAGCGTCTCCGATTTTTCGGATCCCTGACAATCTGTGTGATTATGGTTCCGCTTCTCTGCCTTGGTCGCCCGAAACAGATTGCGATGTATTCCTTTACAATTCCCTTGTGATGGCGAAACTGTGCCTGAAGCCACTCCTCCGCGTCCCTGTTTTTTGCAGTGATTATGATTCCCGATGTGTCTTTGTCAAGCCGGTGGACTATGCCGGGTCTTCTCCTCGCAAGGATTTCGCTCGCACTACCTTCTTTTATCTGAGGGATTTTTTCGCGTCCCCAGTGAAACAAAAGCGCGTTGACAAGGGTTCCGTTCCAGTTTCCGCAAGCCGGATGAGTCACCATGCCCTGCTTTTTGTCCACTACGCAAACATCATCGTCCTCGTAGATTATGTCAAGCGGAATATCCTCACCCTCAATGTCAGTGGGAATATTCTCTTCCCACTCTATGTCAATCTTGTCGCCGGCCTTAACCTTGTATGAGATTTTCTGCTTTTTTCCATTCACAAGGATTTCCGTCACACCGCTTTTCAGCTTGCTTCGGTTCATCCCGTTCGGAAGAGACGCAATGTAGGAATCCAAACGTTGGGTTTCGTTAAAGCCCTCAGGAACAGTCACACTGAAATATGGCATGTCAGGCTCCACCTCCCGCATCATCTTCTTCAGACGGCTGTTTTCCCTCGGTCTCATCCTCGGCATCGCTTTCCGAAGAGCCACCGTCATCAATGTTCATCTGCTGCTTGAAATTTCGTATCTCTTCCTCTGTGGCCGGAACCACGGTTATGATTTCATTTGTCTGAATTTTTTTCAGCCTGTCCCGGTCCTGCCATCTTTTGACTTTTATAATAATAAAATCAGCCAGCGCAATTACGGCACTGATTCCAAATGAAAGACCAAGTATGGAAAAAATCTCGTGCTTGTCATAAGAAGTGTTTTTGTCAAATGGATTCGGAAATGAGTTGCTTTCACCGCTGAAATATTTGTACACGCCGTAGAAAAAAGTCACGCTGATTGTGGTAAATGGCATGGAGCCAAAACCGACTATCTCTGCACGACGCAAATCCAGCGCCCATTGAGGAAATTCTATTTCATCTGTTTTTTCCGCATCGGATTCCTCCGCATGGACGGCTCCTGTGAAAATCAGCATGACGGAAAGCATAAGAAAGAATTTTCTCATTTATACTCCCGCTCACCGAAAATTGCAGTTCCAATTCTGACCATCGTGCTTCCCTCTTCAATGGCAATCTTAAAGTCTCCGCTCATTCCCATGCTCAGCTCAGTGATTTCAAGGGACGGGAATTCCGAATTGATTTTTTCCTTTGCCTCCCTGAGAAGTGAGAATGATTTTCTTATTCTTGCCTCGTCATCCACAAAGGGAGCCATGGTCATAAGTCCGCGCGGTTTTATATGAGGGAAATTTCCCTTGGCACAGAGCTCCACCGACTTCAAAAGAGCATCCAGACTTTCGTATCCAGCCTTGGAATCTTCGCCCGTGTGAAGCTCGAAATAGATTTCTATGTCCTTCTCAAGTTTCGCGCATTGTTTCTCAATTTCGGCAAGCAGCTCTTCCCTGTCCACCGACTGAATGCAGGACGCAATGGAGACTGCTTTTTTCACTTTGTTGCTCTGCAGGCTTCCGATTATATGAAGCTCAGCCTTATTTTCTTCCGGGGAAAAACGCTCCCGGATTTCTGTGAATTTTTCGAATGCTTCCTGCACGCGGTTTTCACCGAACAAGAATTGATTTGCACGCATGGCCTCAACCACGGATTCAAGAGGATGGAATTTACTTACTGCGCAGAGTCTCACGCATCCTTCCTTACGGCCAGAGGCAATCTCCGCATTTTTTATCTGATCCTTAATTTCCTGCAATCTTTCGGCAATCGTACTGTTACCCATTTTTATCTCCTGTAAAAATCTCACATCTATTTGCGTTGGTTTCTGGCCAAAACTAAGAGCTCAGTCAAACGCTCAAATTGACCGACATTCAAATTTTCGGCTCTCTCGCTTCCGCTGATTCCTGCTTGCGTAAACAAATCTTCCGTGGAAAGTCCTTGGGGCATGATGGGCTTGATGTTGTTCTGCAGGGTCTTACGTCGGCTTGAAAACAATGCATGAACCAGCTGAACAAAAGCCTTTGAGTCCGCGTTAGGAACCGTGGTATGATCCGTGGAAGATTCCAATCCAGCCTTTTTTTTCATGAGCACGGATTCTGACGCAACATTTGGCCGTGGCCAGAAATTTCCGGGTGCAAGCTCTATTCCCGCGCACACGTCATACTTCCACTGGCAAAGAACCGAAAAGACGGAGTAATTCTTTGAGCCGGGTTTTGCGACCATCCTTTCCGCGACTTCCTTTTGAACCGTAAAAACACAAGAATCGAAAGTCACTCCCTCGGAAACTGTGTCGGCTATGAATGTGGCTGCAATATTATATGGAAGATTTCCGAACAATTTCTCCGGCTTGTTTTTTTCAATCTGCCCCTTCCAATTTTTCAGGACATCTCCCTCGACAATGCTGAAACGCTGATTTTTCTCCTCATTCTCAAAGAATCCGTGCAGCAAAGAAGCGAATCCCCTGTCAATCTCAAATGCGGTCAATCTGGCTCCACGTGAAAGGATTTCCTCTGTCATGCATCCGAGTCCCGGTCCGACTTCCCAAACTGACTGTCCTTCGCTCAGCTCAAGGGAATCTACAATGCGCTTTCGTGCCGTAGGATTTATCATAAAATTCTGCCCGAATTTTTTCTGCATGGCCATTCCGTTTTCCTCAAGAAATGACTTTAGTTCTGCCGGTGAGTTGTAATCCGGGTGCTTCATGAAATCCTCCGAAATTGCTTTCCTAATTTAAATCTATGGACGGGACGCTGGCAAAAATTCTCACGCACCAGACAATCACCGAATAGATTATTCCCATTATACTACCAAACAGGGGTGAAAGAAAAGGGATTGCGAGGCTTAAAATGATAAAAATAAGCGAGAGAGTCAAAAAAATGCTTATAAGCGGGGAGACAAAAACCGTGGAGACAATGCCGATCGGAGTAAGTGTGCCGAACATCTTTGCACAGATAGGTGCTGTGGCCGTCTGAGCGCCCATTGAAGCGGAAAGCGACGAGGAAAACTGTGGCGGGATGAAGGGACTTATGGCACAGTTGATAAAATCAGCAAAAAGCAATATGCCGCCGAGGGCTCCGTATGAAAGAAGAAATGCCGCGCTGAACAAATCTCCGGGAATGAGAATGGCATGGATTAAAAATGCGCCGCACAGAACTTCGATCATTTTTACTTTGGCACAAAAGACCGTCTTTGCAAGAAGAGAAATCAGCGAACAAAGGAGAGCACGGAAAAGTGATGGAGAGAGTCCCGCGAACCACACGAAAAAAAGGATGCCGAAAAACTGTGCGAAAAGAGAAACGCGTTTTCCGCCAAGCGTCTTTCCAAGTCCACCGGCGAGAGATGAGAAGAATGAAAGATGCATTCCGCTGAGTGCAAGTATGTGCGAGAGACCTGCATTTCGGAAACTCTCACCAAGCCCCTCCTCCAGATATTCCCTTGAGCCGGAGAGCAATGAAAGAATCAGTCCGCCAGCCGATGACCATGAGTAAAGGAGCCTTTTGAAAATGAGCCGGCACATCGCACGGAAATGTCTTATCCGACCGAGTAAGGTTTGCTCGTAGCCCAAATAATCCACGGAATCCACATAAAAAGAGCCCAGTTTTTCAGACCAACGGCCGCATAATGTCACGAGCTCACCGTTTTCAATCAGCACGGAGTTTCGGTTCAGCGAATAAAGCTTTCCGGGATAAACAGACTCAACAATCCTCGAAGGAATGCGCACGTCAAGCTCCCCCGAGGCAAGAGATGAAAAGTTCACGTAGCCCTCTTTTGCCCTCACGCTTGAGATTCTGACTCTTGTGCTGTAGAATTTTCCGCTTCCGCACCTGCTTGGGTTAGTAGCAATCTGCCCGGAAATTGAAGAGATTTTTTCCAATAAAATGGCGGACCTGAACGGATTTGACCTTCGTACTGGAACAAGCCCGGTGTAAATCAGAATGGCACAGATAATCGCGGACAAAACGACCGGATTTCTGAGATAGCGGAGAATCTTCTTGAGCATTTTTCACCTTCAAAGAATAATATTCCCCGTTTTTGAGTTTTGGACATTTTTTTGCAGATTTTTTTAGAATTTTTGGTGATTTTTTATCGCAATCTCCAAAATATCTAAATCTTCAGAGTCACCGGGCTATTTTCTGGCAAGATAGTCGCTCACGGAACCCTCCGGCCTGATCACATCGTTCGGATTAAAAGCGCCGACTCCGCCCATGCCGAAATAAGTTGAGCCGCCGTCCGCTTCTGTTTTTTCCTCTTCCTGATGCTCCTGAGACTGCTCCTCCTGATTTTTCTGGCTTTCCGCTTCCTGAGCATGCTGCACTGTCTTTGAAGCGTCCTCAACGTTCTTCTCTGCGGAACGGACAATTTCCTCGGCGGACTGCTGCGGAATCTGGGCTTCCTCTTTGCTGTCATTCTCGCTTTCCCGGATTGCCTCGCTCTTTTCTTTCTGATCCTGCGGAATTACGGCGTAGACATAGCTCAGGACCGCATTTTTCATGGCCGGGTCAATGTGCGTACACTCAAAATGGAGCCTTGACTGCTCAATCTCTTTGTTGTATTCCACCGCACGGATTACACCGTACATCATTATGAATGTGTCGTTCAGCGTAAACTGGAGCTTAATCTGGACATTGGCCTTTCCCATGCCTCCGATCCTGATCAGGGCGCCGTCCTCGCTTATGTCCTCAAGAAGACATCTGTAGCCTTCCTCGGTGTTTACCGAATTGTAATCGACCACGGCATTTTTTATCATGTACATCTGGGCATAGACATTGCACTCGCATCTGATTGACTGTCGCTTCTGGATTCGGTCAAGCTTGTCGCTGTGCCTCATAAACAAACAGTCGTGTCCCTGGAAGATTCCCGCCTCAAAGACGGTCGTGTCAAAGGCATATCCCGCGTCACCCTTGCGCCAGAAATATATGCTCACGCTGTGTCCAATCCACATCTCACATTCGGGCATGTGGAAGCGGTGATTTTTCTTGTCCTCCTGAACCGGGCGGGTAACAACCAGCTCTCGTCCGTTTGAAAGGAGCTTTGCGGAGAAAACGCCTTTTCCGGGAAGGATAATCCTGAGTCTTTGTCCGACATTCAGGCTCTTTGTGCTCTCAAGTCCCCTCTTTCCGTCGGTGTCCAGAGCGATTCTTGTGCGGTAGTCATAGAGCTTGGTCAAAAACTGCTGCGTCTGATAGCTCTTGTCGGTACCTTTCGCCTTTTCGTCTTCTATATACTTGAGAATGCAATTGTTGAACTCGTTGAGAGAGACATAAAGTGATATGGGATTCTCCAGCTTGGCTTTCTTTGAAAGTTTCCAGAGGGTGCTGATTTCAGCGAATTTGAAATTTGAGTCAAGCCCCTTCGCGAAAAATTGTATTTTTTTGTCGTTCAAAACATAAAGCCTTGCGACCAGAGCAATTATGGCAACCGTTATTAAAAGCGCAATGAAGATATTCAAATTGACCTCTCTTTCCCTTTTCAGTATAATGTTCAATGAGGTTTAAAGCTGAAAGTAGGACTTCCCTCTATATTATATTTACGGATAAATTATAGCATAAATCACATGAAAAAAAAATATCTTTCGCTAGAATTTGTAATAATTTTAATTTTTCTCGTCATTCCGCCGATTTTTACACCCAAAATTGAGGAAGGAGCCGTAATTGCCGGTGGAGGAGCCTTTTCCATCCAGATTTTGCTGCAGCTGCTGATAGCAATCTTCCTGCACGTACAGTATGTCCGCTTTGATGAAAGTCGCTCGGAAAACGGAAGAAAAGACGGCAAGATTGACAGGAAAAAGCGGATTTTCTCAGGACTCGCATGGTGGGCCATAGCACTCGGTTTCCTGATGATTTGCGAGGCAGTGTTCATGGCATTGTCCGTGGTTTTCAAGGTGCAGTCTGTCGGGGTAAGCTCCATTCCAGACGGCATTTTACCCGGGATGATTTTTTTCCTCAACCTTGCGTCGGGAGCGTTTTATGAGGAGGCAATCTACAGAGAGTTTTTACCTGAAACGCTTCTCAGCCTGATTGGAAAAAAGAAGCTCGAAATCCCCCTGGAGCTGATTTGCGTGACACTTTTTGCTCTGGGACATCTCTACCTCGGGGTCATGGCCGTGCTGAATGCCTTTGTGTGCGGAATCATCCTGCGGCTCTGCTACAAAAAATCCGGGGGAATTTGGGCAGGATTCTGCTCCCACCTCATCTACAACTCAATCCAGACCTTATTTTTGCTTCTTTCCTCCTGAGCCAATCAGGGACTCATAGAGCGGAATATAGCTGTTTTCGGCCACATGCAGCCAGGAGAAATTTTTGCGGACATAGGAAGCTGCAAAGGAAATCATGTTGTTGAAGATGTTCCCGCCCGCACAGTACTTAATCTTCACGAGGGAATAGAGGGTTGCGGCAAGTTCTTCCGGCGTGTTGTTTTTGTAGAGGAATCCTGTTTCGTCGTCGATTATCTTGCAGAGTCCGCCGGTGGCATGGGCTACTGGTATGGTTCCGAAAATCTGGGCGATCATGTCCTCAAGTCCGCATGGCTCAAAAAAGCTCGGGAAGACCGCAAAATCGGAGACTGCTATGCACATTCTGGAGAGGGAACGGTCATATCCACGGAAATAGATTGATTTTCCCTCGTGTTTAAGCGAAAGCTGCATCAGTTCCTTTTCAAGGTCGCTCTGTCCCTGCCCGATGAAGATAAACCTGACCGGAAGCTTTTCACCAAGCAGGATGTCCGCCGCCTTTGCCAAAACCGAGATTCCCTTCTGGCTCACAACACGTCCGTGGTACGCTATGTAGATTTCCTCCCCCTTTTCCCTGTCAAGATGTCCGTACTGCTCAATGTCGTTGAAAATACTGGATGAGGCGCACTCAGGGCCCGCGTATTTTTCAAGGAAGTCTTTGCGGCAAAGGAGCTTTCCCTCGAAGTCTTTTTTCTCGGGATTGTATTCAAAAGGAAGAAGAGAGCAGGTCTTATCCTGAGGACTGTAGCGGGAGACGTCAATTCCGTTGGTTATTCCAAGGATTTTTACTCCGCGATTTCTGAATCCCTCCGAAAGACCCGCCGTGTCCGTACTTCCAAGCTCTATTTCCCTCGCATATTCGGGTGAGACGGTAGTTATGCATGATGTGGATGACGCGAGCAAAAATGGCTCCACCGTGCGGCCTGTGGCAGAGAGTCCGGAGCGCAAAACGTCCTCGGGAAGCCCCGTGAATCTTGCGGCATCATCGAGCGAGGCAAAATCATGGTGATATCCGGGACCAGCATTATGTATAGTGACCACGCATTTTGTGTTGCGGTAAAAATCTGCGGCATCAGGACTACGCTTGCACAAATCTTCCATAAATGTGGGAACCAATGCGGCAGTTGCGTCCTGGCAGTGTATTATGTCTGGAGCGGACCCGGATTTTTTCCAGTATGCGACCACTGATTTTTGAAACACGGAGTTTATCAGGGGAGAATCTGCGTGCCCCATACCGTGACAGTGGCATGGATTGATTTTTTCCTCGCTTTTTGTGTAGGTGTAGACGGCCTGTTTTTCACCGAAAATTGCGTTCTCAAAGAACACAAACTTCACTCCGCCCAAGGTTCCGTTCCTGCAGCAGATTTTGAATGTCCTTCCGTCAGAGTTCACCTCAAGTCCACCGTCAGAGTCCTCGGTACAAGTCTCAAGCCTGGAAAAATCGGTGCATGCATAACACGGCATAAACACAATCACCTCGTGACCCAATTTCACAAGGCTTTCGGAAAGAGAGCATGAGACATTTTTTACACCGCCCGCCTCCGCAATTCCAGCATACTCGCGGGAAACCACCCAGATTCTCATATCAGTTACTTTGTCCCGTCCGTCGGATGTTTTGAGGCAAGATCAGGTCTTAAAATCTGTGCGCCATTCACATAGGCTCCCACAGGTTTTGCTCCCTGCTCCATATATGCCGTGACCATAGTTCTTATGACGGATTTCGGCATTCCTTTGGTGACCGGCTCCTGGCTGCAGAACAAGGGGATTACGGATGTGTCAAGTCCTACGTCCCCGGCTTTTCTTAGCGCTGTGGCAGGATTCATCGCGTCAATGTCCGGTGTCACCGTAAACTGCACGCTCACGATGTCGGAAGTCTCAAGCTTGTTGGTCAAAAAGAGGGTCCTGCAAAGCTCCCCCACGTTTTTTATTATGGATTCCGGGGTATTTTCGGTGCAAGTCGCTCCCCTGATGCCGTATAGTCTTTTTTCGCTCATTTAACTCCCCCGCTACTGAACCAGAATCCTGTTCATAATCTCCACGAAATTGTCGGTTTTGGCAAGGTCTCCGAGCTGAGGATATTTTTGCAAAAGGGACGCGAACTGCTCAAGCTGTGCCATGTTTGCGTTTGCCTCAAGAAGATTCGTGGCCTGCTCCTGCGCTCTTTGTCTTAAAGCCGCCTCGGTCTCCTCCTGACATGTGCGGAAAGTCTCCTTGGCAAGATTATAAACCTCAATGTCGGGAATTTTCGCTGACTGGACTTCCACAAAATCGAAGGTGATTCCATGGAAATCCGAGCGACGGGAATCCACGCACTGCCTGACGAAATTGTCGTCGAGCACACCCGAAATCGGAAGTTCCCTGTCAACAAGTTTCTCCCGCTCAATCATTCTTGCAACGATGAGACTTGAGGCAAGCCGTGACATGCTATCCATATATTCGTCCAAAGCGACATCCCCGCCGGAAAGCTTACCCTCGGATGCCAGCCTGTAAATCTCCTCGGGAGAAATGGACATCTTGAGGTTCAAAGTCACGTCGTAGGAAAAATCAGGACGAGGATCAATCTGCCTGCTGTAAAGTTCCGACGAAGGAAGCTCCCCGGACACAGAGCGCACGTAGGAATAGTCCTTGAGCTTGTAGGAAGTCAGGGTAACGTTGGTCGGAAGAAGACGCTCCCATCTCCAAAGAAACTCTCCGTACTTGATGGGACCGCCGTATACGCCGCTGGTCTTGGAAGTCATTATGCAACAGGTTCCGTCCTTCACGAGAAAGGAAACCCATCCGATGAAAAATACTACGGCACCGAATACCAAAAGGAGGAAAACATTCCAAAAAAAACGTTTTGCTTTCATTAAAATCCATCCATGCCGCTTTTTTGTGAAAATGCAGCATTTATCTCTCGATTATTTTCCAATATTATAGTATAATTTACAATGTTTTGGCAACATCTAAAAACTTGTTTTCACCGACTTTTTGGGTGTTTACATGACGGGGATTTATGGAAAAAAAATCTGAGGACAAAAAAAATTACAGAACCACATTTCTCTTCAGGCTGACCAGCAGGGGCACGGCGTTTTACATACTTGTGACGCTCTCATCCTTTTTGCTGTACCTTTTTGGCGGCGTGCAGCAGCTTTTGGACAGCTCACAGAGGTTCATCCTGCAATGGTGCTCCATAAACGCCATAGTCCTCGCACTCCTGAGCATTTTCGGTATCTTTCTGAGCATACTGCTTTTTTTTGTTTATTTCAAACTCCGCTATCTGTTTTCAATTTTTTCCTATCTTGTTGTCCTGATTCTGTCCATAGTCCTTTTTTCAACCGTCTATGCCGTAATTTTCCTCTCATCCGGTCTATAGGGCCATACGAATATTACTATCAGCCACGGATTACGGAAGCCCCGATAGGGATGAACACAAGAAAAATGTCGCCACTTGCCGAAAGACGGACCGCTTTTCCGCGCTTGTAAAAATCCTCCGAAATTCTGTTTGAAATGCTTGGCATCCCTTTTTTACGCATCACGGCGCTTCCCCACTCAAGCCCCTCGCTTTCCACATGTCCATCGGAAAATCCTCCGGCCGTCCTTGCAATGGAAAGACAGTCCTCAAGTCCAAGGCCAGAAATCTCAAGCGAGCATCCGTCTCCAAGGTAACAGACCGCCTGGGTTCCGCAAAGCCATACGTCCGCATGAAAATCAAAGGAAAAAGTCTCGTAGATTCCAAGAAAATGGTCCGCACGTCCGCCGTTCCCGCCAACAAGCGTAATCAGGTCCTTTTTTCTATCCTCGCACAAGGATACTGCCAGCTGCAACGCGAGTTCCGTGTCGGTGTAGTCTTTGTCCCGGCTGAGCACTTCGGTTCCTGCCCCGGCATATTTTTCAAGCAAGGATTTGTCCCTCAGGCTGTCCATGTCTCCTATGATTCTGTCCGGGGTAAAATCACGCGTTCCATGAAAATATGTGCGGTATGTCTCTGCGCAATCAAGTCCGGAATCTGCTGCGATCACTAAATCCACATCGGGCATATTTTTGAAATATGATTCCGCATCCTTCGGCAAGGGCGACTCTCCCCCGGTAAAGACCACAATGTGCATAAATCCTCCAAGAATACTTTTAAGGTATATTCAATATTAGCGATATACAATTATAGCATGGATTCCATAAATATTCCTTCAGATTTGAAGAAAGTCAACCAGATTTTCGAAAAAAACGGATTCAAGACCTATCTCGTGGGCGGGGCTGTCCGTGATTCTCTCAGAAACAAATCAATGCATGACTGGGATCTTGCCACAAACGCGAGACCTGAGCAAGTGATGAAAATCTTCCATAAAGTCATTCCAACTGGCATTGCGCACGGTACTGTCACCATACACATTTTCGGACATGAGATTGAGACCACCACATTCAGGGCGGAATCGGGGTACAGCGATGGAAGACACCCGGACAAGATAAGCTATGCTGACAGCATTGAGGAGGATCTTTCGCGCAGGGATTTTACAATCAATGCGATTGCTGCGGAACTCGGGACAGGAAAGCTTGTGGATCCATTCGGAGGACGTGAGGACATAAAGCGCCGGATTATCAGGACGGTGGGATCTCCATTTGACAGGTTCAGCGAGGACGGTCTCAGGCCTGTGCGTGCGGTGCGATTTGCGGGGCAGCTCGGATTTTCCATAGACCCGGAGACCCTGGATGCAATGAAAAATGAGGATGTCCTTCGCATTACCTCTGGAATCTCCGTTGAAAGGTTCCGCGACGAGTTTTGCCGTATGCTCACGTGCCAGAGTCCCAGCGTGTGCCTTAAACTGCTTGAGGAAACTGGAATCCTGGACATTTTCATCCCCGAGTTTAAGCCATGCCGTGGTTGTACGCAGCACGACGGACGCGGATTCCATGATTTTGACGTGGCGGATCATCTTTTTTACGCTGTGGACGGCTCCCCGAGGGATAATCTTTTGGTTGCGCTCGCGGCATTTTATCATGACATAGGAAAACCCGAGGCACGCAAGACCGAAATCAAGGATGGATGCGAACTCATTCATTTTCACAAGCATGAGGTCATTTCGGCGGAAAAAGCGGAGAAATCCATGAGGAAGCTGAAATTCCCCAACGAGACCATAAAGAAAGTGACTCACCTCGTAAAGGAGCACATGTTTTTCTATACTCCGGACTGGAGCGATGCTGCCGTGAGAAGATTCATTATCCGCGTGGGCCTGGAAAATTTCGAGGATTTAATGCAGCTCAGACTCGCCGACATCCACGGAATGCACAACTGTCCCCTTTCTGACTGTAGCCCTGAATTCAATCTGCTTGCCGAATTCAGGAAGCGCGTGGAAAAAACTGTAGCTGAAAAATCCGCCATGAGCATGAGGGATCTTGCGGTAAGCGGAAACGACCTTGCAAAAATCGGCATCCCCGCAGGAAAATCCATGGGAATAATCCTGAGGGAGCTTTTTGAAACCGTAACTGATTCCCCAGAGATGAACGAAAAGGAAAAACTCCTTGAAGTCGCCCTCCGGATCTGGAATCAGAAAATCAAGCCGTAAAATTGCTTAGAAAAAAACTTACCGAACCTTGTTTCCGGCGGCATCCTCTATTCCGTTGTCGGTAATGTAGTATGCCTGAATCGGGGGGAATCCGTTGAAGCTCACCGAAGCGTAAGTCTGTGTATATGCGCCCGCGGAAAGCCAGTACACTTTGTCCCCGATCTTAAGGTCCACAGGAAGTCTGTACTTGAAATCCTCATACATGATGTCGGCACTGTCGCAGGTGGGACCCGCAAGGATAACCTCACCTTCCTTACCTCCGTCCTTGGTCGTAATAACGGGATACTTGATTGACTCATCCAGCGTCTCAATCAGACCGTTGAATTTGCCCGCGTCCAAGTAAACCCATCTCTGCAAGGCCGTATTGTTCTTGCGTGAAATCAGCACGACCTCCGAAGTAAGGATTCCGCTGTCACCCACCATGGAACGACCCGGCTCAAAAACAATCATCGGAATGTCATCGCCAAAGTCATCGTGCAGGTACCGCGTAATCTCGGAGGCATAGTCACAAAGCTCGTTGGTAGGCTGAATGTAGCGCGCAGGGAAACCACCGCCCATGTTGATCATGGAAAGACGGATTTCCTCCTCATCCGCAAGCGACTCAAAAAGATACTTCGTCTTGGCAATCGCATCGTTCCACTGACCAATATCCCTCTGCTGGCTTCCTACATGGAATGAAATGCCATAAGGAGTAAGACCGGAATCACGGGCCTGAACCAAAAGGTCATAAGCCATATCCGGGTGGCATCCGAATTTCCGGGAAAGAGGCCAGTCTGCGGTCGAAGAGTTCTCCACCAAAATCCGCACATAAACCCTTGAGCCGGGAGCATACTTGGCGATGTTCTTCAAATCCTCCTTGGAATCTGTCGCGAACATACGCACGCCCTTTGAATAAAAATACTCCACGTCGGCGGCCTTTTTGATTGTGTTGCCGTAAGAAACCCTGTCAGGAGAAATCCCGAGCGAAAGAACCAGATCCAGCTCATAGCGTGAGGCGATGTCAAAATTGGAGCCCATCTCATCAAGAAGCCTGAGCACAGGAACTCCCGGATTAGCCTTCACCGCATAATAAAAATGCGCGTAGGGAAAAGCATCCTTCACCTGAACGAATCTCTGCCTGATAGTGGACAGGTCAATAAAGATATTCGGAGTGGGAAAATCCTCCGAAGCCTCAAGAAAACGCTTCCATCTCATGTCTGAAACAAATTCATCCCGATTGAACATCCAAAACCCCTCTAAAAATTCTTCACCGGACGGAAAAACTGTCCTACTGCGAAAAATATATCACAAATCCCCATGCGGTGCTATAGAAATATGGAAATTTTTTAAAATTTTTTTTCGGACGGTCTACCCCTTGCAAATTTTTCGCATTTGATTAGAATCTATAGAAACTAATTTATCAGGTCGATGAAAATGAGGGCAACCAGAGCTATAATTCATTTGGAAAATTTCAAGCACAATATCAAGGCAATCAGGGCATTCACGAAGCCGGGAACAAAGATGTGCATACCGGTAAAGGCTGACGCTTATGGGCATGGAAGCGTGGAATGTGCAAAAGCAGCCTTGGAATGTGGAGTCGAATACCTTGCCGTGGCATGCGTTGACGAAGGACTTGAGCTCAGGCAACACGGAATCACCGCCCCGATCCTCCTTTTCAGCCTATGTACCCCTGAGGAAATCCCTGAGGCCGTAAAGCACGACATCACGCCCTTTGTTTTCGACAAGGAATACATCAATCTGTTTGCGGATGAGGCAAAAAAGCAGGGAAAATCAGTTTTTAAAGTCCATCTTGCCGTGGATACAGGGATGGGAAGAATCGGTTGCATGCCGGAAGAAGCCGCGGACATGGCTGAATGCATTGCAAAGTCAGGCTCCCTCGTGCAGGAAGGAACCATGACTCACTTTGCCCTCAGCGACTCAAAGAAAAGCGACTCCGTGGAATACACAAAACTCCAGTTCTCCCGTCTCCAGAATGCCATCGAGTCAATCAGGAAGAGAGGTCTGAATCCCGGAATCTGCCACGCCGCAAACTCTGCCGCCACCCTTGACTTGCCCGAAACACACCTTGACATGGTGCGGCCCGGAATCATCGTCTACGGTTATTATGCGGATGAAGTGAGCGAAAAATACCTGAGCGAAAAAGGTACTCCGATAGACCTTCGCCCGGTGATGACGCTCGAAACCGAAGTCTCCGCCATAAGACATTTCAAAGCCGGTATGAGCGTGGGATACGGAAGGACATGGATTGCACAGAGCGACACCGACATTGCGGTTCTCCCGGTAGGTTACGGCGACGGATTTGTCAGAAGATTTGCGGCCGCAGGAATCAAAGTCGGCGTAAACGGAAAAGCATATCCGGTGCGGGGCAGAATCTGCATGGATCAGTGCATGGTGGATCTGGGCAATGACTCCGACGTAAAAAGATGGGACCGCGTTGTGCTTTTCGGCTCAAAAGAAGACGGTGCCGCCATGACAGCCGACGAACTCGCATCACTTACCGGCACAATCTCCTACGAAATCACCACAGTCCTCACCAGAAGGGTTCCCCGGGTATTTGTTGGACAGTGAACCTTAGATTTTTTTCACATCAACCTTAGTTTGGTTTAGAAAATTTAAAAAAAATTTGTCATTTTGTTTACCGTGGCGAAGATCCGTGTCCTATTATAATATAGAGGAAAAACTAAATGACAAGAAAAGAAGTCAAAAAGTCCCCCGCATGGGAAGAGCTTACATTTGCGAACAACTTCATGTTCTGCAAAATCATGGAAAGCGAGCCTGAGATCTGTCGTCGCCTGCTGGAAATCTTGTTACACATCAAGATTGAGAAACTTGAAATGCCACATTCTGAACATACGCTGCAGGAAGCCCCCGATGCCAAAAGCGTGAGGTTCGACGTCTACACCAAGGATGAAAACAGAATCTTTGACTTGGAGATCCAGACAACGCTAAAAGCAAATCTACCTAAAAGGGCGCGGTATTACCAAAGCATAATTGACATGGACAACCTTTCTCGTGGTGAGAATTACAGTAGGCTCAAGGATTCTTATGTAATCTTTCTGTGTTTGGACGACCCGTTCAACGAGAACCTTCCGCTATATTCCTTCGAGAACAAGTGCCTGAAAGATGGAAAAGAAATAAAATTAAACGACGGAGCCTACAAGCTCTTTTTCAACTCGTCCAAATATGATAAAATGGAAAATGACGAGGAGAAAGCCTTTTTCAAGTTTCTAGTGAACCAGAATGCCGACAGCGATTTCACGAAATCCATAGAAGAAAAAGTATTCTTCGCCCGGAAAAACATGGAATGGAGGAAACAATATATGACCTGGCAGCAGACAATAGATGAGGAAAAGGACATCTCGTTTGAGGAGGGAAAAGAGCGTGGCGTGGAAGAAAAAGCCCTGGAGGATGCGGAGAACTTCCTTCGGGAAGGCGACTCACCAGAAAAGGTCGCAAGATGCATCGGACTCCCCTTGGAGCGTGTGAAACAGATTGCTCAGTCTCTTTCCGTAAAAGCATAAAGATTCATGGTGGGCATGGAATAACGAGGAGAGATCCGTTGAGATAAAATGGATTAAAATTGGCTCTGGTCGCAAGTTTTTGTGTTTTTCCACAAAGTGGAAAATGGGAGCTTTGCGACCAAACAAAAACTTGAAGAGCAAGCTTAGCTTGCGACGAGCGTGCAAAGCAGATTGCTGAATCGTTTTCCGCAAAATCATACCACGTTTTTTCGTGAAAGCAAATCTTTTACCTCGGCAAGAAGATAGAAGGAGCCTGTTATGAGAAGCGGAACTCCCTCGCGTGCGGCGGATGAAAAAGCGTCCTCAATAGCCTCTGCATAGTTTTCGTTCATTGTGAATTTCTCTCCGGCGCTATCAAATGCGTCTGCAAGTCCCGGGAGATTAGAAGCCTTTGTATTTCCCGGTTTGGTTAGCGTTATGCGGCTGAATCGACCTGAAAAACATCTTGCGATATGCACTGCATCTTTGTCTGCGGCACATGCAAAAAGTAAATGAGCCGGTATTTTATCACCAAAAAGTTTTGAGAACGTCGAAAGCGTGAATTTTACGCTCCTTTCCGTATGAGCACCGTCCAAAACCACAAACGGAAGTCCCGGAAATTCTTTCGGGGATTCAATCACCTCAAACCTGCCCGGAAGAGATGCCTTGGAAAGCCCCGCCTCAATGATTTTTTCATCCAGCTCGGGATAAACCTTCTTAACCGCAAGAGATGCAAGAGCCGCATTCCAAGCCTGAAAGTCACCAGGCATCCGAAGTTTTGTTCTTATTGGGCGTGAAAAATAATCAGACTCAAGGCAGATTTCCATCCCGGAGCTAGAATCTTTGTCATCAAGTTTTGTTTTGTAGACTGAGCTCATTCTGTTTTTGTACACAAGCTCAGAAACTTTCACGGCTTCATCGGCAAAAATCAACTCAGCTCCCTTTTCAAGAGCGATTTTCCTAAACACATCTTTTACGGAATCCGCTGACTGTGGAGCGACAACCACTGGAACCCCGGTTTTTATTATCCCGCCCTTTTCAAAAGCAATCTTTTCTAAAGTATCGCCAAGAAACTCTGTGTGCTCAAGCTCAATCGTACTGATGCAAGAACATTCTGGCAAAATAACATTTGTGGAGTCCAGCCGTCCGCCAAGTCCCACCTCATAGACCGACCAGTCACATCCTGCGGTTTTGAAACATTCCATGGCGAACAATGTGACAAGCTCAAACCAAGTGACGGGTCTTTTCGCTGGTAAATCATCCAAAGAATCCTGCACGGTCCGAATCACGTTTTCCGATGCCCTTGAATAAATGTCGTCATCAAAAAATCCTCGTGACGTAGCGACTCTCTCGCGGAAATCGGAGATGTGCGGGGAACTGTAAACTCCGGTCTTGAATCCGGCCTCCTCAAGGATTTTCGCAATCATAATGGAAATGGAACCCTTGCCCTTGGAGCCAGCCACATGGAATGATCGGCATTTTCTTTCAGGATGCCCCAGCCTTTCGCAAAGAAAATTCATCGTGTCAAGCCAAAAGATATTCTTCTCCGGTGTCTTTTCAAAATTTAAAAATCTGTCGGCCCACTCACGAAAATCATCTGCGGCACTCCTCTTGTATTCCATATTATCTTTCCTCCAGAAATCGCTCGAAAGTCCATTGGCTCATGTTGTACTTGTAGTTTATTTCCCTCAATGCGGTTACATCCTCATCAGAAAACGCGGGACCGGGAATGAGCTTTGGAATGACGGTATAATCCTCTTCATTTTTATATACATTGAACGAGCACGAGCTTCCGTTTTCAAGACGTTTCACAAAAGTCCAGTAAGGCTCCAAACCGGATGAGTCAAATTCAACGAGCTGTCCGTGTCTCAAAAGTGATTCCTCCTTGGTTCTCTCATACCCGGTAATCGCCTGGGGATAAACAAAGGGGTCGCACCAAAAAGCAGCCGACGCATTCAAAAAAGACGACATTGCAGCCTGTGTCTCATAGACTGATTTTCCACTCCCCGCCCTAAAATATATTCTTTGTGAGAGCGAATCCGTCATCCCGAAAAAGAGATTTGAGATTGCCTCCCCGTCCTGATTTTTAATGCACACTTGAAAGGCATTTTTTTCATCAAGCAGGAATTTTTTCCAATCCTCCTCTGATGACGCTCGCTCGTAAACCGTTATGACATCCGCGAATTTTTCAATGAAATTTGCGACGGTCTGTAAATCGGCAGGCCACAAGCTTCCACTCGCAGAATCGCTTCCGATCCACACGTTTCCTCTTTTCTCAAGAATCACGCTCTGCCCGTCCCCGGAGAATTCTATGCTCCTTATGTCAGGGATTTTGTTCAGATTCAAAAGAGCCGTCTGCACTGATTTTTTCTTTTCCACATTTCCGGCGGACAAAAACGACAGGATGAAAATCAAGAGGAGCAAGGCATTTACCGAAAGCATGGCAATAAGCCAACGTTTTTTATTCATTTCCACCACCTCACTTTCTGCCGGATTGGTTGAACTTTCTGCGTCTCAGATGAACAATCAACGCAATGGAAAAAAGAATCAAAGCCGGTACAATCACAAGCAGGGCAAAAACACCATGGCGGCTTGAGTAGATTTCATCAAGGCTCTTTTTATAAAGTCCCGAATTCCGCTGCCTGCCGTTTTTCAAATCCAGAACCTTTTGCTCTCCGTTCAACGAAAGCATACTGTCGCTCAAAAACTCAAGGCTCCTCGTGTCCACCGAAGACTGTGATGATGAATATCCGATCATACCGCTTGCAAACGCATATTGGTCGCCGAAAACTATTGCAGAAGGATTTTCATCCCCCTTTTTTCTGAGCAGGGCACTCACGCAAAACTGTCCGCTTTCATCTCCGTCCTCGGCTTTAAGGGGAGTCGCAAAGGGATTCGTCTCATATTTTCCGTCGGTCTTTTTGTACTGCCAGGCTTTTTTTGATGTCACCAGATGCTGCTCCGGGATAAAATCAGGATTCTCGGAAAACTCTGTCTCAATGTCTATCGCACATGGCCAGTGAATCACCATTCCGTCGGGGGCATTTTTTTGCTCAGGAAGCTCCGGCCACAAGCTGTAGTCCACGAACTCGGACTTTGCCCCGCCAGCTCCGTTCTGCTCCGAATAAAGGCTCATCCTGAAACAGTTCTCATCGGCCGTAATCGACTCCCTGAAATATAAACCCAACGATTGGATTTCATAGCGAACATAATCCACCACGTCAATTACCGACCATGTTTTTTTCACGTCAATATTGTAAGGGGCCATCGCAAGGAAAACTTTTCCACCGCCCTGTATGTAGGTCAAAAGTGCCTGGGCATCCTCCTGGGTGAAAAGTGCCGTCCCGAACACGACAAGCGGAAGCGAAGGATAGAGCGTAAACACATTGTTTTTTCCCTCCGCAATTTCCGACGGAAGATTGGTCTGCACCACGGTAAATCCATGAGCCTCAAGCCACGGTTTTACATAGGCATAATCCTCGTCCAGTTTAAGACCGTTGCCCACGACGACCTGCACGATTCTGTCCTTACCGCGAACAAGTGACTGGATCCTTCCCGCAAGATCGTACTCAAGCGTGTTGACCGAAAGGATAAATGGTATAATCTCATTTTTTCCGTGGTAATTCACGACCACAGCGGAATAGACCTTTGTGTAAGCCTCAGTGTTTTTTCCGGTGGAGCGGATTGCCTGGGAGCTGATTCCAAAATTCTCAAGCCGCTTTTCCGCATTCTCTTTTGCAGGATCCACGACCTTGAAACTCACGTTTTTTGAATAGGAAGCGTAGTCCTGAAGATATTCCGAAACATCCCTCACCTGGGGATAAAAATTTTTCAGTTCCGCGCTCCTGTAATAGGTAATCGTCATGGAGTCCTCAACTTCGGAAAGCAGCTGACGGCTGAAAGGACTCACGGTGAATTTTTTTCCAGAGCTTAAGTCAAGCCTTCCGTAGATTCTGGACGAGTCAAGGGAAAGCAAAATGAAAGCGCAGAAAACAAGGGCTGCAATCTTTTTACCGAAGGACGATCCGTACCCGCGTTTTTTTTCAATCATCCATGCGGCGGCAAGTCCCAGAATGACTGCGGATGAGATGTAGAAAATCAGGTCCCTTGTGTCAAGGATTCCCTTTCCGGCAGCGTCAAAATGCCAGGCGAATGAGAGCCATTTGCAAAGGGATGCGAGTGCGGATGAGAGCGGAACATAGGAGCCGAGCAGGTGGATGCTGTTTGTCGCCGCAAGAACAAGGGACGTAAGCACAAATGCAGCTCCCGGATTTTCAATGCACGTATATAGGAATACAGTCAGTGCGGAAGATGCCGCCAAAAAAAGAAGCATGGAAAAATAGGAACAGATGAGCGGAGGGATGTCCACGTCACCGAAAGACGAGACCGCCACGGGAAGCAGAAACGTAAGCGCGAGGGAGAAAGCGAGCACAGAAAGAAGCGACAAAATCTTTGCGAAGGACACGGAGAACGCGCTGAAAGGTAGAGAGAGCTCGTCATCGGAAAAAGCAAGCATGGAACCCAACGCTGGGATAATCAGGATTGAGATGTACGGAATGCCTGTAAAAAATCTGTGCAGGTCCGTTGAGCCCGCGTCGCTGAAAAAATGCTGCATGACTAAAAACTGCAACATGGCGAGTACGGAAAAAATGAAGCACGCCAAATAAGCGAAGGGATTTGCAATCAGCTTGAAAAGATATTTTTTGTAAAGCTTTCCCATCAGTCTTCCCCCTCGGTAAGGAACAGGAACGCCTGCTCAAGAGTCTTTTTCTTCGTCATCGCAAGGATTTCATCCACCGATCCATGCGCGGCAATCTTTCCACGGCTCATTATGTAAATGGAGTCGCAGATGGACACGGCATCCTCAATGTGGTGGGTCGAAAGAACGACGGTTTTCCTTTCCGCAAGTTTTTTTATGGCCTTTCTGATTTTCACAATCTGGGCGGGATCAAGTCCACCGGAATACTCATCCATCACAAGGACGGCAGGATTAAATCCCAGGGCGTGCGCAAGGCTGGTTCTCTGCACATATCCTTTTGAAAGCGTACTGATTTTTTTGTCCGCAACATCATGAAGCTCCGCAATCTTCAGGGCATTGTCCACAAGGGAAGCGATCTCCCTCTCGTCCGACGCACAGTGAAGTTTAGCCTCCTGAAACACAGCCTCCCTCACCGTCATCCATTTTTCAAGCCTGGGACTCTCCGGAACATAGCCTGTCATTCGGCGGATTTCCATCATATCGCCAAGACCGCAGACTTCCACGCTTCCCGACGTTCCGTAATGGATTCCGCAGATTGCCTTTAGTAGAGTTGACTTCCCCGCTCCGTTCGGTCCAAGGATTCCGGTAACTTTTCCGGGCAGGGCGACAAAATCCACGTCGGAACATGCCTCGCAGATTGAGCTGCCCTTTCCATAAATCTTTGTGAAATGCTCTACTTTTATTCCTTTTGAAATATCAGTCAACATACGGTATCTCGAATTTTTTTCTGTCCTTGGTAAGTTCGGCACGCGGGAACACTTCTTTTGCCTGGGAGAGAAGCAGCTCCAAATCCCTGTCGGTGTACCTCGGGCTGTAGTGAATCAGTCCCAGCCTTTTTACGTCCGCGTCTCTCGCTATGGTCGCGGATTGCCTTGCGGTCATGTGTTTTTTTGCCCTGGCCTGATCCTCGCAGTCATCAGCAAACATGCCCTCGCAAATCAGGAGGTCGGAGCCACGCACCTCGTTCGCAATGCTCGGAAGATAAAGCGTGTCGGTAACATAGCTGAATTTGCGTCCCTGCCTTGCCTTGCCGACAACCTGCTCAGGACTCACCTCAACGCCGTCCGTATTCAGGACTTTCTCACCCTTCTGCAGTTTGCCCCAAAGAGGCCCCCGCGGAACATGAAGTCTCTCGGCTTCCTCAGGATTAAACACACCCGGTCTGTCAAGCTCCTCAAGCGTATATCCCACGCAGGTCTTGGTGTGCTCAAGGGGAAATGCGCGCACGTAAAATCCGTCACCGCCGTAAACCACACAGGGAGCCTCAATCTCATGCACTTCAATCGGATAGTTGATGTACATGTCAAGCACACGCCGGCTGGTCTCTATGTATTCCTTGATTTTCGGAGGTCCGTAAATGTAAAGTGGCTCTGAACGCTCCACCTGAGAAGAAAGCATGAGGATTCCGGGAAGTCCGGTCACGTGGTCTGCATGTGTGTGGGAAACAAAAATTGCGTTTATTTTTTTCCATTTAAGATTCAGCCGTCTGAGCGAAACCTGGGTACCCTCCCCGCCGTCAAAAAGAAAAAGGTCTCCGTCACGTCTCAGCAGCACAGATGTACAGTGCCTGTAAGGAAGCGGCATCATTCCACCGCAACCAAGCACAAAAGCTTCCATATTCATACGCTTTACTTTACCGCAAAAAGGAATTTACTTCAAGGGCAAAATCAGTCCCTTTCCACTCCCAGGGCGACACAGGCCTTTCTCGCGGCGTTCTGCTCGGCTGATTTTTTGCTCTTTCCTGATTCCGGTCCGTAAGATTCGTTTCCAAGATGCACAGTGACCCAAAAAGTTCTGTCGTGGTCAGGCCCGGATTTTTTTACCAGCTCGTAAACCGGACATTCCTTGCTTTTTTTCTGATAGTATTCCTGAAGCAGACTCTTGTGATCGCGGTTTCCCTTATCCTGCTGCACTTTCCTGATTTCCGGCACAATCAGCTCAAGGACAAGTTTTCTCGCCTCATCATATCCCGAGTCAAGGTAAAGAGCCCCAATTACGGCCTCCACAGCATCAGCAAGAATCGCGGCCTTTTGCCGTCCGCCGGTAAGTTCCTCGCCCTTTCCCAAAACAAGGTAGCGGTCAATGTGCATTTTGTTAAGCGCGATCGGAGCAAGGGACTTTTCGCTTACGACGTTCGACTTTATCTTCGCCAAATCTCCCTCAGGATTTCCGGCCATGTCGTTGTAGAGAAAATCCGCGGTAACAAGCCCAAGGACGGAATCACCCAAAAACTCAAGTCTTTCGTTATTATAATGGAAGAATTCTGTGCTTTCGTTTGAAAATGACCGGTGATGGAAGGCAAGATCCAAAAGATTTAGATTTTTAAAGTTTATGCCAAGATTGGAACAAAATTCAAGAAGCTCCTTTTTTCTTTCCGGCGCAACTTTCAAAGATTTGCTGGGCACTGAGCTGATTTTTGTATCGCTGTTATTCATGGTAAAATCCAAAAATAAAAAAAAGCACAGCAAAAAATACCGTGCTTTTCAAGACAAACAGAGCGTCCCGGATTAATCTAGCGCGAAAGCAATGGACACCCGGGAACAAAACCCTTATTTTCCCTGAGACTTCAGGTAGTTGTAAACATCCTCAACCTTTACGAAGTTGTTTACTACATCCTCAGGAATCTTTACTCCGATCTCTGACTCAAGGGCATAAAGAAGCTCGTATGTGTCCAAGCTGTCTGCTCCCAAGTCTCCGCGGAATGTTGCCTCTGGAGTTACCTTCTCAGGCTCAAGCTCAAACTGGCTTGAAATCAAATCCTTAAGCTTTAAGAAAAGTTCATCATTTGTGTCCATAATAGTCTCCTAATTTGTCGTTTATCGAAGGCTTGTGTCCTTCACCCGGCTATTAACCATTCACTTCTGGAGTAATAACCTGTCGTCCGCGATAGAAACCGCATTTGGGGCAAACATGATGCTGCATAATCAAGTTGCCACAATTGCTGCAAGCAACAAGATTTGGCGTTGCAAGATGCATGTTAACACCGCGTCTTCTCTTGGTCACGGCTTTCGATGTTTTCGATCTAGGTACTGCCATAATATGTAACCTCGCTATAAAATTTTAGTCGTCTGTATAACGTGTTTATATTACTACAGATTCCCATTTCATGTCAAGATTATATAAAAAAAATCGAAAATATGTCAAGAGCAAATGTGTAAATTTTGGCATCTCGGCTGATATTTATACCGAAATTTATAGAAAAGTCTATCAAAAAAATGAATTGTAACAATATCGCCTTAAATATTGTTTACTGAATGGATTTGACTAAAAGACACGGAATGGAGTAAAATAGCCTTATGGGAAAGAGAAGATTCTTTATAAGACATTTATATGCCGCTGTTTTTTTCCTTATGATTTGTTGTCCGCACCAAAGTGTGGCAGATCAAGGCTCATCAGGAATTGGCGCGTCCGTAAATTCCTATGACAAGTATGATATTTTCAGCCGAAAATCAAAGGAACGCCCTTTGAAGCAAGAGACTCAAGTGGCTCAAGAGCCTAAGACTACCGGAAAGGATGTGCAGTCAGCGTATTCAAATGAAAGCTCTGTAATTCCTGGCGAAGGACCCGCAGCTCCCGAACCGCCTGTAGTTGAGACTTCTCCAAAGGCCAGCGCAGTAATACCGGAGTTACCTCCTCCACCGAAGAACGCAACGTGGAAGGAGCCGCCGAAGCCAAAGGAGACTCCTAAGGTCAAGGAACCTGAGCCGAAAGAGACTCCCAAAAAACAGGAGCCGGAAAAGCCGGTGGTTAAGGAAACACCGAAACCTGCTGAGCCTCAGCCGAAAGTTGAGGAAAAAGCTCCTGCAAAGAAAGAGGAGCCCAAGGACGCTGCAAAAGAAGCTGAATACGCAAGATCCGTCGGTTCTGCCGCACCAGATATTTCCAAGGAGGTTTTTGAAGAAGACAAAAAAGACATTTTGGCCATAATTGACAAGCTTAATGACGTGATGAAAAACCGTGATTACAAGTCATGGCTGAAATATGTTGACGGGGCCAGCGCACAGTACTGGACCAAGAGGACAAATCTCCAGAAAGCGGAGAACCGTCTCCCTGTCAAAGGTCTCACACTCCGAAATCTTGAAGATTATTTCAAGTATGTCTTCATACCGGCAAGGAATGGACGTAGGATTGATGAGATTCGCTACGAGGACAGAAAAACCG
The DNA here is from genome assembly GCA_016288205.1 of Treponema sp. Classification (GTDB taxonomy): domain Bacteria; phylum Spirochaetota; class Spirochaetia; order Treponematales; family Treponemataceae; genus Treponema_D. Next base: position 7,310 of record JAEEYO010000025.1, on the reverse strand, counting down.
TAAAAGCCGTTCAGGTGAATGGCGATGTTGACACTGTATACTATTACTTTAAAAAATCGTCTGATGATACGTGGAAATTGCATTTACCGCCAATTTCAGATTGATTTTTTATTGATAATGTATTAGAATATTGAATGGGGAACGGAAATCCGGCTCTTACGCAGTCCCTGCAGACGCAGGAAATCGTTTCCCATGTATAAACCAGGAGGAACTGATAAATGAAAGTATCAAAGGTTTTCACAGCCGGAGTATTGTGTCTGGCTATGGCAGGAGCTGCATTCGCACAGTCAAGGACAGAAACAACAGTCGAAGACGAGTACATGAGCAGCGTGGAAGATGTAATCATCTCTGAGCTCAGCGCATCTCCGGAGTATGACAACAAGCTGCTTGCTCTTCAGTATTTGGAGAATGCAGTCGGAGAAGGACGCACTAGCCCTGACATGATTGCTGCCATGAGAAGCCTTGCAGGAGAGGGAGTTACAAAAAAAGCACGCACAAATGGTCGCTTGATGAACAACTATCCTGACATCCGCAGAAAGGCATGTGAGCTGCTCGGACAGGTTGCCACAGAGGAAGCCAAGGACACATTGGTTCAGATTATCCAGGATGACACGGAGTCTATGGTAGTTGCCGCTGCCGTACATGCACTTGGAGACATCGGACTTAACGAAGGTGATGAGGTTGTCGGAGCCATTGAGTTCGTGCAGAGAAGATATGCAGCACTGAACCCCTCAAGCTCCCTTGCTCTTGAAATCCTGTTTGCTTATGAGAAGCTTGCTGACACTGTTACTGACCGCGCTCCAATGATCGAGTCAATCGCAGCCATCGCAGCAAACTATCGCTTTGCCACAACTGTACGCACAAAGGCTTATGACCTTCTCCGCAGTCTTCAGGGCCGCTAAAAAGAAATAAGCAGACGAAACAAAAAAAACGGGCATCCCTAAAAAGATGTCCGTTTTCCATATTCGGGAGATACGGGATTCGAACCCACAACCTTCGGCTCCGGAGGCCAACACTCTATCCAATTGAGCTAATCTCCCATACCATAATATGGTTGTTTTCATAATATCCACAATCGAAGAGTTTGTCAACATCGCAAAAAATTTATTTAGCAGTACCAAAAGGAGACTGTCGGAGGAAATATGGAACCCATAATCTTGGCATCGGCCTCACCACGCAGGCAGCAAATACTCAAAATGCTCAACATCCCTTTCATCGCAATGCCGGCGGATATAAGTGAGGTAGCTCCCCCAGAAATAGAGATTGAGAAAGCATCTGAGTACATTGCGGAAAAAAAAGTTCAGGCGACCATCGACGGACTTCCTGAAGGAAATGAGACACCGTGGATTTTAGGAGCGGACACTTCCATCATTTTTGAGGAAAAAATCTATGGAAAACCCGCAAATCAGGACGAGGCATTTGATTTTATAAAAAAATTCCAAGGAAAAAAACATCTGGTAACAACAGGAATCGCCCTATATAATGGAAGAAAACGCAGCATCACATGTCGCACATCAAAGAACATTGTATACTTTAATTCCATATCAGATGAAGAAATAGAATGGTATATCAGTACCGGAGAATGGCATGGAGCGGCCGGAGCCTACAGAATCCAGGGATTTGCGTCGTGCTTTATTTCAAAAATTGAAGGTACAGAAAGCAGCATTATGGGCTTGCCATTATTTGAATTATATGATATGCTGAAAGAGCAAGGCTATTCACTTATTGAATAAAACCGAGGATTTTGAATTGTAGATTTAGAATCGCGGTTCATGTCTTGCCGGGCAAAGGTCGTGCGGTTCGCATTTGTCCTTTGTTACGAAATCTTCCGGGCCTGAGAACAGGTCACGAGTAAAAGGTCAGGTGGAAACGGGGAAATCCTCTGTTTCCGGTGAAGGAGTTGATCATGGCAGTAGTAACCATGAAGAGCCTTCTGGAGTCTGGAGTACATTTCGGACACCAGGTAAAGCGTTGGGACCCGCGCATGAAGAAGTATATCTTCGCAGAGCGCAACGGTATTCACATCATCGATTTGCAGAAGACAATCACAGCAATCAAAGACAGCTATGATGAGATTCGCAAGGTAGCCTCAGCAGGTAAATCAGTCCTGTTCGTAGGAACAAAAAAGCAGGCACAGCAGGCTATCCAGAAGGAAGCTGAGCGCTGCGGACAGTTCTATGTAAACAACCGCTGGCTGGGTGGTACACTCACAAACTTTACAACAATCAAAAAATCATTGCTTCGCCTCAAGAAGATTGAGAAGATGGAAGTTGACGGAACTTTCGACAACCTCACAAAGAAGGAAGTCGCTGCCCTCCTCAAGGAAAAGGAAAAGCTCCAGAAGAACTACGGTGGTGTCAAGGAAATGAAGGAACTGCCGGGAGCAATCTTTATCATTGACACACACAAAGAGCAGATTGCCGTTAAGGAAGCCCGCCGCATGGGTATCCCGATCATCGCAATCGTTGACACAAACTGCAACCCTGAGGGAATTGACTTCCCCATTCCAGGTAACGATGACGCAATCCGCGCAATCAGCCTCTTCACATCTATCATTGCAAACGCCGTGATTGAAGCTGACAACGAGCAGGGACTCAAGATCATTGAGACTCTTGGCGACGAGGATGAAGTTACTACAGACGCTTCCACAAAGCGCGAGGACGAGGAGATTGTTGACTATTCTAACTACACTCCCACCGAGGAAAAGGAAGAGGATCTGGAAGCAAACAGACATGACGAGGACGACCTGATCGACGAGGATAAGGTTTACTCAAAATAATTTGAGAGCTGATTAGTCCAAATGCGGATTAATCAGCGCTTTTTGAAATCTAATTTAACTGGAGTATATAAAATGGCTATTTCAGCTGCTCAGGTAAAGGAATTGCGCGAGGCAACAGGTGCAGGAATGATGGACTGCAAAAAGGCCCTCGTGGAGACTGACGGAAATTTCGATGAAGCCGCAAAGCTTCTTAAGGAAAAGGGACTTGCAGCCGTCGCAAAGCGCTCAGAAAGGGCAACCAGCGAGGGACGCATTTTCATCAGACAGGTTGGAAACAAGATTGCCGTGGCAGAGCTTGTTTGTGAGACCGACTTTGTTGCAAACAACGAAGAATTCGTTGCCGCCGGTGAGAAGATTCTTGACCTCATTTTCGAGAAGAACTACACATCCGTTGAGAAGGAGCTTTCCGACGTTCTTCTTGATTTCGCTACAAGAACAAGAGAGAATATGTCTGTAAGCAAGGTGCAGATTTTCAACGTGCCCGACAACGCCGTTTCTGGAATCTACATCCACTCAGACAAGAAATCTGCTGCCATTACAATCGTAAAGGGTTCAACAGATGACAAGGTTAAGGAATTCGCAAAGGACTGCTGCATGCACCTTGCCGCATTCACACCCGCATACATCAAGCAGACTGATGTTCCTGCATCATATATTGACGAGCAGAAGGAAATCTTCCGCGTTCAGATGAGCAATGACGAGAAGGTTGCCTCAAAGCCAGACAATGTAAAGGAAGGAATCCTTGCTGGAAAAATCAAGAAGCATCTTTCTGAAATCTGTTTCGTAGACCAGATGTTCGTAAAGGACGACAAAAAGACTGTCGCTGCGAAACTTGATGAAGTTGGAAAAGACGTTGGAGCCAAACTTGAGTTCGGTGACATCGCGCTTCTGATTCTTGGAAAGTAAACCTTAAGCGGTCTGCGGTGCTTCGGAATTTCACGGATGCATTTTGCGGGCCGCTACAATTTTAGCATTTTTAGGGGGACAAATATGGCAGGTGACAATGAAAGCCGTATGGAAAAGACCGTGAACGCACTCAAGGAAGAGTACAATACAATCAGGACAGGAAGAGCAAGCGCTTCAATTTTTGACAAGGTGCGCGTTGACTATTATGGAACTCCTACTCCTCTGAATCAGGTGGGAACAATCTCCATCCCGGAAGCCCGCACGGTCGTAATATCTCCGTTTGACAAATCAACAATCTCAGCCATTGAAAAGGCGATCCAGAAAGCAGAGCTCGGACTGAACCCCAGCAACGACGGTAAGGTCATCAGGATTTCCATTCCTCCGCTCACAGCTGATCGCCGCAAGGAACTCGTAAAGCAGGCAAAGACCACAGCTGAGAACTACCGCACTACAATCAGGAACATCCGCAGAGACGGAAACGATGATCTGAAAAAGCAGCAGAAAGCGGGAGAACTCACCGAGGACCAGCTCAAGCAGGAAACAGACAAGCTTCAGAAATTGACCGACAAATATATAGAAGAAATCAACAAGGTCTATGAGGCCAAAGAAAAAGAGATAATGGACTAATTCCGTGGGCTTGCAAGAAAAGAACGAACCTGCTGTTCCAACACATGTTGCAATCATCATGGACGGAAACGGCAGGTGGGCAAAAAACAGAAACTTGCCTCGAACAAGCGGACACAGCGAAGGACTGAAACGTGCGAAGGAAATTGCCAAAGCAGCGTCCGACTTGGGAATAAAATATCTCACGCTCTACGTCTTTTCCACGGAAAATTGGAAGCGGACACAGCAGGAAGTGGGATTCCTCATGGGGCTTATTCACTCACATCTTAGACAAGAGCTTGAATTCTACCGTGAGAACAAGATTCGCGTGCGTCTGCTCGGTGACAGAACTGGTCTGCCGAAAGAAATTCAGGACGACATTGAATCCTCCGAGCGCGATACGGAATCTTTTACGGGCCTTACAATCTGTCTCGCAATCAATTACGGCGGCAGGGATGAGATTGTGCGCGGCGTAAGGAAGATTCTGGCATCCCAGGGTGAAAATCAAATCAATCCAAAAGACATCAATGAGGAATCAATTTCAGGAAGCTTTGACATTCCAGAGCTTCCCGATGTTGATTTACTGATTCGTACCGGCGGAGAGCTCCGGTTGAGCAATTTCCTTTTGTGGAAGGCCGCTTATGCCGAGCTTATGTTCACCGACACGCTTTGGCCCGATTACGGTACGGAAGAATTTAATAAAGATATTACGGATTTTCAAAAGAGAAACCGCAGATTTGGAGCAGTACCGGTATGAAAAAGACAATTCTGAGGCTGTTGATTTTTTTTATTGGCATTCCGCTGGTGATCGCGCTGGTATTATGGCCGCTTTACAACCATCTACCCTTGCATATCGTTTTTGTGTTGGCTTCAATGCTTGCCGCGAATGAACTTTACAATATGTTTAAAACCCAGGGAGAACTGATTTCAAAGCCCCTGGTCATAACTCTCTCCGCAATTCCCTCGCTTGTTGCGGCGGCGTATCAGGTTTTGCCGGCATTCTTTCCGCAGCTTCATTTTCCATTCGGACTGGAGATAATCACCTACGCATATATAATCACCATATTGATAATTCTCGTTAGCGAGGTGCTCGGACAGACGGATTTCACGCACTCAAACAGACGGATTTCAGCCTCCGCGTTTATTGTTTTCTATGCGGGCTACCTCATCACATTTATCTCACGCATGACTTCGGCGACAAAGGCATCTCTGCCCTGCTCCAGTCAGATTATCGCAATCTTCTTTCTGATAGTTTTCCTTTGCGACAGCCTGGCTTGGTTTTTCGGCGTGTTGCTTGGCAAAAACAACAAGGGACTCATAAAGGCAAGCCCCAACAAAAGTGTCGCTGGTTTTTTGGGCGGATTTGTCGGCTCCATTCTTGCGGGACTCATAGGCTATTACATCTGGCCCGAGATTTTCTCAGGCTCCGTTGTCAAAATCATCATTGTTTCACTTTGCATCGCTTTGGCGGGAATAATCGGTGATCTTGCGGAATCCGTATTCAAGCGTTCTTCGGGTGTCAAGGACAGCGGTAAAATCATTCCGGGACGCGGCGGACTCCTTGATTCCGTTGACTCCATACTGATGGCGGCTCCCGTATACTATGGACTTGTTTCATTGTTGTACGGAATTGGAATATCGTAAAAATAAAAAAGAGCGGTCCGAAAGATGAAAAAGATTTTGGTTTTGGGCTGTACAGGTTCTATCGGCAGCCAGACACTTGACATTGTAAGGAACATGCGGGACAGTTTTGAAGTATGCGGACTGTCAGTTGGAACTAACGAAACTAAGCTCAAGGAACTTTGCGAGGAATTCGGATGCGGGGGAACCTGTTTTTCAAGGGACGGAACGGAAGGACTTGAGCGGCTCATAGAAAACTGCGGCGCGGACATTGCCGTAAACGGTGTGGCGGGCTCGGCGGGACTTCTTCCCTCGGTTCTCGTACTCAAAAAAGGGATGGACCTTGCGCTTGCGAACAAAGAGACCGTCGTAATGGCATGGCCGGTAGTTAAGAAAATCGCTGAGGAAAACGGTGCGAAAATCATCCCGGTGGATAGCGAGCACAGCGCGGTATTCAATCTTATCAATCAGGCGGGAAAGAAAAACGTCAGCTCCATAATCATCACGGCAAGCGGCGGACCATTCAGGACATTTACACGGACAGAACTCGAGAAAGTCACGGTTGAGGACGCACTCAGACATCCAACATGGAAAATGGGACCGAAAATCACTGTGGACTCAGCGAGTCTTGCGAACAAGGGCCTTGAGGTGATTGAGGCTGTCAGGCTTTTTGACATTTCCCCGGATTCGGTAAAGGTCGTGGTTCATCCCCAGAGTCTGGTTCATTCGCTCGTGCAGACAAGGGACGGAATGTTGTACGCCCAAATCAGCGATCCCGACATGAGGCACCCCATTTTTGGCGCGCTTGTGTGGCCTGAAATCCGCGGGAACTACCTGAAACCGTTCAGTCTTTTTGACAGGGAGATGACTTTCTTTCCTCCCCGTCTTGATGATTTTCCCATGCTTTCTCTTGCCTACGAATGTGCGAAAAAAGGCAACTCATACACAATCGCCTTCAATGCCGCGAATGAAGTGGCTGTGGCGGCTTTCATTGAAAAACGGATTTCCTTCCTTCAGATTCCGAAGATTGTTGAGGAAACACTTGAGCATGATTGGAGCATGAGCCCCTCGGACCTGAGTCTTGTGATGGAAGCGGACAAAGCTGCGAGGAAAATCGCCGTGGATCGGAAAAATCTGCTGGAGGGAAACTGATGACTGTTGTTTGGGGCATACTGGGACTCGGTTTTTTGGTTTTCTTCCACGAGTTGGGACATTTTCTTGTGGCAAGGGCAGTCGGTGTAAAAGTCGAGGCTTTTTCCGTCGGCATGGGGCCGGTGCTTCTTCACAAAACAGTCGGCGGAACGGATTACAGACTTTCCCTGATTCCCCTGGGCGGTTACTGTGCCATGAAGGGCGAGCATGATTACAGGGAGGCCATTGAGCAGAACTTGAGTGAAATCCG
>JAEEYO010000024.1 GCA_016288205.1 Treponema sp. | reverse complement strand
CTCGGATTGGGGAGGGAGCACCGAAAGCGAGAGAATATTTTCCGGCACGGATTCAGTAAAAGCCCACAGAGGAAAAACCGGGCTGAAAATGACTCCGCAATCCACAGAAGAATTTGCGGCTCGGATGATTTCCCTTGCTGCGGATGAGAGAAAAAAAAGACAGTCCTTGTGCGGAATGATTGCAAACATTACATCATTATAAAAGAAAAACTATTATTTGTGTAGAGGGTCAACATGAAAAGATTATCCAAACTGATTTTCACGGTACTATTTTCTTCTGCGGCCATTGTAACAACGGCATGTGGAAAGACGCTCAAGATATTCACTCCATCTCCATCTTCCCTTGAAATCAACGGAGAGCCAATTACAGCAATCAACAGGGAATCAATGGAAGGAAGAATCCTTAAGCCCGAAAGCGAGAGATCACTCTTCTATAAATTCACCGACAATCAGGTGAACCAGATTCAGTCCATGCGGAAAGGAAAAGCGGGCGCATCAATCAGAATCACCGTTTACGATGACGCGGACACACAATCCACGGAAAAAACAGTGAGCTTCGGATTTTTGTACGACGGTTCCTTCGGTGAGGACGAGGGCTACAAGAACGCAACTACAAGTCAGCCGCAGGTCAAGGCAGATTTCTCCCGCACGGTAAACTCCGTCATCACACTTTCGCTCTGTGTTCCTAAAACCGGAGATGCCATAAAGGGATTCTACGTGGACGGAGGATTTCCCTTCCACATTGCCAAGCCAGAAATAAGCGTCGCGGAAATTGGGTGGGACGCAAGCGAGATTGTACCGCTCTACTGCTTCGGTATAAAGGGTGGCACGGTGGATTTCTCACAGGGACTCACGAATCTGAGCGAGGGAAAAAACATCTTCGACACAGCGGTCTCAAAATCAACCATGCTTCCGAAAATCGAGATTAAGCTTGCACCAACGGACAACATCGGAAAAATCGGGAACCAGGTGCAGGTCGGATTCAACTACGGCTCAGAATCTTTTGTCATACGCCGCTCGCCAGTCCAGAATAAATTCACCATTCAGGCAGCCGGAGTAAAGGATCCCTTCTCCACAATGGAATTCACCGAAAATGCGGAGAGCGTAAAGGCCGTGATGATGAGCGCAAATCCAGCAGAGAAATATACGGTCAACGACGCCGGAGTAACCCTGGAGCCACTGACCACCGACCTCGGCATGATTTATCTCTGGCCGAAATCCACATGGAGACGCGCGGACTACGAGCTTTTCAGATGGGAGCAATTTCCCGACGTGCTTTTCTTTGATTTCTCGCGGCTTTCAATCCAGAACGAATTCTTTACGAGGCTCGCATATTTTGTGGAAAAGAACGGATACAAGGGAACTTTGGTCAGCGACTATTTTGTGGAGAACAAGCACGGCTACAACGCGCACGACTATAAGGCCGACGACATGGCAAGATTTTTCACCACGGCATACAACGAAAATTTCAAGCTGAACAACCGTGAGCTGATTTTGCGCGACATACTCCTTCACAACGGAATTATCCTGAACAACGGCGACGGAACTTACAGCGCGGGACACGGGGCGGTAATCTCTTTCGCAAGGGAATCTTCCGAGCATCTTAGGCATCAGTTCATGGCGCACGAGAGCTGGCACGGAATCTACTTTACGGTCAAAGAATTCAGGGATTTTGTGGACACTGTTTACGACTCATTCAATCCGGATGCAATGTCTTTCCTCAAAACGTATTTTTCGGTCTATCCGAGCTTGCAGTATGATTTGAAGGATGAATATCTGATTCACAACGAGTTCATGGCCTACTTGATGCAGCAGGCGACAAAGGATGCGGGTTCCTATTTTACGACGAGGGCGGGTTGGGCTTCTATGCGGCAGGCCGACTCTCCTTCATGCGCCTACGTAATCCAAACCAAAGGAAAAGACTTTACCGATGCGGCCAACGAGCTTGCGAATTTCGCATTCCAAAACTGGGGATTCACCGCTGGACGCACAACGCTGATTTCAAGGGAATAGAGTCTGTTGGAAAAACACAAAGGTTTGCGGCTTAGGCTGAGATGACTTCAATGATGAATTAATTCATCAGCTTGTCCAAGCCGTAAATCAAAGTGATTTCTTTTTCGGCACCGTCACGCACAATCTTGATTTTCCATGTGTCGCCGGTCTCCGCGTTTTTTCGGAACCTGTAAAAATCCTCAGCGGTAAAAATGTCGCTTCCGTTTATGCGAGTGATTATGTCTCCGTGGCAAAGATTGGCAAAATATGCGGCGCTGTTTTTATAAACAATGTCTATCAGACAACCGGTGTTCTGCTTGTATTTTTCCCGTTCAGTTTCAGTCAAATCCATGGCGGCAAATCCGGGTGCATAGTCCATTTTGTATGACTCAGGAATCGGCACGAAAAGATAGGCGGTATAATCATAGTGATTCACACGATAGTAATTGTGTACGTATGTCGTAACAGGATATGTGACAGTGGAATTGATGCCGACCGTAACTGTATGATAGCTTGTCTGCGGAACAACAGAGAATTCTGTTTTTGTGTCGGTAAATTTCTTCGCCCAAAGCACGGTTCTGGCTCCTGTCTCCTTGCACAAATCGGTAAGCGCGGAATTGATTCTTTCGTTGCGGATTTCGCTTTCATTGAATTCAACGCTGCCGATGCACCAGTTCCACTCCGAGGAAATCTCCCTGAACTTCGCGTCAATATTTTCGGATGCATTGATTATCTCAGGAGTCTGGTCTTCCTTGAGAAACGCTTCCTCAGGAATCACTCCCTCATCATACCATGACGTGTAATTTTTCGAAAAACTGCTCGACACACAGCCAGAGAGAAAAAACAAAGCGGCAAGACCAAAAATCAAAACACTCTTTTTCATAATTTACCTCCGAATTGAAACATCGATTTATTGCGGGATAGGAGCCTTTCCATCCTCAATCATAGCAAGCATGTGGGGAACAACATCGGGATCAAACTGCTTTCCGCTGTTCTCCTTGAAATCAGCAATAACCCTTTCTATGTCAATTTTATTTCTGTAACAACGGTTGCTTGTCATGGCATCGAAACAGTCCGCCACACAGATTATGCGGGCCAAAAGAGGAATTTTTTCACCGGCAAGTCCGTCGGGATAACCGTGTCCGTCATAACGCTCGTGGTGATGGCGCACATTCTCCCTGATTCCGGGAATATACGGAAAATCCTTGAAGATGTCTCCTCCGATTAAGGCATGGCTCTGAATGACCTTTCGCTCGTCATCAGTAAGGCGTCCCGGTTTGTGAAGTATCTCATCCGGTATTCCGATTTTTCCTACGTCGTGCACAAGGGCGCAATAGTAAACCGTCTCCTGCTCATCCTCATCAAGTCCCATTCGGTTGGCGAGTTCCCTTGCGTAAAGTGCGACCCTCTGCGAATGACCGCAAGTGTATGAGTCCTTGGCTTCAATTGTGTTCGCGAAGACGAGGAGCGTGCTTTCAATGAAGCGCTGGTTAATCAGTCTCTGTCGGTCGGAATCCCTTTTTCTGAACATGATTGTGACAATCGCCGAGAACATTGCGACCACGCCGGCGCCGAGGAAAATCAGTATGCCCCACGCGGCGGGAATCTGGCGGATAAGGACGTGGGGACGGAACTCAATGGTCAGTTCGCTCATCCCGGGATTGAAAAATCTTCCGGTGTACATTATGCAGCCGAAAGTTCTCCTGCTTTTTGGAGGCACAGTATAGTTTTCGAATATCTCCACATCACCGACGCTTTCACCCTTAACAGGCTCACTGATTGTAAGTCTTTCACCATCCAGGACGAAAACTCCGTTCCAGGGCGTAGAGTCAAACCTGCTTTTTTTGTCAATGTTAAGAGAAATGGACCAGTCCGTAAGCTCAGTGTAAAGAAATTTGTTCTCCAAAAATCCGTCGTACTGGGCGCCGATCGTCACACCGTCACTCTCATTCCAGACCTTTCCCGCGTTCCTGGCAAACTCGGCACAAACAGGGTCGTCCGTCTCTACTCCGGTGTTGGGCAAAGTAACGGTCCGCCGATCCAGATAAAAACCAGTCCTGAACAAAAGCATCATGAAAATCGATCCTACAAAACAAACTAGCAGGATAACAGTCTGGATAACATAAGGATTTCTTTTCGAACTTTTATTCATAGCTGCCTCTTTTACATTCTTTCCAGGAAGGGAACCAGAACCAGCTCCATTGCGCTCTTAAGCACGGTCAGAGTCGCCTCACACAACTCCAGTCTCGCACCCGCAAGCTTAGGATTCTCACCCGCAAGCGACAGGATCGGACAGTCTCTGTAGAATGAGCTGAAAGATTTGCTCACGTCGTAGAGATATGTCGCAACCTGGCTCGGGTCCAAATCCTCCGCCGCACGCTTCACTACATCCGGGTATCTTCCGATTTCTTTTATCAAAGCCCACTCGCTGTCGTGGGTCAAAAGCTGCAATGCCTCGTCGCTTGAGTCCGGCTCCACACCCTGCTCATGGCTCCGTCTCAAAATGGATGCGATGCGCGCTCCCATGTACTGAAGATAGGGTCCCGTGTTTCCGGTGAACGAAAGACTTTCCTCCGGATTAAAGAGCATATCCTTGATTGGAGTAACCTGCAGAAGATAATAGTGCAATGCCGCAAGAGCGACCTTCTCCGCCACCTCATCAGGATTTCCGACTGCCTCATCGCGTCCCTTGTCGTTGATTGCCTTGAGAGCGTCCGCATGAAGATTGTCAATCAGATCGTCGGCATCAACTACGGTTCCCTCGCGGCTCTTCATTCTTCCAGAAGGCAGGTTCACAAGTCCGTAGCTCAGGTGATAGAGTTTTTCCGCCCAGTCAAATCCGAGCTGCCTTAATATATGGAAAAGAACTTTGAAGTGATAAATCTGCTCGCTCGCCACCACGTACACCATCTGATTGTAGGGCCAGTCCTCGTGTCTCTTGATTGCGGTTCCGATGTCCTGGGTGATGTAGACCGAAGTTCCGTCGCTCCTCAAAAGAACCTTGCTCTGAGGATTTCCGTCCCTGTCCTTTCCAACCACGCTCGTAATGTCAATGCGGACCGAACCGTCATCAGCTTTGAAGAAGATTCCCTTTTCCAGTCCCTCGTTTATGATTTCCTTTCCGAGAAGATAGGTGTCGCTTTCAAAATAGAGCTTTTCAAAATCAACTCCGGTACGTGCGTAAGTTTCCTTCACTCCGTCCAAAGTCCACTTGTTCATCTTTTCCCAGAGAGCGCGAACCTCAGCATCTCCGTTTTCCCACTTGACGAGCATTTCCTCAGCCATTTTCTGTGCCTCGGGATGTGCCGTCTCAGGCTTGTCTTTTTCACCCTTGAAGTAGCGGTCAAATTCCACATAGCACTGGCCTACGAAATGGTCGCCCTTCATGCCGAGAGATTCGGGAGTGTCGCCGTTTTTCTCATGGAAGAGCTTGTATGCCAGCATGGACTTGCAGATGTGGACTCCGCGGTTGTTGATTATGTTCGTGCGGAACACATCGGCTCCGGCTTTTTTGAGGATTCTTGAGACCGACTCACCGAGGGCATCGTTTCTCATGTGTCCAAGATGGAGCGGCTTGTTCGTGTTCGGGGATGAGTACTCCACCATCACCTTGCGTCCCTCGAAGGGCTTTTTTCCGTCAGTACCAAGCGAGCCGTAATTCTCACCCTGATTTTTTACAAGACGGAGGATGTCAAGGGCAGCAGACTCTTTGTTCAGCTTTACGTTCACGTAGGGACCCGCAGCAAGGAAAGTACCGGTCTCGGTCGGTTTCACGCCACCAAGTTCGGCACCATTTGACGCAGCCCCGGAAATAATCTCCGCCACACCCTTTGCGATCGCAGGAGGTGCCATGTGGAAAGATTTCGCGAGCACGAAAACAGGGAATCCCAAATCTCCCATCTCAGGCTTGGGAGGAGTCTCCACCCTGATTTCATCAGCAGAGATGTCATTTCCTTCTATATTATTCTGAGTCCTAAACTGATTGATTGCAGCCGCCACAATCTTGCGGAACTGCTCCTTCTGGTCTGCCATATCCCTTAACCTCTAAAAGTTGTCATTAAAAGCTGGTTACATTCCAACTCACAGTGCGGAGAATGTCACCGAAGACACCTGCCGCAGTAACGCCTGCACCGGCTCCATATCCACGGACTGTAAGCGGGATGGGTGTATAACGTGCTGTGGTAAACACAAACGCATTCTCACCGCCGCGCACACCGTAGAGAGGATCCTCAGGACCGACCTCAAGCATACCGACGCTCACTTTTCCGTCCTTTATGCTTGCGCCCATCCTGAGCACCTTGCCCTCCTTTTTGAGAGCGGCCATCTTTTCGCCGAAGTAGGAGTCCAGCTCGGGAAGCTTCTTCAGGAATTCCTCAGTTGTTCCCTCAAGACTGAATCCTGCGGGGAAGATTGAGTTCATCTGGATGTCCTCCAGCTCAATCTCCATTCCGGCCTCACGAGCGATAATCAGTGCCTTGCGTGCGACATCGGTTCCCTTCAGGTCATCGCGTGGATCGGGCTCGGTGTAGCGGAGTTCCTTTGCCTCAAGAACTGCCTCGCTGAATTTCTTGCCCTCGTCCAGCTTGCCGAAAATATAGCTCAGGGATCCGCTCATGATTCCGTTGAATGCGGTCAGACGGTCTCCTGATTTGAAAAGATTCTGCAAGGTGTCAATAATCGGAAGTCCGGCACCCACGTTTGTCTCGTACAGGAAGCGGACGTGCATTTTGTTCGCGGTCTCACGAAGCTTGCGGTAGAAATCCATGCTCATGGAATTCGCGCGTTTGTTCGGGGTCGCTATGTTCATGCCTGCCTTGAGTATGTCGATGTATCTTTCGGGGAGGTCGTAGCTTGCGGTACAGTCCACGAAGATTGGATTGAGCGGCTTGGTCTCCTTAACGAAGTCCAGGATTTTATCAAGGTTGGTCTTTTCTCCGCGCTCCTTTACCTGATCTCTCCATCCCTCAAGCTTGATTCCGTCGGCATCAAAAATCATTCCGTCAATGTTCGCGATGGCCATTACACGGATGTCGATTCCCTGCTCAAGCAAAGCCTTCTGCTGCTCGCCAATCTGGTCAAGCATGGTTCCGCCGATGGTACCCGCACCGAACGCATACACCTGGATGGACTGAACTGTATTGAAGAAGAAGTGATGGGCAATACGCACCGCCATGTCTCCGTCGCCCGCGTTGATTACTGCGGAAATGGATCTTTCGGCGGCTCCCTGTGCGATGGCAAGGATGTTGATGTCCCTGCTTGCAAGTGCGTCAAAGAATGTGCCCGCAACCCCGCGTTTTTCCTTCATGGCATCTCCGACAATGGAAACGATGGCGCAATCAGATTTTACGTCGATGGGATTTATGAGCTTTTCGTTGATTTCAAGGGCGAACTCGTTTTTAAGAACATCCTGCACAGAATTTGCGGCTGCCTTCCGCACACAGAATGAAAGTGTGTATTCTGAGGATGACTGGGTAATCAAAAGTACAGAGATGCCGGCATTGCTTACTGCTGCGAAAACACGGGCTGCCATTCCCTTTCTCCCCTTCATGCCCGATCCGCTTACGGAAATCATGGCACAATCTTTCAGGCAGGAGATTCCGCGCACGAGTCCTGATTTACTGTCACTCTCAAAGGGACCGTGACCGATGCGTGTTCCTGTGGCCGAGGGATTGAATGAGTTCAGGCTCCACACCTCAATGTTCTTGGATGCAAGCGGTGCGAGAGTCTTCGGATGGAGTACCTTGCTGCCGAAGAATGAAAGCTCCATCGCCTCCTCATAGCTCATGTCCTTGACCAAAACTGCGTCCTTTACCACGCGTGGATCGGCTGTGTAGATTCCGTCCACATCAGTCCAGAACTCAACCTTCTTTGAGCCGAGAGAATATCCCACGACGGCCGCTGAAAAATCACTTCCGTTGCGTCCCATGAGCCCCATCACCGGACTTGCGCCTGTTCCCTTAATCCATGAGCAGATGAAACCCGGGAAGAGCAAAATCCTTGGCTGACTTCCGCCGGCATTGTCCCTGTATGGAGCCATAGCCTCCGCGCAACGTGCATAATCAACGTCGCCTTCCTTCTGATTTCCTGTGGTGAAAATATACTTGCGTGAGTCAAGGGTTGTAACGCTCTGTCCCTTGGCAAGAAGAACCGCCTCAACGATGGGTGCGCTTATCATCTCGCCGGTACCCATGATGCGGCAATGGACAGAATCCGGGCACTCACCGAATGTGGTAAGTCCTGACAGAAGCTTGTCCAGTCTTCTCATGTGATGGTCAATCTTTTCCTTTACCGGTGCATAGTCAAACGCCGGAAGGGATGACTTAATCTCCGAGCAGATTTCCTCATGTATCGTTCTCATCTGGCTTACATAGGGTTCAGCGTTCCCGCCGGCAACACAGCCGTCAATAGCTTCCTGAAGCTTGTTTGAAACACCAGCCACTGCGCTCACGACCACGGAAATACGGTCAGTTTTTGCGCGGCCAATCATAATATCCACGCTGTCAAGAATACGTCGTGCGGATCCCATTGAAGTTCCGCCGAATTTAAGTGTAAGCATATATTCCCCCTGCTACAAAATAAGCCTTTATATCTTTTAAATCATAGCATTTTTTTGCGTTTTTTTCAATATTATGGTAGTTTTTTTTCCGATAATCTAGGGTATGAAGTGGGTGAAGAGGATTTTCTGTACAGTTTTTTTATTGATTTCCCTGCCTATTTTTGGGCTTTCGGGGGCTTCGGACATAAAAAAAGAGGCCCTCAAAAAAGGTTCTGTGCAAGAAACAATTTCGTACATAAAGTCGCAGCTCGGAAAATGCTCGTCCTCCGACAAAAGAGCCCTGCTCTACTATGTGGGAAGCTTGCTTGAGTCATGCGGAGAATATCAGGATGCGGCAAAATCTTATGCGGATGCGGCGGCAATCTCAGCTGGCAACGCGGAGGGAATGCCCTCGGTAAGTCAGGAGGATCTTTTGCTTTGTGCCGTGCGAGCTTCCCTTTCGTGCGGAAACTGGGAGACTGCGGATTCCTACCTCACGGACTCACTTAAAAACTCAAAGAATGTTAAAATCAAAGCGACCGCGGAACTTTACTCAGCGTGGTCCCTGCTCTGCCGTGCGAAAAATGTTTCGGCGACTGGAACCGCCGTGTCCAAGCTGAAGGCAATCCGGGACAATGATGCCATGAAAATGGTGCGTCCACAGGTTCTTTTTACGCTCTGGTTCGTCACCGGGGAAAAACAGTATTCGGACGCGCTTAAAAAAGATTATCCCTCAAGCCCGGAATATGCCGTGGTGTGCGGCAAGTCAAGGCTGCTAGGAACTCCATTTTGGTTTTTCGTCCCACGTGCGGCGGAGGAAAAAGAAGCTCTTGCTGAACAGATGGAGACAAGGACCATGACTCCGAAACCTGCCGTTACAAAACCAGCGGCGGCGAAACCTGCATCACCAAGCACGAAAGATGAAAGTACGAAATCCGGCGGTACAAAAAACACAGCTCAAGCTTCGGCCAAGGAAAGCGAGATGAGGGCTCCTGCAAAGACGGAAAGCAAGCCAAAGACTGAGACTAAAACGGAAACAAAGCCCGCAAAAAAGGTAAGACAGCAGCTGGGTCTTTTCAGAAATCAGAAAAACGCGGAGGATTTGGTCAAGTCCGCAAAAGCCAAGGGATTCAAGGCATACTCATATTCGGAGGTCCGTCCTTCGGGAACCACCTATTATATTGTGGTCGTTGATGAAAATGCGGAGGGAACGATGGGAAAGCAGCTCAGGAACGCGGGATTCGACTGCTACCCGGTTGAATAAGTGGAAAGTGGAAAGTTGAGAGTGGAAAACGGAAAGTGGAAAGCTGATTTTTTTATCCAACCTTCCGTTTTTTTCTGATTATGATTCTGATTTTAAGGAGTCATCGGAGATGATTTCTTTTGGCTGATTTCTGGGTCTCTCTTTTTTTATGGAGGATTTTTTCTCGCGTCGGGCACCCTTTCCGAAAGTGAACGGGAGCATGACAAGGACACCGGCCACGAAGGAACCTAAAATCACACCGACCACCGGCAGATCTTTAAATGAATGGAAAAACCACACGCTGCACTTGTTTTCCAGATTGAATCCCGTGAAGAGGGAAGCAAAAACCACCAGCGCAATTACCACTATCATCCTAATGGGCATACGAACCTCCTGTTATCTCCAGCTATTTTTCATTGAAGCGTCTGAGGAACATTTTGGTACGCTCCTCTTTCGGCGAACCGATTACGTCTTTCGGATTACCCTGCTCCACAATCACTCCGCCGTCCATGAAAATCACGCAGTCGCTCGTGTCACGTGCAAAAGCCATCTCGTGTGTTACGACCACCATGGTCATCTTTTCCGCGGCCAGCTCCCTGATTACGGCAAGAATCTCCCCGGTAAGCTCAGGATCCAGAGCGGATGTCGGCTCGTCAAAAAAGAGCACGTCGGGTTTCATCGCAAGAGCCCTCGCAATACCCACCCTCTGCTGCTGTCCACCGCTGAGCTCGCACGGATAGGCATTCTCCTTGCCGGAAAGATTCATCTTCTCAAGCAGCCTCATAGCCTCAGCCTCAGCTTCATCCTTTGATCTGCCGAGCACGGTCCTCTGAGCCTCCGTTATGTTACGAAGCACCGAAAAATGCGGGAAAAGATTGAAGTTCTGGAACACAAGGCCAACACGCAATCCAATCTTACGAAGCACGCTCTTTTCGGCATACACACCGTCGCGCACCAAATCCTCGCCGCAGATGCTGATTGACCCGCCCGACACTTTTTCAAGCTGGGTTATGCACCTGAGCAGAGTGGACTTGCCGCTTCCCGAAGGACCGATAATGCCGAGCACCTCACCCTTTTTTACCGTAAAAGAGATGTCCCGGATTATCTCCTTGCCGCCGAAGCTCTTCGAAAGATTTTCCACGCGGATCACATCCACGCAAGCGACACCGGAATCTGTAGACTTAAAATCAATGGACTTAGAATTATTTGTAGTAGTCAAGTTTCTTCTCCGCCAAATCAAAAAGCTTTGCCACCACCCAGTTCATGACAAAATAGAACACACCCGCCATGAAAAGAGGAAGCACGGAAACCAAGCGTCCGCTCTGAGTCTTTGCCACATGGAACAGCTCCGCGACACCAAGAACCTGAACAAGAGACGTATCCTTGACCAGGGTAATCACCTCGTTGCCCATCGCCGGAAGAATCTTCTTGACCACCTGAGGAAGCACAATGCGGAAAAAAGTCTGGGAGCCGGTAAAGCCCAAGACCCTTGAGGCCTCGTACTGACCGACCGGAACCGACTGGATCCCGCCCCTGTAAATCTCCGCGAAATAACAGGCGTAGTTAATTACCATTGCAGTGATTGCAGCGGAAAAGCGCCCCAGCCCCGTACCGAAAATGTAGGATGGAGCGAAGTAAACCACAATCAGCTGAAGCATGAGCGGGGTTCCACGGATAATCAGAAGAAATGCGGAAGTCAGCTTGGAAAGAGGCTTGAAGCGAGACATTCTTCCCATGCAGATAAGAAGTGCGAGAGGAACTGAAAAAAGCAGGGTCAGGAAAAAAATCTCCAGGGTCACGCCCGTACTTTTGAGCATGGCCAAGAGAAGTTTTCCGAGACTGATTTTTCTAAAATACGCAACAAGAAAATCCATGTCAGTTTCCGCAGGATAAAATCAGCGACCGATTACGGAAAGGTCCTCACCGAACCATTTTTCCGAAATGCCCTTGACCGTACCGTCCGCCTGCATCTGCTCAAGGATTTTCTGAACCTCGTTTCTGAGCTTAAGGTCATCCTTTCTGAATGCGACTCCATACTCTTCGCCCGCAAGTCCGTCGGGAAGAATCTTGTAAGATTGCGAAGAGTTCTTTATCATATATCCGGCCACGACCTGATCCATGACCACCGCGTCCAGATTTCCGATTCCAAGGTCATTCAACGCAGTGATGTTCTCCTCGAACTCCACAGTCTCCTTGAGGCTGCCCGCAAATTTTTCATCGGCATTAACTGCATCCCAAGCCGAAGAACCCGCCTGCACGCCGACAGTCTTTCCAGCCAAATCAGCAAGCGAATTGATTCCGCTCTCACTCTGAACCACGGCAACCTGAGCATTATCAAGATACGGTTTGGTAAAAGCCATCGCAGCCTTTCTTTCCTCGGTCATCGTAAATCCGCTCCAGATGCAGTCAATCTTTTTCGTGTTGAGTTCCTGCTCCTTCGCCGCCCAGTCAATCGGCTGAAGCTTAAGGTTCACTCCAAGGCGGTTCGCAACCTCGGTGGCAAGATCCACGTCATAGCCCACAATCTTGTTGTTCTCGTCCCTGAATCCGAGCGGCGGGAATGAATCATCAAGCCCCATAATCAGGATGCCGCGTGATTTTATTTCCTCAAGGGAATTGTCAGCTTTCTTTCCTTTTCCACATGACGCGAGCATGGCAAGCGATGAAACCAGCATGAGTGCCGCACAAAACTTTACAAATATTTTCTTCATATTATTCGTCCTTATTTCTTTACGTTTTTAGAGCAGTCCAAGGCCTTGTAACATATCGATGATTCAATGTCACCCCTTTTACTGCATTCAGAACAACTGTTCTTTTCCATCCACGCCCGGATTCCGTTCCTCACATCCTCGTCAATGTCATGCTCAATCCTGCACGCATTTTCCTCAGCCTGCTCCACACTCACCCCGGTAATCTTCACGAGGAAGTTCGTAAGCAGGATGTGCCTCGCGTAAATCTTATTCGCGGTTTCCCGTCCCTTTTCGGTAAGCTCCAGGTTGCCGCTGTTTGGAATGGAAAGATATCCGTGCTCCACAAGGATTCCCATGGCCCGGCTCACGCTGGGTTTCGACACACCAAGTTTTTTAGCCACATCTATTGAGCGTACTTTTCCCTTTTCCGCTTCAATCCTGAGGATGGCCTCAAGATAGTCTTCTCCAGATTCGTGAATGTCGGCCATTAAGCTCCTCCTTGTGCTGAGCAATTTTTAGTTCAAATCCATCACCTGATTGTAAATCGCTTTTCCACCCGGCACCATTGGAAGAACTGGCTCGTCAATGTCAACCTTCGCGTCAATCACACAAGCCTTTCCGCTTTCAAACGCGTTCTTGAAGACCTCGGCGAATTCCTTTTCATTGGAAGCCCTGTATCCTGCAATTCCGTAAGCATCGGCAAGCTTTACCCAGTCAGGACCGAAATCAAGGGTAGTCGCGCTGTATCTTTCGCCGTAGAAAAGCCTCTGCCAGAGACGCACGTTGCCCAAGGTTCCGTTGTTCACGACCACAATCACCAGAGGAAGATTGTAATGTGCGATTGTTGCAAGCTCGTTGCAGTTCATCCTGAAAGAACCGTCTCCCGCTATATGCACGACCCTTGTCTTGGGGTTCGCTATCTGTATTCCGATTGCGGCTCCGGTTCCGAATCCCATGGTTCCGAGACCACCTGATGTCACGAAGCGGCGCGGTTTTTCAAAGGGATAGTGCTGGGCTGTCCAAAGCTGATGCTCACCGACTTCCGTAGTAATGAAAGTGTCGTCACCAGCGATGTCGTGAATGCACTCACAGAGGAACTTCGGATTGATTGAGTCCACCGGCTTTGAGTCATACATCTTGGGATAGACCTTGCGCCAGTCGGCAATCTGTGTCTTCCATTCGCTGTGGTCCGCCTTTTTAATCAGAGGAATAAGTCTCTTGAGGACATCTCCCACGTTTCCGACCAGACTGTTTGTGGCGGCGATGTTCTTGTTGATTTCCGCGGGATCCACGTCAATATGAAGAATCCTGCTGTTGGCGGCGAACTTGGATGAGTCTGAAATAACGCGGTCAGAAAATCTTGCACCGAGCGCAATCAGAAGGTCGCTTTCGGTTACGGCCATGTTGCTCGCCTTGGTTCCGTGCATACCGACCATGCCGATGTCCAGCGGATTGGATGACGGAAATGCCGAGCGGCCCATCATGCTCTGAGAAACCGGGATGTCGGCCTTTGTCGCGAATTCAAGGAGAGCGTCGGAAGCGTTCGAGATGATGACTCCACCGCCCGCATAAATCACGGGTCTCTTCGCGTTGTTGATGATTTCAGCGGCAGATTTGATTTCCTCATCGCTTGGAACGGGAACTGTCAGGGCACGGTTCAAACTTGCGCTCTCCGCAGAGACAATCACCTCGTCAGGATTTTTCATCGGCTCAAACTCAACCTCAGCCGCGGTAACTTCCTTGGGAATGTCAATGAGCACAGGACCCGGACGACCAGATTTCGCTATGACAAATGCCTCCCTGATTACGGACGCAAGATCCTTCACGTCCTTTACCATAAAATTGTGCTTGGTAATCGGCATGGTCACGCCGGTAATATCAATCTCCTGGAAAGAGTCCTTACCCAAAAGCGATGTGGGGACGTTGCAGGTAATCGCCACGATGGGGGAAGAGTCCATGTATGCGGTCGCAATTCCAGTTACAAGGTTCGTCGCTCCGGGACCGCTTGTTGCAAAGACGACTCCGACTTTTCCCGTGGACCTCGCATATCCGTCAGCGGCATGGGACGCACCCTGCTCATGTGCGGTAAGAATATGGCGGATTCTATCCTGATTTTTATACAGCTCGTCATAAATGTTCAAAATGGCTCCGCCCGGATAGCCAAAAATAGTGTCAACACCCTGCTCCACAAGGCATTCAATCACAACACGTGAACCAGAAATCTTCACAGCATTACCCTCAAAAAATGATTTGAAAACAAAATTTCTTCTATTTTATATGCAATTTTGATGAAAGTCAAGGGAGCGGAAAGACTGTGTAGAAGACAAGTAAAATCTGCAACGAAATTTACGAAATCTACGAAATCTACAAAATCAATTTTTTTGTGGAAAATATTGCAGACATCGTATATAATGGAGGGAACATTGATTATGAGGCAACAGGACTTATGAAAAGACTTTTTTCCGCAATTATTTCCCTTGGACTGATTTTTCTTGCAACTACGGCATTGAGCGCACAAAGCGGCGATGACTTCATGTCGGAATTTGTGACACGCGGCTGGACAACCGAGGACGGACTTCCCGGAAACACAATCACGGACATCATCCAGGATTCGACCGGCTACATCTACATCGGAACCTACGGCGGATTCGCGCGTTTTGACGGAGCGGAGTTTTCAATCTACAACAACGGAACCGACCCGAAATACAATTTCGCATCCACGAGGGCACTTCTTCAGACTTCGGACGGAGCAATCTGGGCGGGAAGCAACGACGAGGGACTTTTCAGAATCGTGATGGACAGCGACGAGGAGATTCTTTCCTTCACCACGGAAAACGGACTTCCCAACAACTCAATCAGGGCACTGGCAGAGGACAAATCCGGGACTGTCTGGGTGGCAACCGCGGGAGGAATCGTCTACATCACAAAGGATTTCAAAATCAGCACACCGAACACATCATCCTTCACCGACTTAAGGGGACTTTGCAACTCACTTTATGCGGACAACTCAGGCCGGGTCTGGATTGCCACTGCGGAAAAGGGCGGAATCTACTGCTATGACAAATCATTCTCAAAATACACATTCAAGGACGAGCGGCTTCAAAACGCATGCGCGAACTCAATCACACAGGATTCATCGGGAGCCTTCTGGTACGGAATTGAGCCACACTACGCGGTGAAAGTCTCAGGAAGCAACGAGACGGTTTACGATGTTTCAGGCGGGACAAAAAACGGAACTCTCATCAACAGCATCATTCAGGACAAAAACGGAAACATGTGGTTTTCAACCGACGCTGGAATCTCAATCCTCAAGGACGGAAAATTTTACCGCTACTCCGAAAGCGACGGATTTCCCGACAACAGTCTGAACCGGCTTCTTGAAGACAACGAGGGAAACATTTGGATTGCGACGGACCGATCGGGTGTCCTGAAGATGAACCACGGACTTTTCAAAACATACTCGCTTTCCACATCGGTAAATGCGATCGGGGAAGGAAAGGACGGAAGAATCTGGCTCGGATGCAACAACGGACTCATCTGCTACAGGATTTCAGGAGGCACCTACACACCGATCCGCGAGGAAAATGCGATTACACGGTTCTGCGAGGGAGCGAGGGTCAGGCACGTGGGAACATGCGAAAACGGAGACATACTCGTGAGCACTTATGCGAAACTCGGTCAGCTCAGATTCTCACCAGACGGAGAGCTTGTCGGTCAATGGAGATCGCAGGAGGGACTTAGCGGAGACAAGGTTCGCGTGGCAGTGGAAGATTCAAAAAACGGCGACCTTTACATAGGAACCACATCCGGATTCAACGTGGTGAAAAAAAGCACCGGGGCGATTGAGCGGTACACACTCGCAACGGGACTCCCCCACGAATACATCATGTGCATCTTTCAGGATCCGGCGGACGGAAAGGTGTGGCTCGGAACTGACGGCGGCGGAATCATGACTTGGGAGAACGGAAGAATCACCAATCACTACACGACGGAAAACGGACTTGCGGGAAACATCATTTTCAAAATCAGCAAGGAATCCGACGGCGCGCTTTGGATTTGCACGGGAACCGGGGTGAGCCGGATGAAGGACGGAAAATTCTTCAACTACACGAAATCCACGGGACTCGGTACCGACAGCATTTTCCAGATTGTCGCGGATAATTCGGGCAACGCATGGTTTACGAGCAACAACGGTGTGAGCAATGCAAAAGTCCAGGATTTAATCAGCATGGCGGAAGGAAAGAAGCAGACTCTCTCGCCGAAATTTTTCAGCCGCTTTGACGGACTAAAAACAAGGGGTGTCACATCCACAAGTCTCGCTCTTTTTGACTCACGCGGTCTCGTATGGTTTCCTCTCGTGGACGGTGTGGCTGTAACGGAACCAAGCTCAATGAACGCTACGAAAATTGCCCCGGTCGTGAACATTGAAAAAATCATGGTGGACGAAAAGACGATTTACCCGGACGGCAAAGCGATTATCCTGCCACCCGGAACAAAAAGGGTCAGCATAAAATACACTGGATTGAGTTTCATCTCCGCGGAATATGTCCGTTTCATGTACAAGCTCGACGGATTCGACGCTGATTTCTCGGACTGGGAAAGCACAAGGAACGTCTCATACACAAACCTGCGTCCCGGAAAATACCGCTTTAACCTGAAAGCGTCCAACGGAGAGGATGCGGTAAGCGCGACTGACTCAAGCATTCAATTCGTGCAAAAAGCATTTTTCTATCAGCACGTCTGGTTCTGGCTTCTGCTCGCCGCACTTGTAATATTCATCATCGTTGAGCTCACGTCAACCATAGTCACTCTTGTAAATCAGCTGAAACTTTTGAAAAACGCCGTGTCGGAACTTTCAAGCGGCAATGCGGATTTGACAAAACGAGTCACGATGAAGCGGCGCTCGGTTTTCAAAGTTTTCGACGAGCTTGTGAATGAGGAAAATAAATTCCTTGAGAAATTCCAGAGCATCATCGCGAAGGTCAAGGATTCGGAATCAAAGCTGAGCAAAGTGGGAAACGACATGGGAGAGTCCACTGAAAAAACGGCGGCTGCAATCAACCACATCATCTCGAACATCGACAGCGTGCACTACTCCATTCAGGCTCAGAACGACAGCGTGCAGGAAGCGGCCCATGCTGTGAACGGAATTGCAAAGAACATCGACTCCCTTGAGCAGATGATTACGACCCAGGCAAACGGCGTGAAATCCGCGACCAACTCGGTGGAAGAAATGGTCGGAAATATTCAGAGCGTAAATTCCGTGGTGGACGAGATGGCAACGTCATTCTCCGCTTTGGACGAGCAGGCGCAATCCGGACAGACAAAGGAAAAAGCCGTGAGCGAAAAGATTATGAACATTGAGGCTAAATCAAAGATGCTCCAGGTTGCGAACAAGACAATCGCGGACATTGCGAACAAAACGAACCTTCTTGCCATGAACGCTGCAATCGAGGCAGCACACGCGGGAGTAGCGGGTCAGGGATTTGCGGTAGTCGCGGATGAAATCAGAAATCTTTCGGAGACCTCAACAATCCAGTCAAAGAAAATCGGAGAGCAGCTCAAGGAGATTCAGCTTTCCATTGACGAAGTGGTCGAGGCATCCCAGGAATCGAGCGAGGCATTTACGGCAGTGTCATCCGAAATCACGAGGACAAACCAGCTTGTGCAGCGGATAAAAAATTCCATGGAAGAGCAGAACGAAAAATCCAAGCAGATGATTGACACTCTTCAGGAGATGAGAAACCACAGCGAGGAAGTTACGAAAGCGGCCCACGACATGGCGGACGGAAACAAAACGATTCTTGAGAGCATGACGAGCCTCACCGAATCCACAAGCACGATGCGGGAAAACATGGAGGATATGGCGGGTGGAGCACAGAACGTAAGCCAGAACGGAGCCGACCTTACGAGCATGTCAGTCCGAATGAAAGACGCCATAAGCAACATCAGCGACCAGATGGTTCAGTTCACGGTTTAAGAAAGAATAGAAAACAAATCAAGGAGCGTTTTATGAAATCATTTCCACTCGACGAAAACTGGACTTTCAGATGGGGCTATCTTGATTCCATCGGCGGGCTTGAGAATCCGGGAGAGACGGTAAATCTTCCGCACGACGCAATGATTGGAACCCCGGTCTCGAAGGATTGTCCTGCAGGATGTGACAGCGGATATTTCAACGGCGGAATGTGCAATTACACAAAGCTCGTTTTTTTCCCGGATGAGTGGAAGGACAAAAAGGTCGGACTTAAATTCGACGGAGCCATGGCAAATGTCTCGGTGGATTTGAACGGCTGCAAGATTGCGCATCAAAATTACGGTTACGCTCCTTTTTTTGTTGACCTCACTCCCTGCGTCTCTTTCGGAAAAGAAAACAGGATTACGGTGAACGCGAATACCGGCTCGGCAAGCAACTCAAGATGGTACACAGGGCTTGGACTTTACCGTGGAGTAAAACTTTGCACATCACCGAAAGTCCACATCGCGGATGACGGAATCTACGCATATACATCCGAAATTTCCGGCGGCATGGCATTCATCAGGACACAGATTGAAATTGCAAACGAAACTCTTGAAAACAGGATTGTCGAAGTCTGCGTGAACCTTTTCCCGGAAGATAAAAACGACACGACAGCCGCATCATCCAAAGCAAAGATTTTTGTCGCGGCAAATTCAAAAGAGACTGCATACATTTCGCTAAATCTAAAAAACCCGAAACTGTGGGATGCGGACTCACCGAATCTCTACACACTGAAAGTGAGCGTAAAAAGCAAGGGTGAGTACAGGACGCATCTTGAGGAAAAAGATGACATGGAAGCTGACGAGGCGGAAATCCTTTTCGGAGTAAGGACAATCTCCGCAGATTCCGTCCGGGGACTTTTGATCAATGGAAAAAACGTAAAGCTCAAGGGCGGATGTCTTCACCACGACAACGGACTTCTGGGAGCGGTCTCGCTTTATGAGGTCGAGGCAAGGAAAATCAAAAAACTCAAGGAAGTCGGTTTCAACGCAAT
The DNA here is from genome assembly GCA_016288205.1 of Treponema sp. Classification (GTDB taxonomy): domain Bacteria; phylum Spirochaetota; class Spirochaetia; order Treponematales; family Treponemataceae; genus Treponema_D. The sequence continues at coordinate 3,895 of JAEEYO010000024.1, read as the reverse complement.
CAGGACGGCGCACAATCCTCCGTCATCGGCACTGGTCGAAGCTTGTAACCGTCTTGGCATGTACATTTTTGACGAGGCGTTTGACGCGTGGGCAATCGGAAAAAGAGGCGGAGATTATAATCAGTTTTTTGAGGCGAACTGGAAAAATGATTTGACATCATTCATAAAAAGGGACAGGAGTAGTCCTTCGGTAATCATCTGGTCAACCGGAAACGAAATTCCTGAGCGCGGAGGTCTCGGAAACGGATATGAAAAATCCACCAGGCTTGCAATGGCAATCAAGGAACTGGATGCGACAAGACCTGTGAGCAACGGAATCTGTTCTCTCTGGAGCGGACTTGACGACGAGCTTGCAAAGGGACAGAATCTTGCACAGAACGCAAGCAGCGGATTTTATGAGAACCTGTGGGAGCGTGTGACCGAGCCTTTTACGAACGGACTTGACATCGTGGGCTACAATTATATGGAGGACATTTATGAAAGGGACCACGAGCTTTTTCCCGAGCGTGTCATTTTGGGCTCCGAGAATTTTCCAAAGGAGATTGGCTACCGATGGCCGTTCATCGAGGCACACCCTTATGTAATCGGCGACTTCACATGGACGGCGTGGGACTATCTTGGGGAAGCTGGCATTGGAAAAGCATTCTACGCGGACAAAAACGATCCAGTCGTAAACAAAAAGCCCTGGGAACTTTTACCGCAACAGACATCCTTTTTTCCATACAGGACTGCGGAGGACGCTGACTACGACATTACCGGCATCCTTCTTCCACAGGGAGAATACAGGAGCGTCGTGTGGGGCTCGGAAAAAACTCACGTTTACACAAGGCATCCGAAAGATTTTGACAAAGTGGAGATGATGACATCCTGGGGCTTCCCTCAGTTCGAAAAAAACTGGAGCTACGAGGGATACGAAGGAAAGCCTGTAAAAATAGCCGTCTTTTCCAGAGCGGAGGAAGTCGAGGTTCTCATAAACGGAAAATCCGTGGGAAGAAAAAAAGTGTCCTTTGAAAAACCCATGCCCAATCTTGCGGAATTCGAAGCGGTCTATGAGAGCGGAAAAGTTGAGGCGATAAGCTACACAGATGGACGTGAGATAAGCCGCGACTCTCTTTTCGCAGTGGGAAAACCTTCGGAGATAAGATTGAGCTGTGAGAAAAAATCATTGCGCCCAGACGGACACGACGCTGCATTTGTGATGATTGAAATTGTGGACGCAAATGGCCGCATTGTCCCGGATGCGTCAATAAAGATTGAGGCTAAAGTTGAAGGAGGCGCAAAACTTTCAGGCTTAGGCTCAGGAAACCCCATCACGAGCGAAGACTACACGGATCATGAAAGCGAAACTTACAAAGGTCACGCCTGCGCAATCCTCCGCTCCACTTACAAAGAGGGAAAGGCAAGACTCACCGTAAGAGCCGAGGGACTAGAGCCCAAGACAATGGACTTCGACGTGTCATAAGGCTCCACACGAATAAGCAGCCATCTTTTACCTCACCTCCACCTGTCTGTTCATAACTAGATAGAAATTTAAATACACTTACTTTTTTTCCATTTTATAAAATCTATGTTCTCTATCCAAAAAAACTATATAAAATATCTCTGTTGCCAAATTGAATTCTTTTGCTTGTTCTTCGTCAATAAAAAAGCCGACAAGACGCATTGCGCTTTCCATTCTAAATCTTGCCCATCGTACTTTTTCGGGAACATGCTTTGGGTATTCAAAATCTGAATTCCTTGGAAAAGTTCCATAGATCTCCAAAACTTTCAACCCTCCACCACCAACTCTCTGATTAAGCCAGAACAACTTGCCCTCACGAGAATAGTCCCGGAGTTTTTCGAGCAATTCCAGTTTTTGTTTATCGTTCCAGTCTTTAAAGTCCTGTCCTGCTTTCTGGCTGCCATCAAAATATTTAAAGCTGAAAGACAGTTTTCCTTTTGCATCAGAAATTTCAGAAATAAATTCCTGCGTAGGAAGATTTGAGAGAAAACGCTCTTTTCTTGGATTAGTCTTCTTTGCTGCCAATTTTTGGAAAACCTCCAATCAAGTGTTTCCTGTAAGGGCCAGAAAGCGGTCGATCATTACGCAAGCTAGGTAATTTAGGTTCATCAAGACGGTAACAGAAACTTTCTCCATCTTCCTTTTCAAAAAGATAAGTACGATAACGTCCAAGAATATCCATAATATCAACATTGTGTGTCGTAAAAAGAATCTGTGCATGTTTTGGATTATTTTCGGCTTTGATGAACCAGTCCAAAATATGAGGAAGAATGTCCGGATGAAGATTGATATCAAACTCATCAAGAACAAGAACTCCACCATCATTTAAGACTTCAAAGTAGTTATTAAGTTTACAGAACAAAGCCTGTGTTCCTCTGGATTCTTCGCTAAAAGCCATTGCGTGAGTTTTATTATCAGAAAGAGCATGATAAAAAACAGGATACGCATAAAGCTGTCCTAGCTCATTTACTCTGGTCTTTATTTCTATTTCTTTGATTCCTGTATCAAAACACTTAATTTTTTCTGCAGTAAATTTTAATTCTTCAGGATGAGTATAATAATAATTCGTAAGCCCCTGAGGATCATTCTCGCCTCGATCACTCATACCATAATAAGTTACATTAATTGCTGTTTTAAAAAAGAAGTCATAAACATCTGAAATTTCGGGAAGATTGTATTGCTTTAATGTTCCTATGAACGATGCATTGTCTCTAAACAGAATATCTTTGTGCCCTTTATATAAGGTATTCTTTGTAACATCATTTCCTTCGCGGACAAAAATTTCTGTTTCTCTTGAGCCTTCTTCATTCTTCTTTCTAAAGAGGCGTTCTGTAATAACAGCTTTTTTTGATGCAGTTAATTCGTAGCGGTAATAAACTTCATTTGCAAGAAACTCTGCATAGAATTCAGCTGGTTCATCGTTGTGAAAGAAAGAAGCAAACATAATCGGTCTATCCGGAGCATTTGAAAAACTATATCTTACAAAATCATAGATAAATGCATAGACCTTAAGCGCATTTGTTTTACCAGAAGCATTGGCTCCCTTAAAGCACATTGCAGTACAGGCCGGAAGCCCCATCGAAACATCCGCCGGGACTCCTTCACCAAGAGACAAGTCTATTTGCATCCAATCCTTAAAACACCAACAATTCTTACCGCCAAAACCTAAAAGCATAAACACCTCTATAGAAAATATAACCTAATTACCGTATTTTGTCAAGTTTTGACAAATAATTCATTTTAAATGTATATTTTTAAGGAATAAGCCCAATATTTTATTTCAATCTGTCAGTTCTTATTAAGTGGAAAATGGAACGCTCACTTACTTTACCTCCACCTGTCCGTTCATCAGCAACGGCAACAGTCTGTCGCGTAATGAAGTGAGTTTTTGAGTTTCTTTCGAATTTTCTTTTATCTGTAAAAATAGTGGCTTAGCTTTTTCACAAAAAGAATCTATTATTGTTGAATCCGCAATAGTTAAAAACGAATTTTCAATATCAGATGTAATTATTGATTTAAATACAGAGCCAGAACTTTTGACTTTAAGACTTTCAATAAGTTGAATAGTCAAAAAATACAAATATTCATACTGATTTGAATTTTTTGATTTCAAAGCATAACAAGATTGGTTCATAGCCATTGGATTTCCAACGATTACAAGTTTTCCAACAGAGCCTCTTGCGGTGATAATTATTGTATTTTCATCAAATAGCGATGACGCACAATGATTTAGACCTTCTTGTGTTATTTTTTCAGCAGTAGCAAGCTGGAACATATCTCCTGTATAATCAGTCGGTCCAAAAAATGGAATATTACCATTCCAAAAGTTATAATTTGCTTTACTCGGTGTTCCACCCGACAAAATATCTGCAACTTTACAGATATTACTTACTT
>JAEEYO010000023.1 GCA_016288205.1 Treponema sp. | reverse complement strand
GAAGCGGCTAAATAGGAAGAATTATGAAGTACCCAATAAACAAAGAATTAAAAAGCATCTCAATTTACAGCGGTTCGATGGTTGGGCGTTTGTATCCGCTGATAAATATTGCTTATCTCTTTGCCAGATGTAAAGCAGATAAATTCGTTAATGTCAAAAAATATTCTACACCTGGTTATAATGGGGCAAAACTTTCAACTTTGATAATCGAACCTCGGAACTATGAAGATAACCTTCCATGCATTATGTTTTTTCATGGAGGAGGATTTTTGATGAGGGCATCGATGGCTCATTATCAGATTGCCAAATGGTATGCACAAAGGGTAAATTGCAAAGTTGTTTTACCTGATTACAGATTGATGCCCAAACACCGCTACCCTGTTGCAATTGAAGATTGTTATAGCACATATATATGGATTTTACAAAACGCAGAAACCTTGAATATCAGCAAAGAAAAGATCATTGTAACGGGAGATAGTGCAGGCGGAAACATTGCCGCTGCGATTACAGTTATGCTGTACGACAGAAATCAGCCGCTTCCAAAAGGAGCAATGCTTATTTATCCTGTTCTTGATAAAAGAATGAACTCTGCTTCGATGAAGCGATTTAATGACACTCCAATCTGGGATTCAAATTGTGATAAAATTTTTTGGAATATCTATTTAAAAGATCAGGATGAAAACCAGGCAAAATATTCGTCAATTTCAGAAATAAACTCCGTAGATTTTTTTCCGCCAACTTACATTGAGGTTGCAGAATATGACTGTCTCCACGATGAAGGGATTGACTTTGCTGAAAAGTTAAAGTTCCATGGCATCCCGGTTGAAGTTCATGATATAAAAGGCACCTGCCACGGCTATGAAACAGCAACAAAAAGTTCGATTGTAGAAAAATGTATGAGCCGACGAATTGACTGGCTTAAGGGGATTTATGACCGCAAAAATTAAAAATGGAAAGTTCGTTTACAAAAACCAAGACAGTCTCATGAAGATGCATACATTCTACGATAGAACACTTGCCTCGCTCAATGTGCCGTATTCGGAGAGTTATTTCGACACTTCTTTCGGCAAAACTCACTGTCTTTTGGTTGGTGATAAAGACAAACCGAGGATTTGCACAATTCATGGCGGCAATGGAATTACGACACTCAATCTCAAACTGTTTCTTCCGCTGCTTTCTGAATATAGCATTATCGCACCTGATGTAATCGGAATGCCGGGCAAGAGCGAACCTTATCGAAATATCAGAAAAAATGACGATTACGGTCTATGGATTAAGGAAGTGCTTGATCATTATAATATTGACAAAATTTCATTTGTCGTCTCATCATACAGTGCTGCAATGTTTTTATCATTTGCGAAACTTTTCCCAAAAATGGCAGATAAATCTTTGCTGCTTGTTCCATCGGGAATAGCACATGGTCCAATTCTTCCAATGCTGGGAAAGATGGTTGTGCCTTTTATAAAGTACTATTCTAATCCGTCTGAAAAAACACTCGATGCCGTCATCGAAACTATGGGCGGGAATGGCGACACAATATGGAGAGAATTTTTCGATTTGATGATGTCTTCTTACAAAATGGAAATGAAGCCCCCAAAAGAATACCGTAGGAAAGAATTGGCTTCATTCAAAGCCCCGCTTTTAATTATTGCTTCACCAAATGATATTTTCTTCCCGGCAGACAGAGTATTCAGCAAAGCCGGAAAGATTTTTGACTGTCCAATCACTGCTGCAGAAATCGACAGCAAACATTTACCTTCAGATGAAGTGATGGTTGAGGTCTGTAAACGAGTAAAGGATTTTTTTAGCGGGAATGAAAATCTAAATGAATATCTTAAAGAAACACCAAGCATAAATTTTTCACATCCGCTAATTGAGGCTAAAATCAAAGAGCTTCGTGAAAACTCTGATTCACACATTGATTACATCAAAAAGGCATACAAATTTGTCCGTGATGAAATTCCTCATTCTTGGGATATAAAGGCAAAAATCGTTTCAAAAAATGCAGCCGAAGTTTTACAAAATAAAACCGGAATCTGCTGGACAAAATCCTGTCTTCTTGCGGCTTTGCTTCGCGGGAATGGAGTCCCTGCGGGAATCAGTTATCAAAAACTGACGCGTGGAGATGATGACAGTGACGGTTATATCATTCATGCTCTAAACACTGTGTATATTTCAGAATTGCAAAAATGGATTCGTTTGGATGCCCGCGGAAACAAGGCGACGGTTCACGCCGAGTTCAGTCTGGAAGAAGAAAAACTTGCATTTTCAGCCCGCCCCCAATATGCAGAAATAGATTACCACGACAATCATTCGGATCTGGATGAGCGGCTTATAAAAATTCTGAATGAAGTTGATGTGGTGATGAATATCCGAACTGATTTTGATTTAGATTAAAGGAGCAATAATATGACCGCAAAAACATTTACAACAAACTTGGGAACAATTCATTATTGGATAAACACAGAAGCGGTGAATACTGATCATCAGCTGATTTTCCTGCCTGGATTGACTGCGGATCACAGATTGTTTGACAAACAAATTGAGTTTTTTGAGGGCAAGTATCCGGTGTTCGTGTGGGATGCTCCCGGTCACGCTGCGTCGTGGCCGTTTGAGATGACATTCTCATTGGCGGATAAGGCGAAGTGGCTGAAT
>JAEEYO010000022.1 GCA_016288205.1 Treponema sp. | reverse complement strand
TCCCCGCTGATGAAAAAGCTCGGATGGCCCACAATCTTCTGCAACTCACTTGAGGTCGCGCCATCAGGAGAAATCACGGGATTCAAGATGAGATGTCCCCAGTCCAAGCTGACCACGGTAAAGGCGCTCCAGTCAATCGGCTACGACACCATCGCATCCGGTGACAGCCACAACGACCTCGCGATGATCCGTGCGAGCAAGGCGGGATTCCTTTTCCGCAGCACAGACAAAATCAAGGCGGACAACCCGGACCTTAAGGCGTTCGAGGAATACGGCGATCTTCTTGCGGCAATTAAAGAGGCGATGAACTAAATCAGGAGGGAAACATGGCGAATCCAATTTTACCTTTGTGGGAAAACATACCGGACGGAGAGCCCAGGGTCTTCGGGGACAGGGTTTATATCTACGGGTCGCATGACAGGTTCGGAATCGACAAATTCTGCGACTTCAAGCTCAAGGCATGGAGCGCGCCGATTGACGACCTTTCCAACTGGACATGCCACGGTCACATCTTCCACACAAGGCCGGATTCTGACCATCCATCAAGCGTACCTCACACTGACCATGAGCTTTATGCCCCCGACGTTGTTGAAAAAGACGGAAAATACTATCTCTACACATACATCGTGGGCGCAAAGGGATGCGTAAGCGTGAGCGACAGACCGGAGGGTCCCTTCACATTTCTCTCCACCTACGAATATGCCCCTGAGGACGGCGGGGACGAGGGAATCTTCAATGACCCAGGAGTTCTGGTTGACGACGACGGCAGGGTCTACGTTTACTACGGATTCGAAGGCTCCAACATGAACGAGATTGATGGAAAATCCATGTACAAAATCATTCCGGGAAGCCTGAAAAAAAGAGTCATTGACGACCGCAAGGAAATCCCGGAGGAAATAAGATTCTACGAGGCAAGTTCACCAAGGAAAATCGGGAACACATATTACCTCATCTATTCTCCGCGCTCAGGAAGCCGTCTTGCATACGCCACATCCACGTTCCCGACCGGACCCTTCACTTACAGGGGCTACATCATTGACAACGGAGTTGACTATCCCAGGGGAAACAACCACGGCTCAATCTGCAACATAAAGGGACAATGGTACATCTTCTATCACCGCATGACTAACAACTCAATATTCTCAAGGCGCGCGTGCGTTGAAAAAATCAGCATACTCCCCGACGGCAGCATACCGCCTGTGGAAATGACATCCCTCGGCTTTGAGGAGAGCCTGAATCCGTACCGCATGACCAAAGCGGAGATTGCATGCGTGCTCAAAGGAGGATGCTTCGTCACCGAAAAGGACCTGTTCACACGCACGGTCGCAGAGATCAAGGACGGATGCGAGATAGGCTATAAATATTTTGATTTCGGAAAGGACTTCTCAACTTCCACAATGGAACTTGCGGTTAAGACAAAGGGCTGCGGTTGCCGTGGAAAGCTCCATGTGTTCAGCGACGACGAGAAAATCGGCACGGTGGAAATCGGACTCGGGGACGGAATCTACAGGACGCGCGTAAAAAATCTCACGGGACGGCACGCGATTTATTTCAAGGCGGACATTGACCTTCCCAAGGACCAGTGGACAAGCATGTTCTTCAACGGCAGGACAATCTGCGAGCTGGAGGAGTTTGTTTTCCTGAAATAAAGGAGCATCCCAAAAATCCCTCACCCCAGGACGCGCGAGAGTACCATGTAGATGATTGTGCTTCCGAAAATGCTCACCATGGGATTTTTCAGCGTGAGATGCAGGACCACGGCGGCGGCGACTCCAATCAACTGGGGTGCTCCGAACGGGGATGCGGCGAAACTTATGTCCTTCAGGCAATAGACAATCAGGATTGCGATTACCATTGAGGGAATGTATTTTTCAATGAAGCGGATTAGCGGAGGCGGATCCTTTTTGCTGAAAAGTGCGAAGGGGAAAAGACGCTCCGAAAAAATCACCAACGCAATGCACACCGTTGCAAAGAGAGCCATCTTAAGACTGAGCATCATTTTCCTCCGAAAGTTTTTTTGCTGAAATGTTTTTCGCCGAAATATTTTTCGCCGTTTTACTAAAGAACTGTCTGCCCCGCACAAGCACAATGACCGCAAGTCCAAGGGCAATGGCCACAAGGATGATGTTGTTCGTGGGAACGATTCCGAGTTTCCAAAGGATTACGCCCGCGACGCAGGTAAGTCCTCCCACCACAGGCGGAAAGATGTCCTTGGATTTTCGTATCTGCTCAATCAAAATTACGACGAACATGGCCGTGAGAGCAAAATCAACTCCCTGAAGATACTGCTCCATGTGGAAATACTGCAGCACGGTACACGCAACAGCCCCGATGACACCTCCGAGAATCCAGTAAATGTGGTTCAAAAGGGCGATGCATCCGTAGAAGGGACCTGCAGGAGCATCCTTCGGCAAATCAACGCCGGTAAGAATCGCGTAGGTCTCGTCGGTGAGGGCAAAAATCAAGTACGGCTTCCACTTTCCCGTCTTTTTGAATTTGGTGATTAGCGAAAGTCCGTAGACTATGTGGCGTATGTTCACGAAAAGCTCGGTTATCATAATTTGTGGGATGGAGAGTCCCGCGGCAAAAAGTCCCACCGCGACGTACTGCCCCGCACCCGCATAAATTATGACGCTCATCAAAGGAGAAATCCACCAGGGATATCCTGCGGCAACGATGTTGATTCCAAAAGGGATTCCGATGGCGATGTACCCGAAGAAAATGGGTATGGTGATTTTAAAGGCCTGCTTGAAAAGATATCGGTTCATTGCCGTTTCTGCCACTCGTCTATGGTAATCTGGCCGATGTCATCCCAGCCGGGAACAGAAATCCAAATGTATTCCGTAAATCCGCTTTCGAGCATGAGGCTCAGGGCAGCCTTGTTCTTGCATTTTACCGCGCGCACCAAGGGACTCTCATTCTCAAACATCTGCTCGGCCTTGTATCCTGTCGCAATCACCTTTTTCAGGAGAGCCATGTCGTTCGTCTCGATGGCACGGATCAGGGCGTAATATTCCTCGGACTTGAAGCTCTCTCGTGTCGTAAGAATCGCGTCATTCTCGGAGCAGAGAGTCGACTCCTCCACATAACGACTGTCAGAAGGATCTCGGCTCGTGTTGATTACCTGGCTCACGAAATTTCCCTCGTTCTCGTCCCACTTGAGCACGTTGATTTTGTCTGCGTAATGCGGATTGTCATACTCGGTGTAGAAAGGAGTGTCCCCGCTTCCCATCTCCATGTATTCAACTCCGCCGTTCCAGTAGCCCTTTCCTCCCTTGGCCGTTCCTGTGACCAATCGTGTGAAGGGAGGCTGGAAAGTTCCGTCGAATTCTGCTCCTCCGTTTATATAAAAATATGAGTTCTCCTGCCTGTATAAAGGAACAAAATTGCGGCTGTTCGAAATAAGGATAACGTCATGGCCGGAAATCCATCCCTCCCTGAAATCAATTTGCGTCTCAATCTTCCAGCGGTGAAAATTATCCCCGGACTTGTACTGCCATGAGTCCTTTGACACGCGGAGGAAATTCACCACGTCATTCTTTTTCAGGAAGAAGATTGGCTCCTCGCCGAACTCATGCGTCATGTCCTTGTAGACAGGAACATCATCACGGGCAATCACTCCGAACATTCCGTGCACGATGCTGAAAGTCTCCTTTCCCCGGTAAAGATAATAGTCCATGTCCTTTTCCTGCGCGAACATCACCGGCACGCACAGAGCGAGAATCACCGAAATAAAAAACGCCTTCCTCATATTTCACCTCCTGAGATTTATAAGATCCTATCTCTCAAACACCCAGTCCAGGATTTCGTAGCCCTCACCGCTGAAAGTGAAGTACACGTCAAGCACTCCCTTCAATGTCGCATCCAATTCAGCCGCGCACACGGTCACGTCATTCCCGTCGGATTTAACTGGGATGTAAGCCACAGCCTCGGAGTCCAGAGATTTTGCGCTCACACGGATTACTCCCTCGCTGCCGTTTGTCCTCACGCTCGCCCTGACCACATTCGCGCCGTCGGAACCGAAATCAAGTCCCTGCAATTTTACGAAATCACCGTCATTGATTGAGGTCAAAAGCAGATTTCCGCATCCGTATTTTCTGCTCGTCTCATCAGCTGGAGCCGTATCCACCCCGCCCATCACGGCAAAGGTCGCTGCGTTTATCTTTTCGTACGGACTCAGATTTCCCACCTGTGCCCGCGCGTTTCTGGTCATCTTGATGTCGCCTATGGTTCCATCCTTTCCCATCTCAAACTCGTCAATGCTCGTGGAGCGGTATCCCTTGAGGATTCCCATCTCCTTCTCAAGCATCCTTGAATGGTAAGTGATGTACCACTGATCCTTGAACTTGAACACGGCATGGTGATTGTTTCCTCCCACGCCCCAGTAATACTCAGGATTCCGCAGGATTCTTTCCTTGAACGTAAAGGGCCCCAGAGGATTCTCGCTCTCCATCACGCAGATCTCTCCGTTCGCAATGCCGTATTTTTCGCCGCCCTCCTTGTCCACGCTGAAATTGCAGCAGTAGGTATAAAAATATCTTCCATTATACTTGTGGATTCCAGAGTCCTCAAAAAGATAGGGAGCGTCAATCACCTTGGGAACGTCCACAAGGCTCATCATGTCATCCCCAAGCTGAGCGCACCTTGCCGTCATGGGATGGGAGATTTTTCCCTTGGGCACACCTCCTCCGAAATAGATGTAAGCCTTTCCGTCATCGTCCATCAAAACCGCGGGATCAAAAAGCCATTCCACGTTGCCACAGTTCTCCATGTCACGACGGATAAGACCATGGCCGAGCTCATCCACGAAGGGACCTGTCGGACTGTCCGAGCACACCACACCGATTCCGCCGCCGTTGTCAGCGAAATAAAGGAAAAACTTCGGCTTTCCGTCCACCATTTTCCACGCAGCGGCAGGAGCCCATGAGTTGGCGGCCCATTTGGCGGCACCGTTTTCACCGGCAATGAAAATCTCACCATGGTCGGTAAAGTTCACCATGTCCTTGGTGGAGACCACGTAAATGCTCCTGATTTTGCTGTATGTGTTTTCCTTAATCTCCCCCGCTTCATCCCTTTCGTAAGCGTCGGCGGTCATGTAAAAATAAACCGTGTCACCGTAGACCAGAGCATAGGGATCCGCCCCATAATGCTGCTCGAAAATCGGATTGTTGTTCTCCGTACCCTTATAAGACTTGGCAAGCTTCATGCCCTTAAAAACTTCCGCGTAATCCATCAAATAGTCTCCCTTGTTGATTTTGTCCCATTATACAAAAGATTCGTGGAAGAGTAAAGGGACGGAGCGAGTGGAAAGATGAAAGTGGAAAACGGAGAGTGGAGAGCTGGACGAGTGAGAGAACCCCGAGCTCAAGTGGAAAAACACAAAAACTTGCAACCAAAACCAATTTTAAACAATCTTATTCCAACGGTTAGTTTTCAGCTTCCCACTTTCCACTTTCCGTTTTTAACTTTTCAACAGAGAGCCCGGTATATTTTACAATCAGATTTATATCCACACCGTCAGCAAGCATCGCTTTTGCGGCGTTAATCTTTGCCTCGTGCTCACCTTGTTTCATACCTTGCTTCAAGCCTTTGCTGAGACCAATCTGCATTCCTTCTGCAAGTGCCGCCTGCCTTTCTTCCCTGCGTATATCCATCTCGCGTAAATTCATCGCCGCATAGACCTCCTTGAACTGCTCGTCCTCTTTCAGCCTCATAACCCTGTCTTTGAGCAGGTTCGAAAAATCATCTTCCCCCGGATTGTTCGTATAGACAAAGCGGAGAAAATCCCTTACTTTCTCATCCTTTTCTTTTTTATATCCGCTTGCATTATAAATCATTTTCGTGGTTTTGTCATTAAAATTCAGCCCGTCAAGTTCATGACATTTTGTCGTGAACGTGTAGTGCGGAAGTCCAATCTCCCTGCCATTCTCGTCCTTAAACGGGTCGTTCTTGCAGATGAAAAGTACGTAGCTTGATTTCATGTCGGCGTAGTTTTGCCCCTTCATAAGACTGTCCATGTCTATCATGCTCTGATAGTACCGTGCCCTGAGTCCCAGCTCCATCTGAGGATAGGACAGCATCTCAACGTCTATGATTTTCTCCGGGTCCTTCAGATACACATCCAGCCGGACTCCCTTGCTTGAAAAATATGGCGCGATGGTCTTTTCCAGCTCGGGGTACTCGATGCGGCTCACTTTCAGATGAAGCAATCTCTCTATCACTTCAGAGCAGATTTCCGGCTCCCTCATTACGGCCTGAAACATCCCGTCGTCGGTAAATGTCAGTTCGTCCACGGATTTGATTCTGTACTTTGACATGCTCATAGCATCTCCTGCGGTTGATATATTGTGAAAAAATCTCCACAATTATATATGTTCCGCAAATCTTCGCTACGGTAAACAAAATGACAAATTTTTAAAAAAAAATTCGGTTAAATCATAAATTTCACACGGAAGCCTGTCTCACACAACACTGGGGCAACAATTTATCTAAGTGGAAAGATGAAAGTGGAAAACGGAAAGCTGTTATTCTGAAACTCATTATACTCGACATTCGGGTTATTTTGTCTGACAATGCATCTTACATGAGCTTGCCAAAAAAGCAGATGTATCACCAACCGTGATTCAAAAACTCCGCTCAAAGGACTCTCAAAAAGTAACCCTGACAACATTCACATCTGTCCTCAGATGCCTGGGGTATCAGATTAAACTCGAAAAAGTTCCTTCTATAAGATAAGGCAATCTCAATTATAGTTTTTAGAGGCTGCCATAAAATATTTAGCGAAGACTTTACGCCTACAGGTGAAAGGTGAGAGTTGAAAGGTTTTTAGTTTTTAGTTTTCAGTTTTCAATTTTCCGCTTTCACCTCTCAGTTCTCAGTTTTCCGTTTTCAGTTTTCCCCTCTCTTGCACAAAAGGGCGCATATCGGTAGAATATTTCACATGATTGAACTGAACAGCAAACAAAGGAAGATTCTTGAAAAGGCGGCGCACGATCTGGAGCCTGTGGTGATAATCGGCGGCAGGGGTCTGAGCGAGGGTGTCGTGCAGATGACGGACTCACAGCTTAAGATGCATGAGCTGATTAAAGTCTGCTTCAATGAATTCAAGGATGAGAAAAAAGAGCTGGCAAAGAATCTTGCCGACCAATGCAACGCAACTCTTGTCAGACTGATTGGAAACCGAGCCATTCTGTACCGTGAGGCTGAGGAAAGCGAAAAAAGGGCGTTCGAAAAGCTTCTTCTCCGGGCCGAAAAGCACTGACGATTGAAATGTCAAAAGAGTCAAAAAACTCTAGATTTTTTTATCACAAAGTGCTATAATTTAAGAGAGGTGTAGATTATGGCAAAATCCAGCAATAAAAAACCGGTTGTATACAGCGCGCTCGAAGTTGCTAATCTCTGCGGAGTAGTGAATCAGACGGCCATAAACTGGATCCGCAACAATTATCTCAAGGCATTCAAAACTCCGGGAGGACAATTCAGAGTATACCCGGAGGACCTGATGGAATTCATGGAAAAAAGAAGCATGAGGATTCCACCGGAGCTGCTTGACCAATGCGACAACAAGATAGTAGTGGAGCCGCATACCCTCCTGATTGTGGACGATGACTCGGCACTGAATGACGTAATCTGCCAGTTTCTGAAAAAACGCAATGAGTCAATACAGATATATCAGGCATTCGACGGATTTGAGGCAGGATCCCAGCTTGTGCAGAAGCAGCCCAAGTGTCTTATCCTTGACATGGATCTCCCCGGAATAGACGGGCTCAAACTTTGCAGGCACATACAGCAGAGCGACGCTTTCGGAAAACCGTTCATCATCGTAGTGACTGCTCTGAACGACACGAAGACGGAAGAGGAATGTCTCAAGCTCGGAATCACCAAATTTTTCAGAAAGCCGCTGAATCTCCCGGAAATTGCGGAGACCGTTGAAAAATCATTTGAATCAAGTCAGGAAAGCCGGGGATAGGCTGATTAAACTTCAGGAAACAATCCTTATGTTTGTAATCGCGCACTGGTCGCCGGTCAGGGTGGCATAGACCTCGCCGACTTTTTCCTTGATTATGGTCGTGCTCTTGATTGCGATTCCCCCGTTCTCCGTCGTGACCACAACCTCGTTTCCGTGGCGGTGGAAAGTAACCGTGGAGTCAAAGCCGTTTTTGTTCAGCTCCTTCCATGCGGGCCATCCGTCAAATCCCTCGTTTTTGTTCACGATGATGCTGTTGTCCGCATGATCCCTTCCCTCCCAGTTCTCGCCGTCAATCCTTATGCACACAAATTCCTTATAATTCTCGCCGTTGGGCAATCCGTCGTCGGCGTAAAAGAGACTGATGAAGGGACAGTGCCAGATAAGCCTCGCACTCGGAAGACTCTTCGCATGAAAAGAAATCCTCATGCCGTCCTTTACCGCAACAGCCTTTGAGCTCGCAGTTCTCCATCCGTCCACCTGTACGTTGGGAATGTCCCCCTCGGGTCCCTTGATGTAGCTGACCTCCTCGGCAATGCGGGCAATGTAAGCGGGACCGATGAACTGCTCTGTCTTCGCAAATTCCACGTTCGTAAAGCTGCAATGCCTTCCGCTCAGGCTGATGTACGCGAACCTTGAGTTGTCGGGAAGAGCCACGGTCACAATCACGGTCTGATACTTACTCGTGAATTTTATGCGCACATGGTCCTTCGACTTGACGGCCTCCCCCTCAAAATCAATCTCCACGCCATTGTCCATCGCGGCAGGATTTTTTATTACCTCGGTTTTTACTTTCCGCGCGTCCTTCTGGAAAACAGTTCCGTCAAATCGTATCTCGGCGAATTCCGTGTACAACATTTTCTCCGTCAGAGCGTCCCCGTAATGAACCCTTCCGTCAAGCGAATCAAAAATAATCATGCTGGAAAAGGAATCCTCGGGCAAGAAACCGTCCTGCACTCCGCACCGCATCCTAAATTTCGTGACAAAGGGATTAAGCAAAAATCCGTCCGAAAAAGCAGTCCTCTCATCCCCGCACTCAAACGCGGACTTACCGCCGAATTCCGAAATCTGCTCCTTCTCCTTCATCTGATACTCTGAGTCGGAGTCTATCATGTTCAGCATTATTGTGGCGAAATTGGGATCGAACTGGCATCCAATCCCCTTCACAATCTCCTCGCGAACAATGTCCTGGGGAATCGTGGCACGGTAGCTTCGTTTTGAGGTCATCGCGTCGTAGGCATCGGCAACAGCAATAATGCGCGCAATCTCCGGTATGTCCTCCCCTTTCAGATGATTCGGATATCCGCGTCCGTCGTAACGCTCGTGGTGGAAATTCGCACCGATTGAAAGATAGGGTGACGAGCTGATGCTTGAGAGAATCTGCCTTCCGATTTCCGGGTGCATCTTTATCTGTGCGTACTCCTCGTCGGTGAGCTTTCCCTCCTTGTTTATGATGCTGATCGGTATTCCGATTTTACCAACGTCGTGAAGAAGTCCCGCGAAATAAACCTCATCGCAGAATTTCTCGTCCTTTCCGGCTTTCTCCGCAATCCTCCGCGAATACTCCGCCACACGCATTGAGTGTCCGTGGGTGTACTCGTCCTTCGCGTCAATCGCATTCGCAAGTGCCGTCGCCGTCTGCTCGAACATGACGCGCATTTTTTTCTGCTCTTCCTTCAAAAGCTGGATTTCACGCCGCTTCGAATCTTCCACGGTCTTGTTCAAATCAATCAGCCCAAGGACGTAATGGACAATCGCCATGCCGACGCAGGCAAGATTTGTGAGCGAAACTCCGTATGTGAAAATCTGGACCACGGTCGCCACGATCGGGATGATGGTGAAGACAATCAGCGAGACGCTCGTCAAAGGAGGGAGTTTTCTGCAAATCTGAATCGTTACGGAAAAATCAAGGAGCAGAACCAGAAACGGAAAAACATAGCACAACGCAATTCCGCTCTCACGCATGTAGCGGTTCTGTTCGTCGAAGGAATAATAGAAATTCGTGAACTGGGAGATTACGAGCGAGACTACGCCGAGGAACACAATCACCTTGCAGATTCTGAGCTGCACGGGAAGTCTTTTGCACGCGGCCTCGTCCCTGCACAGGTCGATGAGATAGGAGTTGAACGCATGGAGAATCGTGAGAGAAAAGAGGAACACAAAAAAATTGCTGATTCTGACCATCCAGTAGCCGAGACTGCTCACGTCGCCGCGGAAAATATATGCAAACCGGTCAAAGACAAGAAGAAGGGTCGCGCTGACCTCAAGAAAAAACAAAGCACGTTTTCGTTTTGCGGAAAAAGTGTTGGTGACAAGAACAAAAAGTGCCACCATGCCGCAAATTCCGATTAGGACCAACATTATGCTCAGTTGATGCTGTCTCAGAAACTCCATTGCCGCAACCTTCCTTATTGCAACATTTATAGCACGAAAAAGGAGATAGTGTCAAGACGAGTAATTTTCACAGCATTTTCATTTTCTCATATTCGTGTTCCTGTATTGAAAATTCTCTTCAATTGTGATATTCTTTCCATATATTTATTTGTAAGGAGAATTTACATGACTTACACTGCAGAAGTGGAGCATATGTGCCCCTTGGCTAAGGGTGCATATCATGGACCGGCACCGATTCCCGAAGAAGGCGAATGGGTAAAGGTAAAGAAAATGGAAGATGTATCGGGATTTACTCACGGTATCGGTTGGTGTGCACCTCAGCAGGGCGCATGCAAGCTTTCTTTGAACGTAAAGAACGGAATCATCGAGGAAGCTCTGGTCGAAACCATCGGTTGCTCCGGTATGACTCACTCAGCTGCAATGGCTTCAGAAATCCTTATTGGAAAGACTTTGATTGAAGCCCTCAACACTGACCTGGTTTGCGACGCAATCAACACCGCAATGCGCGAGCTTTTCATGCAGATTGTTTATGGACGCACTCAGTCAGCATATTCAAAGGACGGACTCAAGGTTGGTGCTTCTCTTGAGGACCTTGGAAAGAACCTCCGCTCTCAGGTCGGAACAATGTTCGCTACACGCAAGACTGGTCCACGCTATCTTGAGATGACAGAGGGATATGTTGAGACATGTGCCGTTGACAAGGACAACCAGATTATCGGCTACAACTGCATCAACTTCGGTAAGCTGATGGACGCTCTCAAGGCAGGAAAGCCGGCTCAGGAAGCGATTGAGGGAGCACGCACTCACTATGGCCGCGTGACAGCAGATCAGGGTATGGTAAAGCTTATCGACCCGCGCAAAGAGTAATCAGGAGGAATAGTTATTATGGCATTATTTGAAGATTTTGAAGGCCGCATTCCTCAGGTGAATAAGGCTCTTAAGGAATATGGATTTAAGGAAGGCGAGGCTGGACTGAACGAGGCACGCGATCTTTGCAAAGCCCGTGGATTTGATCCATACGAAATCTGTCAGTCAACACAGCAGATTTGTTTTGAGGACGCGAAGTGGGCTTATGTGCTTGGTTCTGCAATCGCAATCAAGGAAGCTGAAAAGACTGGTGACAAGACCGGTTCAACAGCAGCCGCAAACATCGGAAAGGGACTTCAGGCATTCTGTCTGCCAGGTTCTGTAGCTGATGACCGCAAGGTTGGACTTGGACACGGAAACCTCGGTGCACGTCTTTTGAGCGAAGAGACACAGTGTTTTGCATTCTTGGCAGGACACGAATCATTCGCAGCCGCAGAAGGTGCAATCAAGATTGCCGCAAACGCAAACAAGGTCCGCAAGAACAAGCTCCGCGTTATCCTGAATGGTCTCGGAAAAGATGCAGCACAGATCATCAGCCGCATCAACGGATTCACATACGTGCAGACTGAGTTTGACTACTTCAACGGAGAAGGAACCGACAAGGCTCTCAAGGTCGTGAAGGAAGTTCCTTACGGTTCAAACCCAGACCGCCTCATCGTAAAGTGCTACGGTGCAGACGATGTACGTGAGGGTGTCGCTATCATGTGGCACGAGGATGTTGATGTCTCCATCACAGGAAACTCCACAAACCCGACTCGCTTCCAGCACCCTGTAGCCGGAACATACAAGAAGGAGCGTCTCCTTGCCGGAAAGAAATACTTCTCAGTAGCATCCGGTGGTGGAACAGGCCGCACCCTGCACCCAGACAACATGGCAGCAGGTCCAGCATCATACGGCTTCACCGATACTTTGGGACGCATGCACTCAGACGCTCAGTTCGCAGGTTCTTCATCAGTTCCCGCACACGTCGAGATGATGGGCTTCATGGGCATGGGCAACAACCCGATGGTCGGCTGCACAGTCGCTTGTGCAGTAGCAGTTGCTGGTTCATTCTAAATAAAAAGGCCTAGTCGTAGCTAAAATTGCGACTGGGCAGCCGTGCGAGTTTCCATGTTTTTTTGCGAATGCAAAAAATGCGAGCTTTCGCGAGCAAGTGGAAACTCGTTAAGCAAGCGCCAGCTTGCGTCTGTCATTGCCGGACTTGATCCGGCAATCCCTATTCCGTGGTAAAATCATTTTATGGCAAAGAAAACAAGCATAATCAATAAAAATACATTAGACCGTCTCTCTGAAATTTTCCCTAATGTCGTATGGAAGGATTATACAAATCATTATGGTAAAGATTTAGACATTGAAATTCGCCAAAAATACAAGAAACAATCAAGCCAAGATAAGGTAGGCTACTTCGACAGGAATAATGATAGAGCGTTTCATATCATCCTAAAAGAAATTGTTGACTCAGCTCCAAACAATGATTTTGATATTATTTCAGAATTTTACAATTACAAACATAGTCACTATTTATTACCCCCCAAAGATAATTTTAATTCTGTAGCCCAATCAATACCTACAAATGACATCACGTTATGTGGCGGAATTTATATCTTCTTCAATGAATATTTCACAGAGAAGAAATTCGAAAGCAATCTGTCTGCCGATTTGCAGGTAAATCTAAAGAATGGAGAAAAATTTCCTTTGAATAAAGCTTTCAATAAGGAAATGAAAGAATGGCTTTGCTATTACAACGACAAAAATCGCTTTCAATGGGACAGAAAAGAAAAGATTAATTTTGGGCATAATCCGAATGTACCTTGGGAAGCATTTCAGAATCACTGCCAATATGCCTATACGCTGGTAAAAATCGGCTATGAAAAACGAGATTCTAGCAAGCCAATTTATGATAAGAGCACATACAAGGAAGAAGGTTTTAAATTCATACGCAAGGATTTTAAATTGGAGAAAAAGAAAGATTATTATAACTCACGTTTAAGGCAAAGTGTTGATTATGAAAAATCTGACTACTGTATTCTTGAAGGAAATATAAATATTGGGATAGAAACTATTCTTGTTAAGGAGAAGCCTACGAAAAATCACAACAAGAATGCCAAGAAGGAAAATAAAGATATTTTTTTGATTAAGAATTTTGAGCAAACAAAAACAGCAATATGCAAAGCAATACGCTATAGAAAATATGAAAATGAAAAGATTTTTGATTTTACTGATAGCGATGTCGTAAGCATAAACAGAATTTATGAGGAAATTTCTTCACAGTTAAATTTACCTGAGATTAGCAAAAAAGATTTTGAACTTCGCTTTAAAGAATTGAATAAAAATAGATCTTTGCTAAATGGTACATATAGAAAACGCATTGAAGAGATAGCAGAAAAAATTGCAATCAAAAATCCTATCCCTCAATCTAAAACGAAAAATGAAATTGAGAATGAATATGATTGCACTGACGAAGTAGCTTATAGACAATGGGAAGATGAAAAAAATAAACTTGATAAGCAGAGCCAATTAAAAGAATTAGCAGAATGCTTCTGTGCCGAATTCCCAAATGACGAAAAAGAATTTAAGGATTGTATAAAACAATTAATTGGAAAACCAGATGGAATTAAAACTTTTGCAGAGGGGCTGAATGACCTAGAATGCAAAGACAAAGCATCCGAATCAGTACTTGTTATAATGTATTCCAGACTGTATAAAAGTGCTGATATTACATTGATTGTGAAGTGGTTAAAAGGAAAGAAAGAACACGCCTTAAAAAAATATAAGGAAATATAAACTATGGACAAAAGATTAGATTTTATCAACGAATTACTAAAATTTCATAATATTGGCATTTATAGATTATCTCTTTGCTATGAAGAAAACAAAGACTTCATAGATAATTTCAAGCAGATTTTTGACTGTGCAGATGACAGGAGTATTACACTCTGCTCCGTTGTAACAGAACTAGTCTGCCCTGAAAATGCTCATTCCTTAAAAAAGCAATTATGTGAGAATCTTGAAATCAAAGAGCTTCCTTCTTGTTCTGAGGAAGAAGCCTACAATGCAAAAGTTATGATACTAACGGCAATGTATTATGACCCATATCTATTTGCGTACGCATTGAACTGGACTTATTTCTTGGAATGTGGCATTCATCCAATAGTTAATTGGTAACTGAAAAAAATTTCTGAAAACCTAAAAAACATTTTTCTCTCAAAAAGCAGCAAAAAAAGCTGCTTTTTTTATTTTTTTTTCAAAAAACTCAAAACAAATCCCCCAAAAACGCACAAATACTCTATAAGGAGGAACAGAATGCCACCCTAATACTAAATCACATCTTTCACCTCTATGGCATTGCCATAGAAACATTGCATCGGGGAATCCCGAGCAATATAGGGCTATTCGCGTTGCGGTAGTGTATTGAAAATTAGCTTAAATAAAGGACTGCTTATGGAAAACAAAGAACTTATGATGCCTCTAGACGGAAATACCTGTTTTAATTTCAACCTTGCGGCAAATAAAAAAGGAAAAGAAATCGATTTATTTGGGCTTACAGAAGTTTGTTCGAATTTAATGAGCATCCATCTCGGATGTAATTGTACCGTTCCCAACTATTTTAAAAACATCTATATGGGATATGAAAATAACGCTTCAGAAAAACGAAGAGAGTTTAACAGTAAATTTATGGGAGCAGGCTTCCACTGGTGTGCTGCTGAATTGCAGAATGGAAAAGAGAAAGAAATAGATGCCAGATTCGATGTCGATGTACTTTCTGCTGCCTACAGAGGCAAGATTGATGGAGTAATTCTTCTCACGAATGACCGAGACCATCGTCCTCTAGCTCAAGCGCTGAAAACACTTAAGATCCCGACAATGCTCATATATGATGAGGTCTATGAGAACGGAAGAAAAATAACCGGGTATTCAAAAGAACTCTATGAAACCTGTGATTTTAAAATACCCCTTTTTTCCTTTCTCGAGAATCCAAAGGTTTTTAAACCAATGCATTCTGAAGATCCAGTTCAGCCATTTGTCTCGGCTCCTCGCGAAGTGGTATCAGCTCCTGCAAACAAACGCATAGTCGTAAAGCGAAAAACAACACCAATTACCCAAAACAATGCTCCTGTACAGAGTTTAACTTCCCCAAGCTCGGGAAGTGGTGTCTATGATCTTCGTAAGAAAATACAGCCGACAGCTCTCCTCCAACAGCAAATTGTCAACGCCGTAAAGCAGGTTATAAGCGATAAAGAGCAGCGATGGAATACAATCCTCAAATTTGCACTCACTGGAGAGGTGGGAAAGTACCTGCATAAAAATGGCGTGCGACTTCCCTATGGGCAGTCATTGTCTGATTTTTTTAGAGCAAATCCTAGTTTGTTCAGAATCGGGAGCCACCCCAAAACCGGAGCCTGTACGGTAAGCATCCTTTAAAAGAATTGCATTTTTGGAAGCTAGAAAGTCCCCAAAAACGCAGTAATAAAAATGAACTTACTCATTTAGGAGGTAAAAAAATGGGTTACAGAGATTTGTTGGATGTTATTGATTCGTGTAACGGTGACTACAACGCACCAGAAGTTGATGAATATATCCGCAATGAGAATTCGGATCTTTCATCAGAGTGGCAAAGTATGTCGGATGAGGAGAAGGAGAGCTGGATAGACGCCGCTACGTACAAAGAGTCCGCTGAAGATGGCAACCCGGACTGCTACAATATTCCAGACGAGGACGATTAAATCGTATTTCGAAAACTACTGAAAAATTCGGGGGAGTTTTTCAAAAAAAATCAAAGCCCAGCGGGGTATGGCACTCCTGCTGGCAAGGACTAAAAAATGAAGAACATTAGAGTGGAGTATCGACCAGTGGTGATCGATGTAGATCCGGAGTCTGAAGTCATTGTTGTCCCAGATGGCGTCTATGCAATTCAAAACCACGCTTTTGACTCAGAGAGCAGCGCAAAGGTGCTGATTCTTCCTAAGTCTCTCCGTCAGGTAGAACCGTACGCCCTTCTGGGAAGCGGCATTCAAAAATTTGTGTACACTGGAAATCGCCTCGAGTTTTCAAGAGTTTCTGGTTTAATACAGGCAGCTCTTTATGCACCTGCAGACCGGATTGATGGTATCGATTTCTCTATACAGAATCACGGAATTTTTAAGTTTGATGAGGACGGTCAGGGCATAGTTGAAGAAATAAACCCTACTCTCGGTCTCATCAGAATCCAAAAGGGATGCCAGTATTTCGGGAATGACTGCTTCTCTCTGCCAGGAATCTGCACCTACAACATGCAGCCTGCCCTTACAGATCTTTTCTTGCCCGAGTCATTTAAATGTATTCGCATGGAAAATTTTAACTCTATGCCGAAACTTAAGCGGATACATAGTCCTCTGTCGAAGGAAGCTTGGCTCAAGAGTCCTCTCCACTTGGATTGCACAAAATATTACCGCGGTTTTGTGAGTCTAGAAAGAGAGCCTGGAAAGACAGAGCTTCTACTATATAAAGATGGAAAAGTCATTGATAAAAAAGATGGAAAAGTCATTGATAAAAGTGTTGAGGGAGAAACTTATGAAGAATAATCGACCTGAGATTTGGAATGATATTATTCTTGAAAGGAGTCTAGGGGACTGCAGCGAATTCTTACGACATTTTCCGGAAGGCTGCATGGGCTGTCCTTTTAATGATTCGCTGAAATATGAAAACGACACCTGGGTTTGTGACGAATATTGGAGTGTGACATGGGATGATGCAGATGATTCAATAAAGGCAAAATAGACTTTTAACGGGCTGTCGATATAAATAAGTAGTCAGCCCCAAATTTTTACTGTACAGGAATTGCTTATGAATAACACAAATAAACGCTTGGTCAAGTCTCAAATCTCAGAACTCAGGAACAGTGATTTTTTTGTATCTGATGATAAAATGAAGTTCAGACTTATAGGACTGAAATGGATTGAGGGCGTTGATGTATGCCCTGTTGTAAGTTTTGTTTCCAGTCCGCTAATACATGATTTCCAATTAACAAAACAAATAATCTTCATGATTGGGAAGAAAATCTACTGCAATAACAAATTTTCTGCTAGACTCTCACATTTATACAGTGTTGGAGAGTTACTAGGATACGAAGAAGACTTAAAAGAGGCTGCCATACTTTATTCAAAATTTTTATACCACTAACGCACCAATTTAAAGGAATTTTGGAGACATTTCGATCCATGTGGCATTGGCGAAGCTTTATCCTGGGCAGTAGTGGCAAAAACTCAAAATCCGTGGTATACTGGAAATATCTTCATAAAACGGAGGTGAAATTATGTTAGCTGCAACAAAACAGGAAGTAATGCAATATCTCGATCAGATGGAAGAAGAAAATGTAATTCGCGTACTTTTATATATAAAATCCTTGTGCTCACAGAAAAAAACTCCTTATGGCAAATTTAAGACGGCAGAAGAATATGCAAAGGCAAAGGAATTGCGGAACGATTTCGAAGGTTTGTGCCAGCCGTCTATCATCCCCGAACCTTACGATTATAAAAAAGCTGCGAATGAAGCAAGGCGTAAAAAGCATGAAAGTCTTAGTTGATACCAATGTCATTCTTGATACACTTTTACAAAGACCGAATCTCTTTGAGCATTCCAAAAAAGTTGTACAATATTGTCTATATTACAAATAATGTAGGCGATTTTGAGAATGCCACTGTTCCTGTTATTACACCAGAAGCATTCGTCAGATTCATGGAAGGAAAATAAAGAAAAGATGATTAAAATTCACGAGATCCTAAAAAACAAAAAAGACTATATCGGCCTACTTCTTTTGGCGGATGAGCAGGAAGACATGATTGACCGCTATCTTGAAAAGGGGCGGATGTTCGTTCTGGACGACGACGTTAAGGCTGAGTGCGTCGTTACTGACGAGGGCAACGGTCTGCTTGAGATAAAGAACATTGCGACCGACCCGAAAAGTCAGGGAAAGGGCTACGGCAGAAAGGTCATCGACTTCGTATGCGAAAAATTCCGCGCTGATTTTTCCACGGTCCAGGTCGGAACCGGCGACAGTCCGCTCACGATTCCCTTTTATGAAAAATGCGGATTCAAGCGACACCATGCCGTAAAAAACTTTTTCACGGAAAATTACGACCACCCCATTTTTGAAGCCGGCGTCCAGCTCGTAGATATGATTTACCTGCAAAAAGAGCTTGGCTCCAAAGAAGATTAAAACGCGGAGTAAACTTGAATACTTTTTCATGATTCTATGATATAATACTGTAGATTGGAAACAATCAAAAAAAGACACAGCTACAGGGGAAAATTCAAAGCAGATGTAGTACCGAAAGAAGATTTGAAAGCGATTATGGAAGCGGGACTTGCGGCTCCTTCCGGATGCAACAAGCAGACGACAAGTTTGATTGCAGTGGACGAGCCTGAGCTGCTCAAAAAACTCCATGAAGTAATCCTGCCGCCAGTTGGAGAAAGTGCCCCGGCGATGATTTGTGTTTTGACGCAGAGGATCCCGGCGTATAGGGACAGATGCTTTGCAAGCCAGGATTATTCGGCTGCCATAGAAAACATGCTTTTGACCATTGTTGAATTGGGATATGAAAGCTGCTGGTACGAGGGACACATCACAGACGAAGACAAAATCGGAAACAAGATGGCCCGCATTCTTGGAGTTCCAGATGATTATGAACTTGTGTGTTTTCTTCCGGTGGGACGTGCAGAATCAGTACCGCAAGTTCCAAAGAAAAAATCTTTTGAAGAGCGCGCATGGTTCAACGGCTTTAAGAATAATTAAACTCTGTCGTAAATAAAATTGCGACATCTAAATTCGACCGGAAATACTTCGTCTGCGGATCAAATCATAAGGCACGTTGTTTGATAACAGCGTGCTTTTTTTGTGTGGTGGACATAAAAAGCGGGAAAATAACTCAAATGTTAAATTCCCGACTTGAAAGAATAAGAAGCAGTTCCAAAACTTCGGTCAACTTTATTACAGCTTCGTCCAGATACAAAATAAGAAAGAAAACATCCTAAAATTTAAACAAAAAAAAGCCGGCGGCTACCTACTTTCCCGGGACGGACCCAGTATCATCGGCACCAGAGAGCTTGACTTCCGTGTTCGGGATGGGAACGGGTATTGCCTCTCCGTCATGGCCACCGGCATTAAAACGCCTGACTAACTCC
>JAEEYO010000002.1 GCA_016288205.1 Treponema sp. | reverse complement strand
GAGTTTGTATATTTAGAGCCACACAATTAAATCAAACCATAAAGAAAAACGCTAAGGTAGGACACAAATGAATAAAGACTGGTCAGACAAAAACAAAGAGATGCAAAAACTGATCTCAAAGGAAGCGACTTTCAAAAAAGGCGTTGAGTTACTTATTGAACTGAGGAAGGACATTTTCGGTCAAATTACTCATATTGCGATGGATTATCCCGAGGAAGCATTTTCTCAGATGCCCTTTGGTGGTGGAGACGGAAACCACAATGCCACGCTTGCCTTTTCCATCTGGCACACATTCAGAATCGAGGACATAGTCGCTCACGAAATGATAGCGTGTGACAGTCAGATTTTTTTCAAAGATGATTTTTCCAAAACCATCCGCTCGCCAATCATAACGACGGCAAATGAAATTCCAGATGACAAAATGGAAGAGTTCTCCAAAAAACTGGACATCAAGGAACTTTACCGTTACGCCGAAGCCGTGATGGAATCTTCAAACCAAATGCTTATGAATCTTGAGTATTCCGACTTGAAGAGAAAATTCGGCGACGACATGATTTTAAAGCTGAAGAAGACAAAATGCATAAGTGATGATGAGAAATCAGTATGGCTCATTGACTACTGGTGTTCCAAGGATGTCCTCGGTCTGATTATGATGCCGTTCTCAAGGCATTGGATCATGCATGTGGAGGCGATGCAGAGGATTAAAAACAAGCTATGCAAGATTGCCCGCAAAGGAATTGACCCCGTGGCGTACTGCGGTCTTTCATGCAATCATTGTTTTCTTTCAGAGTGGTGCGGCTCGTGCCGTTCAATTTACAACACATGCTCTTTTGCGACTGTCACGCCGGACAGGATTTGCCCCAACGTAAAATGCTGCGGGGAAAAAGGATTCGACGGATGCTATGAATGTGATGAGATTGAGTCCTGCGTAAAAGGTTTTTATGTTCCATCGAATGACGGAGCGAACGCGGCAAAGGCACTGTCGCTTTACATAAAAAAATACGGAAAAAAAGAATTCCTTAGAGTCCACGACCGGCTCCACAAAAAATATGATTTTTCCAAGACGCAGGAAGTTTTGGGACAGGACTACAAAGAGGGATTGAGAATCCTTGAGGAAACATGATGATTGTCCTGATTGACGAAAACAAGTCTATCAGTTAGAATAAATCTATGATTGGAAACAAGATAATTGTTCAAGTTGACGAAAACAACATTGATGATGCCGCAAGAATACACTCAATTTCCTGGCAGGACTCTCACCGCTCATTTTGCGAAAAGGATTTTATTGAGCTGCATTCGCCTGAGCATCAGAGAAAATACCTTTTGGACAAACTGAAAGACGCTTACGAGATTTTCATGCTTTTGGATGAAGAGCCTGTCGGAATTGTGTCGGTAAAGGAAAATCTGATTGAAGACCTTTACGTGCTTCCACAAATGCAGAACAAGGGTTACGGAACAGAGCTTTTGAAATACGCATGCAAGAAATGTGTTGGAAAACCTACGCTGTGGATTTTGGAAAACAATGTGAACGCCGCCCGCCTTTACAAGAGATACGGTTTTGTAGAAACGGGCCGACGCCAAGCCATAACAGAAAATCTTGATGAAATTGAATTTGAATTGTCAAAGTGAAGATTGAAATATGACATTCGATGGAACTCAAAAAACAATCGGCAAGGGCGCACAGGCAGAAGTGCTTTTGTATCACGGTTTTGCATACAAGGTTTATAATGAATCATATCCAGCAGAATGGATTGATTTTGAAAAACACCAGCAGCAGGCAGTGAACAGAGCGAGCCTGTGCAATGTAGAATATTACGACACTGATGATCCTCACATAATCAAAATGGATTTGGTAGAAGGTGACCAGCTTGAAAAATCTGTTCCAAAAAATCCTGAGCAGGGATTTTTACTTCTTGCCCGTGCATTCCGTTTTGTGCATGAGGCAGATTCAAGTGACACAACAATTCCACCGTTAAGTGCAACAGCAGGTCTCGCGCTTACGGATGAAGAAAAATCCGAAGTGCTTCCAATAATCGACCGCCTCTCTCAAAAATACAAAAGCACCATCTGCCATCTGGACATGCATTTTTTGAACATCATGATTCCAAATGATGCCGAACTCATTGCAGATAAAATTAAATACACAATCATCGACTGGATGAACGCCAGACTTGCCCCACCGGTTTTTGACTATGCCCGGACTTATGTGATTTTTGATGAGTTTGCAAAGGAAGCTCTGGAGTTTTATAAGGCAGCAATCTGGCCGGATGTTCTTTCACTTGGCATCACCGAAGATGATTTTTTTGACGCGATAAAAGTCTGCAAAATTTTACGGAACCATGAAAAATGAAAAAAGCCACGCAGTTTGGAATGCCTACATTAATAGAAAATAAAACGCTCGAAGACAACATCGCTTTGTGCAAAAGACTTGGCCTCAAATTCATCGAGTTGAACATGAACTTCCCGGAATACCAGCTTGAACAACTTGAACAGACGGGCACATTTATCAAAGCAGCCGAGCAGGCCCAAATTTATTACACGATTCATCTAGATGAAAACCTGAACATCGCGGACTTCAATTCCCTTGTTGCAGAAGCATATTGCGAGACCGTCCGGCGTACAATCGAAGTTGCAAAAAAGCTTCTCCCCTTGCGCGACAAATATGGTGACCCGACTCAGCCGCTCACACTCAACATGCACATGAATCACGGAATCTACATCACCCTGCCGGACAAAAAAGTTCAGATGTACGAGCGTGATTTTGAGACATATATGGATTCCTTTGCCCGATTCAGAAAATCCTGTGAACATTGGATTGCCGACTCGGATATAAAAATCGTGATTGAAAACACAGACGGATTCAGGGATTACGAAAAGAAATCAATTGACTTCCTGCTCGAAAGCCCTTTCTTTGCACTGACCTGGGACATAGGACATTCAAAGGCAATCGGTGAAAAAGATGTTCCGTTTATAAAATCTCACGCAGACAGGCTCATTCATTTTCACATTCATGACGGTTCAGAAAATCCGCCGAAAAATCATCTGGCTTTGGGAGACGGAGAAATCGACCTTGACGACCGACTAAGGCTGGCAGAATCACGCAATGCAAGATGTGTGCTTGAGACAAAAACTGTAGCGGCCCTGGAAAAATCCGTTAACTATTTGAAAAGGAGGAGCGGAATATGAATTATAAGATAATTGATAAGGAAAAATATTACAGAAAAGGTGTGTTCCGGCATTTTACGGAAGACTGCAAATGCTCCACTTCGATGACGGCAAGAGTGGATGTGACTGATCTTGTAAAGCTTTCAAAGAAAAACGGCACAAAGTTTTACATCAATTTTTTGTACATTCTTTCAAAGGTAATGAATTCCCGCGATGATTACAAAATGGCATACCTCTGGCAGAGCGATGAGCTGATTTGCTATGATGTGATAAATCCTATCCAATATGTGTTTCATGAGGACACGGAAACTTGTACTCCTGTGTACAGCGTATATAATGAAAACTATGAAACTTTCTATGCGGATGCCCTCAGGGATGTGGAAGAGGCAAAGAAAACCCGTGAGTATATGCTGGATGCGGCAAATCATCCGAACTGGTTCGACGCCTCATATATTTCATGGCTCTCTTACGACTCCCTGAACATTGAGCTCCCCGACGGATATTTGTACTTTGCCCCAATAATCAACTGGGGAAAATACCGCGAGGAAAATGGCAGACTCATGATGCCCGTAAGCGTAAGAATGAACCATGCCATAGCCGATGGATATCTGATTGCAAATGTATTCCGTCTGCTGCAGAATGAGATTGAATCATTTTGCGCCGAGCATTGAAATGAAAATTATGCCGTGAACCAATCCTCCACACGCAGGAAGGCTTTTTGTTTCATCGGCTCAAAATCCGCGGTGTTGTGGGTAACAAGCACCATGCCGTTCGAAATTGCAGTCGCGGCAATCTGAGAATCGTAGTTGGGGAGAGTCTTGCCATCCTTTTCGGCACTGGCCTGAATTTCACCGCAGATGGAAGCGGAAAATTTGTCGTAGGGGATAACCTCAAAACATTCGTCATAATTTTCAAGGCAACATTCCAGATACTTTTTCTTTCTGCCTTCTGGAAGACGGGCAACTCCGCGCTTTAATTCCTGCCAGGTTACAGCAGAAATAGCACACATGTCTCTCCTTGCCGAATAATAAGCAAGAACATTCTCATTAGGATTCACTTTTGAAAATTCCGAAACGATATTTGTGTCAAGTAAATAAGTTTTTTTCACAGTTCTTCCTCCTTCCAGTCTGATTTTCTACGCCCATGGATCCTTGGAATAATCCGGGCATTCGCGAGACGGTGTAACATCAAAGCCGTCATCATCCACGACATCAGCAAACTCATCTTTAAGCGCAGACAATTTGTCTAACAGAGACGGTTGCCTTTGTTTTTTATCCTGATAATCCACGTAGCTCATAATCACCGCCACAGGCTTGTCATAACGTGTGAGCTCAACAACCTCACCTTCTTCCGCGAGCTTTACCAGGGACGAGAAATTATTGCGCGCCTCATAAATGGATGTTACACACATAAGGGCCTCCTTTTGCTTGGATTAAATGAAACTGACAATCATTCGGCAATTATGCCTACCCATAATATAACACAGGAATACATTCTAGTCAAGTAAAAAAATGTTAGCCAACATTTTGGACTCAGACAAAAATCCTGGTATCGTCCTTGATTCCATAAGCAGGATTGTTTTTGTCACCGCGTAACTCAGGATTTTCCAAAGTGATTGAATCATACCGGCGCAAGGAGAAAAAACCGAGCGAGGCAGCGTAGGCGTCATCCTTTTTTGCGGAAAGCGCAATCCTCCTCTCTCCGTCGCAGATTAAAAAACGCACCCTCCCGGACTTATTGAGCATGGCATCCGAGACAACCCTGAAACGCAAGTCGCAGGGCTCACACGCAGATTTTTCCGGCGCACCTTTTCCGAAAATAAAAAAACTCGCCTTCACAGATTCCCTGTCCAGTTTTGCATTACGGGCGATTGACGCGACAGGCTCGCATGGACTCCATTTTATTTCCGAATGGCATGTGTGATTTTCTCCCGCAAGCAAGGCAGGACACGGGGCATTTTTCAGGCAGGGAGAGATAACTGAAAATCCGTTTTGAATCAGAGTGTCGCGGACCGAAATCAGGTTGCGGCTGGTTTCCAAAAGAGCGGGCTCCGACAAAAAGAGCATACCGTCCTCCCCCATGAGCTCACCAAGGCGGATTAAAAGCTCGCTTCGTTTTGAGATGCAGTCCTTCTGATTTTTCCAAAGCTCGTTCAAGGCGTGGCTCATCACGATTATGTCAAATTTTGCGTCTGGACTCAGGCGTGGAAAATCCTTTTGCAAATCAGTTTCCACAGCGGAGATCTTTACTGAGGGAATCTCCAGCCTGAAGATTTTTTCCGCAAGCGACAGCGCCTTTTTGCTTGAGTCCACCAGGGTCACATCCAAAGCAGGGAGCGATTTTCCCTCTCTTGATTTTTCATCGTGCAATCCGAGGATAAAATCACAGAGAGCAAAGGATGCGGGTCCGGGTCCGCTTCCCACGTCCAGAATCGAAACGGATTTTTTCTCACGGCACAGTTTTTTCAAATCAGCACAGAGACTCGCGGCACTGGAAATCTGCATGTAGGTCACGGGCCAGTAATATAGAAGATAAGCGCCAAGATGCGAGTTTTTTTCCATGTAGCCGGCGCCCGCAAGATTCCTTTCACCCGTCAGCCCACGCTGCAACTCAAGGAGTGACGCCGAGACAGATTTCAACTCACCCGGATTCAGCGGAGATTTTTTGGAGCTCCCACGCCACAGGGAAAGCAAGGCCGGTATGTGCGACTTCAACTTTTCCGTGCTGTCCGTTTCAGTCTGAGAGGCCATTTTTATTTTCCGAAAACCTCAGCCAAAGGAATCTTGTAGACCGAACCGCAATTTCTGCAGCTCACCTCAAGCGGATCGGGACCGTTTTTCTTCATGTCCAAAAGCTCAGCCTGTGGAAGATGCCGGATGTGGTTCAGATAGATTTCCTTGGAGCATGGACAGTCATAGCGGACATCCCGGTGCAGGGCGATTGAAGGATGGAACTCACGGAAGAGACCGTAAATCAAATCCTCAAGGCTGTGTCCCTCGCTGAACCAAGTGCCGAGAGAAGGAAGAGTCTTGAATGCAATCTCAAGTTTTTCAATCAGCTCGCTGTCGGAAAGCTCAATGCCGGAAAGCGATTTTTTCTTCACTCCGCCGACCTCAGGCATGACCTGCAGAAAGAGACCTCCCGCACCGATCACGCGACCTTTTTTGTCCATCTGTATGCCGGTGTTGAACGCGGTTTTTGTCTGTACGCTCTGGTCAAAAAAATCCACCAGATCCTGCGCGATGTTCTTTTTGTTGATTTGTATGGAGCTCACGTAAGGAGCCTTGTCGCCCTCAAAAAGCGTGGACATGCTCATGGTTCCCTCTCCCAAAAAAGGAGCGAGGTCCCAATTTTCCAAGGGAGAGTCCACCGGTATGTGCTCGTTAAAAAGATATCCGCGGACATAGCCTGTCGTGTCAGCCTCGACGGAAAATCCCTGTGCGGGCCCCGCAACCTCGTACCGCCATGTCACGTGCTCCTTGCCCTTGAGCGTGGGAAGCAAAAGAGCCCCGCAAAGAGATGCCTGTCCCAAAACCATGGTCTCAAGAATCCCTGTCTTGTGCTGGGCTCTCATCTGGTTTACAAAATGTGTTCCGTGAAACAAGGCGCCCCTTGCCCTTCCGTCCGCAAGCACGAAAACCGCCATGTCATCCTTCGGCAGCTTTTTCAAATGTGCAAGCAATTCCTCATCTTCAATTTCTGCTCTAATCATGCGGAACATTATAACAGATTGCGGAAAAAGATTGTAGGGGGCATATTCATTTTAAATCTGTGATTTCAAATCTGCGATTTCAAATCTGTGCACCCTGCAATTTGTAATACTCGCCGTGTTTTGCCATGAGCTCATCGTGCGTGCCAAGCTCAACAATTCCGTGGTCATTCACAACCGCAATCTTGTCCGCGTTTTTTATAGTGGAAAGACGGTGCGCGATTACGAGCGTGGTGCGTCCCTTGGAAAGCTCGTCGAAGGAACGCTGTATCTTGATTTCGGTCGTAGTGTCCAAAGCGGAAGTCGCCTCGTCCAAAATCAGTATGGGCGGATTTTTCAAAAAACATCTCGCGATGGAGACACGCTGCTTCTGACCTCCGCTGAGCTTGATTCCCCTCTCACCCACAACAGAATCATAGCCGTTGGGCATGAGCATTATGTCGTCATGAATCTCGGCCCGTTTGGCGGCAAGCACAATCTCCTCGTCGCTCGCATTCGGTTTTCCGTAGGCAATGTTTTCCCGGATTGTACCCGCGAACAAAAACACATCCTGCTGTACGATTCCAATCTGAGAACGGAGCGAATGTTTTTTTATCCGCTTTATGTCCATTCCGTCCAGACTGATTGTGCCTCCCGTAATCTCATAAAATCTCGGAATCAGATTGCAGATTGTTGATTTGCCTCCGCCGCTCGCACCGACCAAAGCAAATTTCTCGCCGGAATGAATCTCAAGGTTCACGTCGCTCAGGACAGGAAAATCCTTCGTGTATGAGAAATCCACATTTTTAAAACTGATGTTACCGCGCGCTGAAAGAATCTCGACCGCGTCAGGGGCATCCTCAGCCTCAACAGGAGTCCGCATGATCTCAATGAAACGGTTGAATCCGGCCATTCCAGTAGCAAACTGCTCCACGAGATTGTTCAGTTTTTTTACGGGCCCGACAAAACTCGCAACAAAAAGATTCGCCGCAACCAAATCAGGCAGGGTCATTTTTCCGTTCATGATAAAATATCCGCCGACCGCAATCACGAGAAGGGAAAGCATGTTGTTGCAGAACTCAATGTTCGAAAAAAATGCCGCCATGTATTTGAAACGTACCTGCTTCGCCGCGCTGTACTGTCTGTTGTACGCGTCAAATCTCTCGCGCTCAAAATCCTCGTTCGCAAATCCCTTCGTCACACGGATTCCCGATATGCTGGACTCAAGGCTCGCGTTCACCTCCGCCGTCGTCTCCTTTACCTTTGCGGAAGACCTCGAAAGATTTCTCCTTGACACAAAGACGATGGCAATCATGGCAGGCAGGGCGACAAAAACAATCAGCGCAAGTTCCCAGCGGATTCTCAGCATCATCACAAAGGCTCCGATCAGGTTCAGCATGGCGATGGAAAAATCCTCTGGTCCGTGATGGGCAAGCTCGGTGATTTCAAAAAGGTCGGTCGTCGCGCGGGACATAATTTTTCCAGTGCGGTTCGTGTCATAAAAAGAAAAGGGCAATTTTTCAAGATGGTCAAAAACATCACGGCGCATATCCTGCTCAACGCGGGTTCCGAAAATGTGACCCCAGTAAGCCACAAACCAATTGCAGCCCTTGTGGATGCAAAATCCTGCGAAAAGAACGGCGACAAGAATCAGAAAAGTCCTGAGCTGATAATTCGGAATCAGCGTGTTCAGTGCATACCGCGAGAACATGGGAAACGCAACGTCAATGACCGCCATGAAAAAAGCGCAGAACATATCGGCAATGAAAAGCGGAAGATGCGGCTTATAATACGAGAAAAAAATTTTCAGAGGATGTTTCGTAAAATCCATGAGTACAGTCTAGCAGAAAAATTTGAAAGTTTAAAGATGAGGCCTGACAGACGGATTTTAAAGAGACGCATTTATCTTCTTCTCAATCTCCGCAATGCTGCATCCCGTCTCACGCGCAATTTTCGCAAGGTCCTCAAACTCAAGTTTTTGCCTGCTCACACCGAATCCCACGGCTTTTTTTACGCGCACGTCACCGAACTCCGTTTTTATGGTCTCAATCTTTCTTTCCATAAAATACCGATTACTCACATTCTCACGCACGCCAAGGGTCGTCGTATGGCGGAAGATTGTGTCCAGGATTTTTGCCTTGTCCTTTTCGCGGCACATTACGCAAAGAAGATGTCCCGGTCTTGATTTTTTCATCGTCACAGGAATCGTGTACGCCTCCACCGCACCGGCCTCAAAAAGTCTCTCCATTGCGAAAGCGATTTTCTCCGCACTGATGTCATCCAGATTGCAGGTGTACTCATAGATTTTTTCAGGAGCCTCATCGGTCTCACCCAGAATCACACGCACGCAATTTGCGGCCTCGAAATCCTTTTTGCCCATGCCGTATCCATAAGAAAAAGGTCGCAGGGGCGGCATTTGTCCGAACTGATTTACGAAATGCCTCAATATGGCGGCCCCGGTCGGAGTACAAAGCTCGCCAGAAATATGCCCGCTGTAGATTGGGATGTCCTTCAGTATAAATGCGGTCGCAGGAGCCGGTACCGGGAGGATTCCGTGCGCGCAGTGGACATGACCAGAACCCACGTTGACGGCCGACGCAAAGATTTTCTGAGGGGCTAGCATTTCAAAAAGGAGACAGGCGGACGCAATATCAGCGACGGCATCCATCGTTCCAACCTCATGGAAATGGATTTCGCTCACAGGCCTTCCGTGCGCATTGCTCTCAGCCTCCGCAATCAGCTTATAGATTTGGATTACGCTTGATTTTACGCCATCGCTCAGATTAAGATTTCCCACAAGCGACTCTATTTCCGCCATGCTTGTGTGATGGTGGTGCCCGTGATCGTGGTGGTGTTCATGCTCCTCGTGGTCTTCGTGATGATGATCCCCGTGGTTGTGATGGTCATGAATATGTTCATGGTCATGGTGATGCTCATGATTCTCATGCTCATGTCCATGATGCTCGTGGTCCGCGTCCAGGCTTTCCTCTTCCTCGCCGTTTACCATCACCTTTATGTGCGTCCCCACGATTCCGCATTTCACGGATTTTTCCACGCTCACGCTCACACCGGGAATTCCAGCATGATTTATCTTTGAAAGAAAATCCTCTTTCCCCTTCTCATCCAAAAGCTCAAACAAAGCCGCGCTAATCATGTCCCCGGCGGCACCCATTCCCAAATCAAAAAAAAGTGTCCTCATCTCTCTCTCCCTATAAATGATTTATCATGCTGGCAAGATAGCCCGCACCGAACCCGTTGTCTATGTTCACGACGGAAACACCGCTCGCACAGGAGTTCAACATGGAAAGCAAAGCGGAAATCCCGCCGAAAGACGCCCCGTAACCCACGCTCGTAGGAACCGCTATTACAGGACAATCAACCAAGCCGCCAATCACACTTGCAAGCGCACCCTCCATTCCGGCAATCGCAATAATTACACGCGCGCTCATCAGCTCATCCAGATGGCTCAGCAAGCGATGAAGTCCCGCCACCCCGACATCATAAAGCCGAGTGACCCTGTTCCCAAGAATCTCCGCCGTAAGAGCCGCCTCCTCCGCGACAGGAATATCGCTCGTACCGCCCGTAGCCACAAGCACAGTGCCGCCACCCGTGGGAGAAGGAATTCCGCCAACAAGTCCGACACGAGCTTCCTCTCTGTACTCAAAGCTGATTTTTCCGCCCGCCGCATCCGTCGAATCCGCCAGTCTTCCCGAAAGAAAATCAGCCGCATCCCGGGACATCCTTGTAATCAGGATCCTCTCCTGCCCCGAAGCGACCATGGCACGCACAATCTCCGCAATCTGCCCGGGGGTCTTTCCCGCACCATAAATGACTTCCGCCGCTCCCTGCCTGACCTTGCGATGCAAATCCACCTTGGCAAAACCGATGTCCTCGAAGGGCTTCTTTTTGATTTCCAAAAGCGCGTCGTCAACGGAAACTTTTCCGTCCCTCAAATCCTGCAAGAGCTGTCTAATCTCAGTGCTCATCCCGTACCTCCAAATCAAGCAGAACGGATGAGTAATCTGCCTTCAGTTTTTCAAGGATTTTCTCACGGTTTTCAATCAGGAGGGCAAGCTGATTTTTCCTTACCTGGATTTTTGCGGAATCTTTTTCGTTGCAGATCATCCTCACGCGGAAATCGGAAAAGCCAAGGTCCATCAGGAAATTTTCCGCACGCTCGGTTTTCTCAAGACGCTCCCTGCTTATGGTGCAATTTGTGGGAATCCTTGTGGCAAGGCAGGCGTATGCCGGTTTATCCCAGGTAAAAAGGCCGGCAAGTTTCGACCTCTCACGAATCTGTTTTTTGGTAAGTCCGCAGTCCCGCAAAGGAGAAAGGACATTCAGTTCCTTCAATGCCCTCATGCCTGGCCGGTCCGAAGAATCGTCGCTCGCATTGGTTCCGTCAAGCAGGACTGAAAATCCATCCTCGGAAACACGCTTAATAATGGAAGAAAAAATCAGCTTCTTGCAAAAATAGCACCGCTCGGGAGGATTCGCACAAATCTCGGAATCACCAAGCACATCCAAATCAATCACCGAGAGAGGCACGTCAATTTCCTCCGCAAATCTTACGGCATCATCATATTCAAAGCGTGGCTGGAAATTGGAGCGTACATAATAGGCCCGCACTTCCCCCGCGTATTGCTTTGCGGCATACAGAAGAAATGCGGAATCGACGCCCCCTGAAAAAGCGACCGCGACCTTCGGATTTCGGATGAAAAAATCTCTCAGTTCCAATTTCCCACCTCTTTTCTATGATAGCACGGAAACTGAGGAATTAGAATATAAAATTCTGTTATGGAATAGTCAATCCCTTTGTGAAGTGTACACTTCACAAATTTTTTCGCGGGCCGTCTTTTCAACTTGTGGAAGCACGTCTATAATTTATAATAAAAAATAACCACTTTATTATAAGA
Source organism: Treponema sp. (assembly GCA_016288205.1). Taxonomy (GTDB): domain Bacteria; phylum Spirochaetota; class Spirochaetia; order Treponematales; family Treponemataceae; genus Treponema_D. Next base: position 84 of record JAEEYO010000002.1, on the reverse strand, counting down.
AAAACTGATTATTTTTTACTTATAGTTTGCCATTTTTTAAACATACGCCATTGATTGTTGGAAGCCGTGCGGGCTGCCATCGGG
>JAEEYO010000021.1 GCA_016288205.1 Treponema sp. | reverse complement strand
TTCGCCTGTGATTTTAAAAGGAAGCGACGGAGAGATTTCCGACAAACTTCTTTGCATTGGTGATTTCGTGAAGGAAACCAAGGTTCTTTCGGTGGATATGAAATCTTTTGAAAAGAAATCCTTGACCTCGACGATTTCTTCCACCCAGAAATTTTCTGATGATGAAAATCAAAATGCACAGGCTGTTGAGACTTTGCTTGCCGATTCAAAAAAATGGCTTCATCCTTTTTATTACAAGGGCCTTTTAGTTCCTGTTTCCGACATTCCGGTTTATGAAGCTGACGGTACGTTGAGTTCAAAAATTGTCTTTCCGGGTCTCTCATGGATTACGGGCAATGCTTGGGACGGAACAAATTTGGTTCTTTCTTTCGGCGTTAATCCCGGGGGATTTCTCACCGCAATTCAGGACGACAAATTTGAGCTTGGATTTGAGGCTACATTGAGCGGCGGTTCCACCACGAATCTTTTTAAATATAGTCTTTCGCCGGCTGTAATACTGGATTCATCCGGTTTTATGCAGGCAAGCCTTTCATCTACAGTAAAAACGACATTTGCGGTGGGAAAATGTTCGTTCGTCCTGCAGAATGAAAATTTTGTGTTCTTTGGTAAACAGCATCCTGTGCATCGTGCGGTGGAGAATTATGTGCTTCTGAAAATCAAGGATGTCCTTGATGATGAGCGCGAGTATCTCACGGTGAAAAATACGGCGACGGCGGTTTTCTCAACGGTGAGAAGCACTGGTCCCGGAAGATTCGAATACGGTGGTTTCATGGCGCAGCTGCTTTACAGGATGTCATGGAGAAAATGTTTTGGCGAGGATTTTTCCAATCCGACCGACGGAGTTTTTTCCCACGTGCTTTTCCCAGCGGTTGCGATGCGTATTCCGAAACTGATTCCGGTTGATTGCGTTTATGGGCTGACATACAATCTGCCTGTTTCCGTCAAAGCGTTCCTCGCTCCAGAGAAGAACTGCCTTTTCGATGTGTGCGTGAAGACCGTGATTTTTTCCGCCGACATACAGAGGGGACTTACTTTCTTCCCGCTTTACTTCAACCGGATTGTCGCGCTCGCTTCCTATGACATGGGATTTTATGACGAGAACAATAGTGTGACTCTTTTCAACTGCGTCTCGAAGTTCAAGGATTTTTCCTCCATGAAATATTCTGACTGCCTGACCCTTTCTTTCGGACTTGAGGGGGCGTTGAACACAGGTGTGTTTGCAAGCTCAAGCATGGTTCAGTCTCTGGGCATGGACATAAAATATTATCCACACAGCGACGCAAAAATTCCATTTGAGTTCCAGCTTGCGACCTCGCTTTCATTGTAGGAGGATTCGTCTTTCTGTTTTCTACTTTTCCCACTGGACAATCCGGGAAAATAATAGTATACTTAACAAGTAGGAAAATAGTGAAAAGAAGGACTGAAGATGAAGATTTCTACCCGCGGACGATATGCCTTACGGTTTATGATAGATTTGGCTCAGCATGACAGCTCGGAATACACGGCACTCAGGGACATCTCGGAGCGGCAGGAAATCAGCATAAAGTATCTTGAGCAGATTACGTCGCTGCTTTGTAAGTTCGGTCTTCTGCAGAGTGTGCGCGGACCACAGGGTGGATACAGGCTCGCACGTGCTCCGTCCGAATACACCGTGGGGGAGATTCTCCGAATTACGGAAGGGGATCTTGCTCCGGTTGCCTGTCTTTCCCTGCCCGAGAATACCTGCCCCAAAAAAGAAGAGTGCGCGACCCTTGATTTGTGGACCGGCCTTTACAAGGTGATCTGCGAATATCTTGACAGCAAGACCCTTGAGGATTTAATCAGCAGCGTAAAAAAACTTGAGGACAACACGGATTATTTTATTTGAGGTGCTGTCCCCGTAAGCTGGTATTCGCTAGAGACTGTCGGCTTCGGCTATTAATCCGTCAATAATTTCTCTATACTCTGTCAAGATTTCTTTTGCTTTCTCTTTATCAAAAAACAGATTTTCATCATGTGTTTTCTCGATAAATTTTAAGGCATCGTTTTCCAACAGAGTATCGACTGTTTTCTGTTCGAATTCTCTTCGCCTTTGTCCTTGTGTACTTCTTGCCATAGTTTTACTCCTCCTTGAAAATTTTATGATTTCAGTGTATCATTGGATGACTTAGACTAATACATCATTGGCCTTTTTTTTGAGCCTCTGAAGATCCTTGATTGTGTCGTCAAGAAATTTTTGAACATCGGCATTGTCCAGAATAGTGTCGTCATTTTGGACATTTAGGACAAATATACCCGCATCATGCTTAAAAAGAGTGTCTGTGATTTCCTTTTGAAGTTCCAGAGCATCGAGCCGCCTTTTCCTTGAGATCATAATATTTCTCCTCCTTTTGGATTGGTTTATTGAGGAGTATTATATCGGTTTAATCTATCATTTTGTGATAGGGTGGGGGAGGGAGAAGATTTTTTATTTGGTCTTGACAGTTTTATGTAGGGACGTGTGCGGCGGATTATGCGTCCTCGTAAAAAGAACATATCACTGATGCCCAAAAAAGTCGATGGAAAAAAGGCGTGTTTTCATTCAAAGATTCCTAGGTCTAGTTGGATTTTCAAGTTGTCAAAGTCATCGTAACCAAAGATTCCCCTGAAAAGGCGTTTTACCAAATCTACTATTTCATCGCTGTTGTCGCCGACATTCACGTATACACCTTCATCATTCTGTACGAATTCTTTGTACCTCAAATTTTCAAGTTTTTGGTCGGATTCCGTCTTGGAAAAATATTCGGCGGCTTTAAGCTCCAGCTTCAGCTTTTCGATGTTCTCTTTTTGCACTTTTACATTGGGCCACCATAATAATAGACCGAAATTAACATGTTCAAACTGAATGAACTGATCACTGGAGTTTCCTTTTATTATTATGAATCCGCCTTTTGTATAATCAGCGTTCAGCAATTCCTTGATGGAGTCTTTTACTTTGTTTATGTCTGCCGGCACAAACCTGGATTTTCCCCGGGTAAGCACATAAATGACCATCAGTAAAACTGCGACTGCCAGTATAATCCATATTTTCATGTTTACCTCCTGTGGCTATCTCCTGGATTTTAGAACATCTCCCATAAAAAAAAGCCCCGCGCCAATCGCAGAGCTTTCCAGATTCGACATCCTGTTTTAAAACGCCTAACAGACACTCAAGTTGCCTGCCGCCTTGATTGGCAAGGACTTATCATCTATAATATACGGCATTTTAAAGCGGTGAGTCAATGGGAATTTTTCTTTTACGATTTTCCTTTTCTGGTAGGATATTGTCTTATTCATGGTAAAAATCAACACAGTCTCCTGGACATTCCTGATCATAATAATGTCGGCTGTCTTCATTTTTGCAAATTCCTTTGCGGTTGCAATAAATGCAGCTACTTTGGCTAGCAGAAGGTTTTGGAACTATGATATACGGTTTGTCGTCATGTTCTTTATAGTAATCACAGCTGTATATTTCTTCCAAGCCGCACGACAAACCATAATTAGGGCTCTCCTCTAACAGACATGTTCCACATGAATATTCGCATTGATTTTCGTTCATGTATTGTGAACAATGCTCATCGCAACAGAAATAAAATCCAGAATGTATCGCATTGGATTTTTTCAGGATTTTTCCACAATATATACATTTACAAAAATTTTCTGGATTCTTCCGAATTTCTTCAATCGTCACCTCGTCATCATCATCATCATCTTCTTCTTCTTCATAGTCATCGTCGTCATCATACTCATCATCTTCTTCTTCATAGTCATCGTCGTCATCATACTCATCATCATCTTCTTCGTAGTCATCGTCGTCATCATACTCATCGTCATCTTCTTCATAATCATATTCGTCTTCATTTTCATCGTCTCCTTCAAGGGATCTTTCGTATTCCTCTCTTTCCTCAGCTTTGCGCTCCAGACGTTCTTTTTCGGCTTCCATTGCCTCGATTTTATGTTTGAATCTTGGGTTGGTGTTTTCGATTTTCTCATCCAGTTCTTCTGCTTTTCTTCTGTAAGTCTCTGCTTTCATACGCAGGCCTCCTTTGGGATTGATTTATTGATTTCAGTATAGCATCTCACTCTAGCATCTAATGACAGAGTGAAAGATTTTTTTAGCATATTTTTTATGCAGTATCTTGGTTCGTTCAAATAGAAATTCCATGTGTGCATCGAGTCGCCGTTCAACATCAAGGCACAAAGCACAGAAAGTTGATCAACAAGGGAAATATTCAGCGTTTTATACTTGCCGTCTATATCCTTGCTATCAAAGTCAACTTTGTCTGAAAGTAGCGTCCAGACAATCTCTGCCATGTTCTTCCTTCTAGATAATTATCTTTGACATTTATCTGAATATCGGTTACAGTTAATCATGTGCCGGAGAACTACCTTATTGACAATAACTGGATTAGATAATCATCTACCTATCATCTCTTATTATATTAGGCCAATGATCTCTTCTTGAATGCGGTCCCTCTGGACATACTCCGTTTTCTAATCTTCTTCCGCAGTATGGACAGTATTTTTTTTCGGGTTCATCCCAATCTGGGAATGGATATACGGACTTGGGGGGGCGGGAATTGGGTTCAGGTTTCTGATGAATAGGAGCTCTTTTCATTTTTTCCTCCTTTTGGATTGGTTTATTGGTTTTACTTTATTTGCGCATGTATAACGAGGTGTGGGACAGTTTTATACTCAGTCACTTCAATAGGACAACAAGACATCTCGGAGTCCTTGAAATCACTGAGTACAATCTGCTTTTTTTCGAAAACTTATATGACTGTTATTAACTCTTTGTAATCACATCAGGATACGGCAAATGCTTGTTAATCACAGCCCCCTTCACAAGTTTTTTATTGCATATAGGACATTTACAATTTTTAGCATTAGCATAGAGAGTTTCTGTATGTCCACAATTTGGACAATAAAAATGAGCCATTAATTCGTGTGGTTTAGATCTTATCATAATTTTTCCTCCGCTTGGATTGATTTATTACATCACTCTGCCATTTGGTGAGAGAATGTTGTAAGAATTAATTTTCTATATTGAATTTCCATTGTTCTTGAACATTTTAACAATTTTTTTCTCAATATCTTGCACAGTTTTTGAAACTGCATCTATTGGGATAAGATTTGTATTTCCGCCAAGACAAGTAAAGTCAGCATCAGAGATCGAAGAATCTGATTTTTGTAATCCATTCGGGATTATTGCAATTGTTTTAACTTGCATTGTGTACGGATGAGCAGGATTATTTGCATTATAATTCATAGTGGGATTTGCAACTTCAACAATATGAGTCAATTTGCCTTGTTGTTCCAATACTATTTGATCACCAATACCAACTTGCTGACGCTGTTGTTTTGAAAATTCCAAGTCAAAAGGAGTTCCTGTAACATAATTCATGTAAACAAGTCTGTTTCCACTTGTACTGCTCACATTCTTAATGTATTTTATTTTGTTAGCATTTAATATCATGCTTTGTCCTCCAAAATCAAAGGTATTATGTTGTCTCCACCATTTGATTTAATCGTTAATATCAGTCCATTTTTCTTGGTTGCTTACACTTATAGTGGGACTCATTTGCAAGTATTATATGGTATAACATTTATAATAATCCTTAAAAGGTAATATCTAGATCATTTGACGTTATTTTCTCAATCTCATTGACAGCGTTTGAAAATTTCGTAACATCTGTCTCACTGATATTTGTATTGACATCAGTTTTTTGCTTTCCATATGGGTGTCCAATGTCATTTCTTTTATCTACGCCTTCAATAATTGCATCCTTAGTTTCTTCAGAGATTGCACCAACTTTATACAAATCTTCTGCAAGAGCTTTTCCTGAGCCATTCCCATTATAACCACAATCTTTGGCTATTCTATCTGACAGTTTTGATCCCGTATCTAATACATCTTGTTTGAGTAATTTTGAATTTTTGCTGTTACCCATAGTATTCACCTATTTGGTTAAAAATCGAGTTTTTAGCAAGATTCTAGTCATTGTCGTATTGGCTTGATGGACGATATACAAGTTTTCCAAATCATTTTACGCAATGGAATTCCTGCCTAAAACTCTAAGTTAAACCCTCTTAAAAATTTGTTACCAAATCACCATTTTCTGTCTCAACGGAAACCTCATTTTCGCCAAATCCAATTGTCACAATTTTTCCTGTTTCAATTCGCAATCCAAATTTGGGATCATCAACAAGAGGTATCAAATCTACTTCATGACTTTTTCGCCTTACTGCAATGAATTCTTTTGATACGGAAAGGACTTCATCGCCTTCCTTTAAAACTCCTATATGCATATTCATTTATCGTCTCCTTTGTAAGCTAATTCCTTTAAGGTTTTACCATTAAGATTTTTTGTATCTGTGATAGTGGATTGACCACGAGCCTCTGGGGCAATCTCCATTTTTGCTTTTGCCAACTCAAACTGTATCTTCAGTGCTTGGTTTTGAGTAAGATTATCTATCTGTGATAATAAAGTTTTGTCTCCTGCCATTTTTTTCCTCCTTAGTGCAAATAACTTTTAAATTTTTCAGAATACAACCATTTTAAGGCTTGATAATCTGCAATATTTCCGTCGGTATCAAAATAGCCTTCATCGATATACTTTTTTTTAGGAAATCCATTTGTGTTTAAAATACCACAACTTATTGATACTTTGATAAAAGTATCATAATCGACTCCTAATGCATTCGCCATGCTTTCAAGATATTTCATGCTTCCTCCTGCATTTATAGTCTATCTAATTCGTATGGGGACAGAATATAGATAGATTTTATGATAAGACGCTTCAATCGAAGTACTATAATTATATTATAATCCCCGATTTGCGTAATTGTCAAGCAAAAATGCCGTACTTTGAAGTATTCTGTAAGCATGGGCAGTACATACAAGGAAAATCTGAAGGAACTTTTGGATTATGAGGACATGACGGTAAAGGAACTCGCGTTTAAGACTGGAATCTCAAAACGCTCCATTGAAAATTATCTGAGCGCACGTGCCTCAATGCCACCTGCCGATTATGCCTGCAAAATTGCGTCTGCCCTGAACACAAGCGTTGAGGCCATGGTTTATGGAAGCAAAACTCCGGTGCCGTCCGCCGAGGATATAAAAATCCTTGAGCTGCTCAGGCAGGTGTCCGTTGCCGACAAATCAGCGTTCCTGCATCTCATGGAATCTGTGGCGAGATGAAAACGGAAAGTGGAGAGTGGAAAACTGGGGCGGTATTATGGGGTTGGTCAATTTATCCCTATCATTTTTCTTTGTTTTGTGTTATACTTATTCTCATGGTGACAGAGACTCAACTTTCAAAGGCTAAGAATCTTCTCAAGAACGCGGGATGCACGGATATTTTTTTGTTCGGCTCACAGGCGACAGGTCGTGCTCATTCTGATTCAGATGTGGATTTGGGAGTAAAAGGACTGCCGCCGCGTTTGTTTTACCGTATGCACTGGCAGCTTGAGGATGCCCTTGACATGAAAGTAGATCTGGTTGATTTCGATTTTCAGAGAGATTTTTTTGAGTTGCTGCAAAGTATGGGGGAACTGAAAAAAATTGGATGAACGGAAAAATTTACTTGACGGCATCTGCAAATTGTGTTATGTTTTAATTATGGGAAAGCTCCGTCCCTAACTGGAGAAGTAACTTTGGGAAAGCTCCGTCCCTAACTGGAGAAGTAACTTTGGGAAAGCTCCGTCCCTAACTGGAGAATTCAATGGCGGCTTGGTTTTCCATGCCGCTTTTTTATTCAGGAGAAAGTGTGAAAAGTGCATATCATTTCGTTGCTGTTTCCGATGAATATATCGAATATTTACAAAAAATAGAGCCGCATGTCCTGTCAAATAAGGTGAATGAGCGAACATATCATCGAAAATATATCGGTATTATCGAGGAATTGAACGGCTTCAAATATTTTGTTCCGCTTTCCTCACCTAAGCAAAAAGATTATACGAATGATGGAAAAATACGCAAGGACTCACTTGCAACAATTTATATAAAAGATTCGAAGAATCTGTTTGCGACTTTACGGTTCAATAACATGATACCTGTTCCTGAATCAGAGATAATCAATTTCGACTTGAATGATGAGGGGGATTTGCGCTATAAGTTGATTGTATTTAACGAATTGTACTTTATACGTAAAAATTCAGCAAAAATTGAAAAGACTGCATCGAATTTATATGCGGCAAAGAAAAATCAAGCGAATGAACCAGAATTCAAGCAAGCAATTTTGAGCATAACTCTGGATTTTGCAAAGTTGGAAGAGCTTTGTAATAGTTATAAAAAGTAAATCCTTGGAAGAAAGCACTGGTTGTTACCTCATGGATTAAGCAGGACAGAACAAGCAATTGAATCATTTCACATTTTTTTAAGTGACAGTTTTCTCGGAATTCCCCTCTTTTTCACATTAAAAATCCCTTAAATATTCAAAAAAACTGGTTTTTTGCAAAAAAATCACTTCCATTTGCGGAAAACTGTGGTATAATTAATCTAATGGAAAGGAAGACTGGTGTGGTCGTGCCGGTTTCAGCCCTTTATACGAAAGACTGTCCGGCCTCAGGTGATTTTGTCGCTCTCAAATCATTCGCAGATTTTTGCGAGAAGTGCGGTTTGTCCGTCATTCAGCTTTTGCCCGTGAATGACACAGGAACCCATTCCTCGCCGTATTCCTGTCTTTCCGCGAACGCATTGCATCCTCTTTACATACGCCTTGAGTCCCTGCCTGAATTTGCCGACGCGAAATCATCAAGCAGGGCATTCTCAGCGGCATACAAGAGCTTCAAAAAAGAATGCGTATATAATAGAAGATTTAATTACAAAAAAGTGTGCGAGGAAAAAATCAATCTCCTGCATCTGATTTACGCGCATTTGGAAAAAAGGATGCTTTTGAAGGCGAAAAATGCGGGTGCGAGTCAGGGAGCGGGGCAGGACGGACTTGAGTACCTTAAGCATATTGATTTCGAGATGAACGAGTTCGTTTCGGACAATCCCTGGGTGGTTCCCTACGCAGTCTTCAAGGATTTCAAGGACGTTTATTCGCAGGCCTCATGGAAAGACTGGGACGAGATGCAGCGTAAGATGACACGCCGGCAGATTGAGCTTCGGTGGAGCAACCGTGCTTTGCGTGGAAGCCTGAACTTTTACGTGTGGTGCCAGATGCGCGCTTTCCAGCAGTTCAAGGACGCGGCGGATTATATCAGGGAAAAGGGCATAATTCTCAAGGGTGACGTTCCCATTCTGATGAACGAGGACAGCGTGGAGTGCTGGGCATGGCCGGAGTTTTTCGACCAGGATTTACGTGCGGGCTCTCCTCCCGACTCGGACAATCCCACGGGGCAGAGATGGGGCTTCCCGGTTTATGACTGGGACCGAATTGCCGAGGATGATTTCGCATGGTGGAAGCAGAGGATTCGGTGCGCCTCAAATTATTACTCCGCTTTCCGTCTTGACCACGTGCTGGGATTTTTCCGCCTCTGGACTTACAAAAACTCAGAGACCACGGCTTTCCTTGGTCACGAGTCACCCTATGCGTATACCGAGCGTCGCGTGCTTGAGAAAATGGGATTCAGCGAAGGAAGAATCAAATGGCTCTCTCAGCCCCACATTCCGACGCGGCTTGTCTCTGATTTGACCGGCAATCTGGATGTCGCACATGCGGCCCTGGAAAAAGTCGCCGACCGGATAAAGGACGAGGAGCTTTGGACTTTCAAGGATAGCATAAAATCGGACTCGGACATTTTCGCCGTGGATTTTTCAGATGATTCGGGACTGAACCTCAGAATCCGTGAGGCCCTTGCGAAAAAATGGCTTGACCGCACTCTCATGGAGATTGAGAAGGACTGCTTTGTGCCTGTCTGGTCGTATGAAATCAGCACGTCATGGAAATCCCTGAGCGATGAGGAGAAGTCCCTGCTTAAGAATGAGTTCGCGGAGCTTTTCGAGCAGAAGAACGAGCTTTGGAAATCCCACGCGAATGAGGTGCTTGGTCCCATTGTCCAGGCTTCGGATATGCAGCCCTGTGCCGAGGATCTTGGTGTTGATTTTCCCGCCGTGAAAGAGGTGCTTCCTGAGCTTAACATCGCGTCTTTGCGTGTGGTTCGCTGGACCCGATTTTGGTCGAAGAACGGACAGCCCTACGAGGATTTTGACACATATCCGCCTTTGAGCGTGTGTACTACCTCGGTGCATGACAGCTCCACGATCCGGCAGTGGTGGCAGGATGAGAAATCTTCCGTGTGGGCATTTTTGGATGCGGCGAAAAAAATCAGGGAGAAGAGGCAGATCAGCTTTGAGGGCCTGGACGTGATTGACGGCAACTGCGATTTTACTCCCGACGTCGCTCGTTTTGTGCTTGAGAACTGTGCCCTCTGCTCAAGTCTCTGGTACGTGAATCCCCTGCAGGATTACTTATATATGGAAGAAAAATGCTGGGCGGAGAATGCGGAGGATGAGAGAATCAATGTGCCGGGAACCGTGAGCGAGCGGAACTGGACTTTGCGGCTCCCTGTGGATTTGGACGAGCTTCTTTCAAACGGGGCTCTGATAGACAAGATAAAAAAGATTGTAATAACACACGATTCCTGCGGAATGCAATCCGGGAATTAATGGAGGAATATATGAGAGTTTCTTACAACGAGTTTCACATCAGCAGGGCGATAAGGGATCTCTGCAAGTTCGACCAGTCGCTTTTCAGCTCAAGCGGCAACGTGATTTTCGCGGATTTGAAGGCGGTCAGAACTTTTCAAACAAAACTGAATCAGCTTTTTGTGGACAGGGGTCAGGATGAGAAGCAGGTTTCGGCGGGCTCGCTCAATGCGATGGGACTGATTGACGAAATCTTCCATTATGTGTGTATGCTCTACCGGCGCGACAAGGCTCCCGATGCGTTCAAGAATCTTCTTGCTGATTTGGACACATATTTTACGAGGGACACGGTGGACGAGCTTCTTTTGCAGTTCATGGATGAGTTTCCTCCGACGGCAGTGTATCAGAAAAAGCTTTCCAACGAGGATTACCTGATTCAGTCCTGCCTTGACGTGGGAACCGGAAAACAGAGGAGCAACCGCGAGCAGGTTCTTGAGGAGCTGATAATGCTTCACCTTGCGAACGAGAATCCGGCTTTCCACCCCTTCCAGATTCTTTTTGACGACTCAAAGCTTTTGCAGAACGCGGTCTACATCAAGACGTGGAATCAGATCAAGGCGTATTTTATGACGCAGCCGGTGTTCGGTCCGAAGAACAACAATCTGATTGACATGCTCAAGGAACCCGTGGTGGTGGCCCCGACATCTCTCAAGGGACAGCTTGACTACATCCGCACTTACTGGGCTGATTTGCTCGGTGAATGGCTCAAGAGATTGCTTGAGGGAATTGACACAATCAGCGAGGAGGAAAAGGCGGCGTGGCATCCGACCAATGGAGGCGAGGTGAGCATGGACGCGTACTCCTACGAGAACCTCATGAACGAGTACGAGAGATTCAGTCCTGACCGCGAGTGGATGCCCAAGGTAGTCCTCATGGCGAAGACGGTTCTTGTATGGCTCTTCCAGCTCTCCAAAAAATATGACAGGGAAATCACCCGGCTTGACCAGATTCCTGACGAGGAGCTTGACCTTTTGCGTGACCAGGGATTCACGGGTCTTTGGCTCATCGGTCTTTGGGAAAGAAGCTATGCGTCAAGGAGAATCAAGCAGATCAACGGAAATCCTGAGGCGGCGGCTTCGGCATATTCGCTCTTGGATTACGAGATTGCGGGAAACCTCGGCGGATGGGGCTCGCTTGACAATCTCCGTCGCAGGTGCTGGGCGCGTGGAATCCGTCTTGCATCCGACATGGTTCCGAATCACACTGGAATGGACGGAAGATGGGTGGTGGAGCATCCCGATTATTTTATCTCCACGAAGGACTGTCCCTTCCCGCAGTACAGCTTCAACGGTGAGAACCTGAGTCCCGACGGAAGAATCTCGCTTTTCCTTGAGGACCACTATTACTCAAAGAGCGACTGTGCGGTTTGTTTCAAGCGTGTGGACAATCAGACCGGGGACGTAACATATATCTACCACGGAAACGATGGAACAGGAATGCCTTGGAATGACACGGCGCAGATTGATTTTCTGAATCCCACGGCGAGGGAGGCTGTTATCGGTCAGATTATGAAGGTGGCGGCGAATTTCCCGATCATCCGTTTTGATGCCGCTATGGTTCTTGCGAAAAAGCACATCCGAAGACTGTGGTACCCGGAGCCAGGCCACGGAGGAGACATTGCCACGAGAAGCCAGCACGCGCTTACGACCGAGCAGTTTGAGGCGGCACTTCCGAATGAGTTCTGGAGGGAAGTGGTTGACCGTTGCGCCCAGGAGATGCCCGACACACTTTTGCTTGCCGAGGCTTTCTGGATGATGGAGGGATATTTCACACGCACGCTCGGAATGCACAGGGTCTACAACTCCGCCTTTATGAACATGCTCAAGAAGGAGGAGAACCAGAAGTACCGCGACACGGTTAAGAATACAATCAAGTTTGACCCGCAGGTTTTGAAGCGCTTCGTGAACTTCATGAACAATCCTGACGAGGAGACGGCGGTCGCTCAGTTCGGAAAGGGTGACAAATATTTCGGTGTCTGTACGCTGATGATTACGATGCCTGGTCTTCCGATGTTCGGTCACGGTCAGATTGAGGGATTCGAGGAAAAGTACGGAATGGAGTACACGAGGGCATACCGCGACGAGACTCCTGACGAGGGACTTGTGAACCGCCACAACCATGACATTTTCCCGCTCGCGCACAAACGCTATCTTTTCTCGGGCGTGGAGAATTTCCTTTTCTATGATGTGTGGAACGACGGTGTTGTGAACGAGAATGTCTTCGCGTATTCAAACGGCGCGGGAAGCGAGCGGACGATTGTCTTCTATAATAATAAGTATGACAGGGCGGCCGGATGGATCAAGCAGTCGTGTGAGTTCGCAATCAAGACGGGAAGCGGGGAGGACGACAAGCAGATGGTCACGCGCTCTCTTGCCGAGGGACTTGGACTTACTCCGGGAAGCGACCACTTCATGATTTTCCGTGAGCACAGGACGGGACTTTGGTATGTGAGACGGAGCGACGACATAATCAACAACGGAATGTTTGTTGCGCTCAACGGATTCGAGTATCAGGTTTACATGGACGTGCAGCAGGTGGTGGACACGGCGGAAGGAAAGTACGCGAAACTGAACGATCTTCTTAACGGTTCCGGTGTGAGCGATCTGGATGTGGCATGGCAGGAGTACCGCTACAAGGATCTTTATGCGGCTCTGGAAAAATTTGCGACACCCGAGCTTTTCAAGCAGCTTAGAAATATTTTCACTCCGCTTGCCGTGCTCAAGGCAGAGAATATTGAGATGCCGAAGCTCTCCGAGATTTTTGAGTCTGCGGAAGAGTCTGCACTTGAATACTACAAGATGGAAGCCAAATTTGCGGCGGATGAGCTTGAGATGGAAAAGACGGCGTCAGAGAACGGGTCTCATGCGGATGCCCAGTCTGCTGATGTGAGTGCGAAGACAAAGACCAGGACGAGGGCGAAGGAAACTCAGAAGGAAGTCAGGACGAGCAAAAAATCCGTCACGGCGACCCCGGCACAGAGATTCAAGTCTTTCTGCAAGGAGATTGAGTATCTTGCGTCGGTCATGGCGAACTCACAGGGCATAGACATCTCCAAGGACTTGACCGCATCCTCACGCTACAAGATTACCAGCTCGGCATTCAAGGCGTCCGCGGACAACATAATTTACGAGGGACTTCTTGAGTACAAGTGTGCGAGTGACGTTCTCTGTTCATTCGCAATGGTCTCCAGCGCGGGAAGGGAGAACTGCCTGAAATGGGGATACGACAGAAAGCTCAGCGAATTCCTGAACAAGACCGAAGTGCAGGACCCGAATCTGAGGGAGACTTTCCGAAAGCTCTTCATTACGATGAGAATCCGTGACATGAATTTCGGTGCGTCAAGTTTTGCCAAGTCGTCCTACGAGACTGCCAAGCTGCTTTTGGATGGCCCCAACTCAAGGCTCCTCGCCGGAACAAATGATTTCAACGGAATCAAGTGGTTCAACAAGGAGCGCATTGAGTCTACGATGTGGTTCGCTCTTGCTGGAGTCACCATGTACAGCCCGAGGATTCTTCGCGAGCAGATTCACCGTCTGTACAGGACACTCTCTGCGGCCAGGGATGCGTCAGAATATCAGTGCGAGAAATTCCTTGCTGCCCTCAAGCCGGAAAAGAAAAGCTCAGCCGTACAAAGGGCAACGTGATTCTCGGTGAGTCTGCTGCAAAAAAGGCTGTGAAAACGTCGGCTAAAAAATCCTTCGGAGGTTTAGAGAGTTCAGCACAGAGGTAATGTAGTCACTGTCATTCGGAGAGATTGCGGGGCGGTTGAGTTCGACTCGCTTCATGCTCCGGGTGACTGCCTCTGATCTTGCGGGAGCTTCTCCAATGTTGTGCCTGATGAACATCTCATCCAGCTCAGGGGCTTCCCTCGCAATCAGGACAACGGCGGAATCTTCCTCACCGGTAATGTCCTTCCTGATTTTAGCAGCCGCATAAGCCGCGCTCGTCTCCTCATCGGCATAGACCCTGTATTTTACGAACAGCTCCTTGCACGCGTCCTCAATTGCTTTTCTTGACACATCGGCGGGGTAGACGAAACTCCTCAGCATCAGGGCGTTCTCCTTGAAGATATGCTCCATGCGCTCAAGGTTCGAGGGGTCAGCGGGATCAGCGGCCGTCCTTAAATCGATCGGCACAAAACTGTCAAGAACCTGTACGTTTCCGCGCGGGTCGAGCTTAAGGTTGTTCGATGTCGGCATGATGAATCCGTTCACAGGAAGGGCAAGCTGCCATCCGTAGAGTCCTGAGACAAGGTTTCCGTAATTTCCCGTGCTCATGGAATAGTAGATTCCTCCGCTGATCTGTTTTTTTATCCGCGTGAAGGCGAAGGTGTAGAAAAATGCCTGGGGAAGCAAGCGTCCTATGTTCGCCGTGTTTCCGAGCGTGAGATGATATTTTTTTACCGTGTCCCTGTCCTGGAAAAATTTCCGCACCAGATTGTGGCAGTCCTTTTCGTCGCCGTCAACCTCAATGGGGAAGATGTTTCCTCCGTTCCAGACGAAATCGCTTTCCTCAACTCCGCGTATCTTTCCCTTCGGATAGAGCAGGACAGATTTTACCCTCGTCTTTCCTCTGAGCGCGTTCGCTATGCATGATCCGAGCTCGCCCGTGGTTGCGTCAAGAAGTATGGATTTTTCCTCCGTGTACTGAAGGATTGTTTCAAGTGCCGATGCAAGGTATGATGTTCCGAAATCCTTGAAAGTGCCGGTGGGTCCGTGGTAAAGCTCCAGTAGAAAAAGATTCTCGTCCAGCTTTTTTACCTTCGGCTCAAAGGTGAATGCCCTTGTCGCGATGGCCTCACAAATCAGTGGGCTGAACTCACGGTTGATAAGTCCGGATGTCAGTGTACCCGCAAGGTTCGCGAATGAAGTGTTCTCATCGGCGTATAAAATCCAGCTCCTCAAATCCTCCGGCTCGTAAGGAACGTAAAGTCCCCCGTCGCTCGGCATACAGTTAAGGATGGCTTCCTTAAAACCTACTATATTCTCGTTGTTTCTTGTGCTTACAAATTTCATGGTTTTTATCTCCCATAATTTCCCATTTTCATAGTTCCCATTATTTGCGAAATATTATATCATATAAACAAATCTTATGGAACCATCTTCCCGGAGTATTGATTATGAGAAAATTTATCCCCTTGATTCTGTTTCCCTATCTGGCGGCGTTTGACATTAACGCAATCTTTGAATCAGGATATCTGTCGAAACTGCCGAAATCTGCCAGCATGGCTTTGGGCATCCTTTTCATCGCCCTGAACGTGGTGGAATTTCTTTTTCTTGCGAACTGCATTATCTGGACGGGGAAAAAACTTTTTTCGGAAAAGGACAACTCTTATCTTCTCCGCCGCATCATCAACGTGAAGCTGATTCAGATTCCCGCATACATATACATTTTCATTGTGGGCTTTCTGCTTTTTACTCTGCCGCTCGGATTCATCATCACAATAATTTGTTTCATCGCTGACTGCTGGAGCATTTTTTTCACGGGGCTTCTGGTGAGCCTTTCCATGGGCGCGAAATTAAGACGTAAGGAAATCAGCGCGAAGTTCGCAATCCTGCACGGAATACTTTCTTTCATTTTCTGCATTGATGTGATTGACGGAATCTTTTTGAAGGTAAGGTTCAAGGAAGGAGGAAACCAGCGTGGCCAAACGAAAGAGAATTCTTGAGACTGTATTTGTCTCTCTGTGCCTTGCTCTCGGTGTGTGCCTGATTTTTTTTACGGTTGACATGATGCGGAACTCCTCGGTGGGTACTGCCGATCACAGCGCGAAAGGGGAGGACAGAAATTATCATGTGCTTGTGCTGGGGCGTGCGGAAAATGCTGCGTTTATAAAACAGGTTTACGAAGGTGCCTCGGATGCGTCGGAAAAATACCGTGCCGTTGTGGAGTGCTATGTTCCGGGGCTTGAGGCTGAGGACATTTCCCTTGCGCAGATGCTGAATTATGCCTCATGCGTGAACGTGGACGGAATCATCGCTTTCATTGATCCTGACGTTGAGGAACTGAACGCGCCCATAAGAAGCGACGGTACCCCGATTCCCCTGATTTCGGTCGGCTTTTATTCGCAGAATGTTCCGCAGGCATGTTTTATCGGGACAAATTATTCGGAACTCGGGAAAAAAATCGCTTCCCGCATACTCTCCCTCTCAGACTCGTCCACAACGATTTACATAGTCACACCGTCGGGATCCATGAGCCGGAATTACAGCACGCTTATGAACGGTATGCACGACTCGCTTTCCCTCAGACCGAACCTCAACTATGCCAACGTGGATTCAGGCCGCGTAAATGTGGCAAGAAATCTTTCGGAGACAACGGGAGACATCCTTTATGTTTGCCTTACCGAGGAGGATACCATAAACACGGTGCAGGACGCGCTTTACGGAAATCAGGACAACCGGGCGCACATCCTTGGATTCGGAACCAACAGCACCATAGACGTGTATTTCGAGAAGGGGCTTATAGACGAGCTTGTCTATGTGGATCCCGGAAAGATTGGGGAGATTGCGATGGACGAGCTTTTTGAGTTCCGAAACACTGGACACGCAAACTCATACATAGCCGCCGACGTGAAGGTAAGGAGCGCACATGCTGAGAAAAATTAGAAACGCGACATTCCGCACAAAAATCCTCCTCCTTCTTTCGTCCCTCATTGTTGCGATGGGGCTCAGCGTTCTTGTTGCGATGAACCTGAACCGCCATGCCTTGTTCTTGCTCAGTGACTCATACAACTCAAACGCCGAGCTTAACTCCTTCGTGCAGGACGTGAGCCTTACCGAGAGCGCGATGGAGACCTACGTTAACTACCGCACATTCGAAAGCATTGACACATATTACAATTGCAGCGCGAGGGTCGAGAACTTCCGGCAGACCATGCAGCAGAATCCCTCCACGGACGAGATAAGCCAGAAGGAATACGTCGTGAATCAGCTCGCCCTTTCTTTCCTCTATCTGAGCCGAAAAGCCGTGACCGCAAGACGTGCGAACGACTCCGATGATGCCGCAGTCTATTACGCAAGAAGCGCCGAGTGCTACAATTTTCTTGTGAGGCAGGTCTCGGAGCTCAACATGCTTTTTCTTACGCATAACGCGCAGGTCTACGAAAAGGACAGGGCGAATGTTACCGGCGTGACGCGCATGAGCTTCGTTTTCCTTATAGCCCTCTTTTTTGTAATCCTGATGATTGCATATCTTTTGATTACCCGCATGACGGATCCGCTTGAGTCCATCTCCGAGGTTGCCACACGTGTTGCCCGCCATGATTTTGACGTGCCTCTTTTTAACCGCGACACTCAGGACGAGATCGGAAACATCTGCCGTGCCTTTGACCGAATGATAATCAGCATACGCGAGTACGTTGACACAATCTGGGAGAAGGCCAGGACGGAGAACAAGCTGCGTGAGAGCGAGATGGAGATGAGGGCCCTTTATGCGGATGCCCAACTGCGTGCCTTGCAGAGTCAGATTAACCCGCATTTTCTTTTCAACACGCTGAATACCGGAGTGCAGCTTGCGATGATGGAGAACGCGGACAGGACATGTTTTTTTCTGGAGCAGGTTTCGGATTTTTTCCGCTACAACATACAGCAGCAGAAACAGGTCGCGACCATAGAGGACGAGCTTTCGCTTGTGGACAGTTTTGTTTACATAATGAAAGTGCGTTTCGGGCAGAGACTTGAGTTCAAAAAAAATACTCCCGACGGACCATGCTATGAGCAGCTTCCTTCCATGACATTGCAGCCCCTCGTGGAAAACTGCATAAAGCACGGACTCAGAAATGAGACAGGAAAAGTGGAGCTTACGATTCGACGCGAGGAGTCCTTCGTTGTGATTTCCGTGAGCGACAACGGCGAGGGATTCGACCCTTCAATCCGGGCGAGGGTTCTTGAGGCGGTGAAAAATGAGGACGTGGGCAGCCTGCATGAGCTTTCCTTGCCGGAGGGTTCTTCATCAGCGTCGGACAAAAGTACGGATCCGACAGAGCATGTGCAGCACACAGGTACCGGGCTCATCAATGTGTTCATGCGACTGAAGCTCTACTTCCACCGTGACGACATCTTTGATATTGACACGAGTGCCGATTCTGGTACACAATTTATAATCAGGATTCCGAAGAATGTATAACATACTGATTACAGACGACGAGCAGATTGTGATAGACTCGCTCAGATTTATCATGGACAAAAATTTTCTTGGCGAGGTGCAGGTCTTTTCCGCGACATCTGGTACGGGTGCGCTGGAGATTGTGAACAAGGAAAAAATAGACATTGTGTTCATGGACATACACATGCCGGGAATGAACGGACTTGAGACCGTGAGCTGTATCCTGCGTCTTAAGCCTGACACGGTAATCATAATGCTTTCCGCCTTCGACAAATTTCAGTACGCGCAGGAGGCCATGAACCTTGGTGCGTTCAAGTACATCACCAAGCCCGTGAACCGCAACGTTGTGATTCAGACTGTCCGTGCCGCGATGAACCAGATTGACTCAAGGACTGGAAAACTTTCTGATGACATGGAGCTTCACAAAAAACTTGACGGCATCTCTCCGATCATTGAGAGCGACTTCATCTACTCGTGCATTTTTGGAAACGAAAAGAACACGGATGTTTCCACGTACATGGAGTACTTCAATCTCCAGGACTGCAACTGGTGCTTCATGTGCCTTGAGGTTCCCGGGGTAAACGCTACGAATCAGTACGAGATTTATTCGCGGATAAGGGAGCTGCTTTCCTCCCGCGTGAGATGCATTGTCGGCTCCTTCATGTCCAACAGGATTGTGGTCCTGCTTCCATCGGGCGACGCGCACATTGCCGGTCATGAGGATTTGAAGAGACTGTACACGCAGCTTGCGATGAACGTGAGCCGGTCGATGCGTGTGGGAGTGAGCTCGGTAAGCACTGACACTGACGGAATGGCATCCCTTTACAAAGAGTCGCTTTTCGCACTTGAGGAAACTCCGCTTGACGGTGGAATTGCATTTTTCGGTGACGGAGGGACGACGGAGGAATCCTCGGTAAAAACAGAGACGCTTGTGAACAGCATACTCGCTCGTCTTTCCCTTGGTGATGCGGCGGGCGTTCGTTTTTTGACCGGGGAGTACTGCACCGCGCTTTTTGCCTGCAAGATGGACATGGACAAAATCAGGAACGCGTTGTTCGAGCTTCTGGTAAAGGCACAGATGGCCGCAAAGAAAGTATGTCCATCCTACACTAACGACGCGTTCTCAAACAGTTTCGCATCCCTTTCAAAAGCGGAGGACAGAAATCAGCTTGAGGATTTTGTGCAGAAACGTCTTTTTGAATGTGTGGCCGTCACAGCGGACGCAAGGGGCAAGCATGAGAATCCGGTTGTGAAAAAAGCGCTTGAATATATAGAAGAAAATCTTTCAGAGGACATCTCCCTTGATTCCGCCGCGAAAGTTGCCGGGGTCAGTTCCTTCTATCTGAGCAAGCTGTTCAAGGAGGAGTGCGGGGAGACTTTCGTGAATTACATAAGCGACAGAAGATTGGAAAAAGCGAAATCCCTGCTGAGCGGAACGGATTTTTCGGTCAAGGAAATCAGCGCGCAGGTCGGGTACAATGACCAGAATTATTTCAGCAAGCTATTCAAGGGAAAGTTCGGTCTTTCACCAACTGAATTCCGGGCGGCTGGTACTAATGGCAATCTCTAGGGAAACGCTGAGTTTTAACAGGAGGAATCGGATGAGAATTAAAGGAGTGCGTTTTTTGTTCGCGGCCTCGCTCATTTTGGCGGCGGGTCTTACAATCTTCTCGTGCAAGGCGGGAAATAAATCTTCTGATCAGACGGCAGGAAAAAATGTCCCGGAAAAAAAATCAGGGCCACTGATCGGATTTTCCATAGACACGCTTGCCATTGAGAGGTGGCAGAGGGACCTTGATGTTTTTATGGCACGTGCGAAGGAGCTTGGTGCCGACGTAATTGTTCAGAACGCGGGAAACAGTTCGGAGGAGCAGGCGAAGCAGATTGCGTATCTTTCGGAGCGTGACGTTGATGTTCTGGTGGTGCTTCCAAAGGATTCCCTTTCGCTTACGGAATGCCTTGAGAAAGTCCAGCAGCGAGGCATCCCCGTAATTTCCTATGACCGTCTAATCCTTCAGGCACCGGTGAGCCTTTACATGACAATAGACAGCGAGCAGGTGGGCGCTTTTATGGCGAAGGAAATGCTCGGGCGCACTTCCGCGAAATCCTGGTACTGCATCCTGGGACCTCAGGAGGACTACAACATGGAGATGATTCTTTCCGGATTCGAGCCCGTGATCAAGGAGAAGGGCATTAAGATAGAGGAGATTTTTTACACCGAGGGATGGAACTACGACAAGTCAAGGCAGAAGATGGTGGATCTCATGGCGGACGGAATTATTCCGGAGGTGATTGTGTGCGGAAACGATGCCATTGCGGACAGCGTGATAAATGCGCTCATTGATTTTTACCCGGAGCGTCGCGTTCACATCTGCGGACAGGATGCCGACATTGCCGCTTGTCAGAACATCGTGCGCGGAAGACAGGATTTTACCATCTACAAACCTATCGGTCATCTGGCGCGTCTTACGGCGGAGACAGCTGTGAGCATTGCCAAGGGAACAAAGCCGGCTGAGATTTCTGAAATCACGGGGAGCATAGACAACGGATACACCGACGTACCCGCCATAAAGTTGGAGCCCGAGGTGGTTGACGCGCACAATATGGACGAGGTAATCATAGGCTCCGGATTCCACACACGAAACGAGGTTTACAGGTAGGGAAATAAACGTGCGGAGAAATCAGGTCATGGAAGCTGCGTTGGGAATCTGCATTTTTTTGCATATAAGAAAATTTTGACTGCAAGAAATTCTAGATGACCGTCCGTTTTTTCCGCATGAAAAAAAGTTCATAAAACATAAATTAGCAAGAAATTCAAGAACATCGATGACACACGGGCCATACAA
The DNA here is from genome assembly GCA_016288205.1 of Treponema sp. Classification (GTDB taxonomy): domain Bacteria; phylum Spirochaetota; class Spirochaetia; order Treponematales; family Treponemataceae; genus Treponema_D. Next base: position 8,931 of record JAEEYO010000021.1, on the reverse strand, counting down.
TCTGATATACTGAATCCAGAAAAAGAAAAATGATACGAACTTACAGGAGGATCGTATGAAAAAAATTGTATTGGCGCTCTTGATGGCTGCTATGGTTCTTCCGTTCATCGGATGTAATAAGGGTGGATCCAGCTCAAAGGCCTCAAAGATTGGTGTTTCAATGCCAACAAAGGACCTTCAGCGCTGGAATCAGGACGGTGCCAACATGAAGGCACAGCTCGAGAAGGCAGGTTATGCAGTAGACCTTCAGTATGCTGCAAACGACATCCCGACCCAGATCTCACAGATTGAGAACATGGTGACAGGCGGATGCAAGGTTTTGGTCATCGCATCAATCGACGGCTCTGCACTTTCAAACGTTCTTGATTCCGCAAAGAAAAAGGGAATCCAGGTTATCGCCTATGACCGTCTCATCATGAACTCAGACGCAGTTTCCTACTATGCCACATTCGACAACTACAAGGTCGGAACAATGCAGGGAGACTATCTCGTTGAGCAGCTGAAGCTCAAGAGCCGCTCAGCTGATGATCCCGTCTACATGGAGTTCTTCACTGGAGATCCGGGTGACAACAACATCAACTTCTTCTTCGGTGGTGCCATGGACGTTCTTACACCTTACCTCAACTCTGGTGTAATCAAGTGTCTCTCAGGACAGACTGCAAAGGCACAGGCCGCTACTCTCAACTGGTCTACAGAAGAGGCTCAGAAGAGAATGGAGAACCTCATCACTGCTAACGGATATTCTCCCAACGGAACAAAGCTTGACGCTGTATACTGCTCAAATGACTCAACAGCAAACGGTGTAACAACTGCTCTTCTCGGAGCCGGATACACACCTGAGAACTTCCCGATCATCACTGGTCAGGACTGCGACAAGGTTGCTGTTAAGAACATGCTTGCCGGAACTCAGGCCATGTCAATCTTCAAGGATACACGTACTCTCGCTTCTAAGGTTGTCGAGATGGTCGACGCTATCATGAAGGGAAGCAACCCGCCTGTAAACGACACCAAGACATACAACAACGGAACTGGTGTTATCCCCTCATATCTTTGTGAGCCGGTATTCGGAACCAAGGATAACTACAAGCAGCTTCTCATCGACTCTGGATATTACACAGAAGCCGAGTTGAAGTAGTAGATAATCATAACGACTGATAAGGGCTGTCTTTCTTTAACGTGGGCAGCCCCTTTTTTAAACAGCAGGCAAGTGAGGTTCCAATGGCAAAGATATTGTTGGAAATGAAAAATATCGTGAAAGAGTTCCCGGGCGTCAAGGCTCTGGACAACGTAAATCTGACGGTTGAGGAAGGCGAGATCCACGCTATTTGCGGTGAGAACGGTGCCGGAAAATCAACTCTGATGAACGTACTCAGCGGTATTTATCCTTATGGCTCTTACAGTGGTGACATCGTTTATGACGGTGAGCTTTGTAAGTTCCAGAAAATCAAGGACAGTGAGGCGAAAGGCATCGTCATTATTCATCAGGAACTGGCTCTTGTTCCTCTCCTGACAATCGGCGAGAATATGTTCCTTGGAAATGAGCGCGGTTCGGTGGCCAAGATTGACTGGTCGGAGACATTCGCAAAGGCGGATGAGCTTCTCGGTATGGTCGGACTGAAGGACTCTTCAAAAACTTTGGTAAAAGATATTGGTGTCGGTAAGCAGCAGCTTGTTGAGATTGCCAAGGCTCTCGGCAAGAAAGTGCGTCTCTTGATTCTTGACGAACCGACGGCCTCTTTGAATGAGACAGAATCTAAGCATCTGCTTGACCTTATGCTCAAGTTTAAGCAGCAGGGAATGACTTGCATTATCATCTCCCACAAACTGAACGAGATTTCATACGTCGCAGATAAGATTACCGTAATCCGTGACGGTAGTTCTATCATGACTTTAGATAAAAAGAAGGACGACTTCAGCGAGGACACGATCATCGCGGCAATGGTCGGACGCAGCCTTACGGACAGATTCCCGAAGCGCGAGCCGAAAATTGGCGACGTGTGCTTTGAAGTCAAGAACTGGTGCGTGGATCATCCGATTTATGACGGAATCAAGGTTTGCGACAACGTGAACTTCAATCTCCGCCGCGGTGAGGTTCTTGGTATCTCCGGACTCATGGGCGCGGGACGTACCGAGCTTGCGATGAGCATTTTCGGTCATTCCTACGGTGCGAACATACGCGGACAGATTTTCCTCAACGGCAAGGAAGTGTCTTTCCCGAACGTGAAATCCGCAATCAAGAACAAGATTGCTTATGTAACTGAGGACCGAAAGGGTAACGGACTTATTCTCTCTGAGTCAATCAGCAAGAACACGACTTCCGCGAATCCCGGAAAAATCTCGAAGCACTATGTCATCGACTTTGACAAGGAAAGGCTCTACTCACAGCAGATGGCGAAGGAGATGCACACGAAATGCGCTTCCGTGGATGAGGACGTCGGAAATCTTTCGGGCGGTAACATGCAGAAGGTCCTTCTTGGAAAATGGCTTTTTGCTGAGCCTGACATCCTGATTCTGGACGAGCCCACTCGCGGTATTGACGTTGGTGCGAAGTACGAGATTTACTGCATCATCAACAAGATGGTCGCGGAGGGAAAATCCGTGATTATGATTTCATCCGAGATGCCTGAGATTCTTGGTATGTGCGACCGCATTTACGTAATGAACGAGGGACGGATGATCGCTGAGATGAACGGTAAGGATGCGACTCAGGAAAAAATCATGACTTGCATCATCAATTCTGGAAAATGACAATAGGAGATTAATATGGCTGAAACAAAGTTGGACGTTAAGCGTACGCTAAAAAATAACACGATGATGTTTGTGCTTGTCGGTGTTATGATTCTTTTCGAGGTGTTGATCGGCGCAAAATCAGGCTGGAACTCACATCTCTTCGCTCCGGCGAACATCACGAACCTTATCAGACAGAATACTTATGTCGCTATTCTCGCAACAGGTATGCTGCTCTGTATTCTTACCGGTGGTAACATCGATCTGTCCATCGGTTCCGTAGTCGCGCTCGTCGGTGCTCTTGCCGGTGTGTTCATTGTGACATGGCAGCTGCCTATCTGGCTTTCGATTGTCCTCTGTCTTTTGATCGGTACTTTGATCGGTGCCTTCCACGGATTCTTCATCGCGTTCGTTCATATCCCTCCGTTCATCACGACTCTTGCGGGTATGCTTTTGTGGCGCGGTGTTGCGACAATCGTTCTTGACGGTAAGCCGATTGCTCCGTTCCCCCAGAAGTATCTGAACCTGTTCGAGAGCTTCATCCATGGAAAGGGCAACTCTACGCTTGACATCGTTACCATGATTGTGGTCGCGGTATGCTGCCTTGTCTTCATCGCTCTTGAAATCAAGGGACGCATCACGAAGCTCAAGAAGGGATATGAGGTTCCGTCAAAGATTGCCTTCATCACGAAGCTGGTAATCCTTTCTGCAGTAATCATCGCTGTAGGACTCTTCCTTGCCCTTGACCGCGGTATTCCGGTTGTGTTCATCCTTCTTGCGGTGATCGTCGCAATCTACTCATACTTCACGCAGCACACGGTTCCTGGCCGCTATCTCTACGCAATCGGTGGAAATGAGAAGGCCGCCCGTCTTTCCGGTGTCAACACGAACAACGTAATGTTCTTCGCATACACCAACATGGGATTCATTTCCGCAGTCGCTGCTCTGGTAACAATCGCTCGTCTTAACTCTGCTCAGCCAACGGCCGGTCAGAACTATGAGATGGACGCAATCGCATCCTGCTTTATCGGTGGTGCTTCCGCTTACGGTGGAACAGGTACTGTTTCAGGCGCAATTGTCGGTGCTATCTTCATGGGTGTCTTGAACAACGGTATGTCAATCCTCGGTGTTGACATGAACTGGCAGCGCGCGGTAAAGGGACTTGTTCTTCTGCTCGCCGTCATCATGGACGTGGTTTCAAAGAAAAAGAAGGGAGGAAAAAACTAAGGGTATCTTTGGTCGGTCAAGGAAATCCTAAGACTTTGGGATTCGCTGCTTGCTGCTTTATGCATCGGTCAGTGAATCCGTAAATCGCTTATTAATGTGGCTGGTTCCGTATTTATAGCCTCCATCTACGGGACCAGCCTTTATTTTTTTGTCCTTAACTTGCAATGCGTGGTATTGAAAAATCAAAAGATTTAAATTAAAATAAAACTAATTCGATAAATCTGTAAACCCTGATATAGAGATGATAAAACGGATTGATTTGGGCCTGTTTAATTGCGAAGTGGAGAATTCAAATATGAAATCGAAGAAAATCTATGTGTTCATTTTAATCTTCCTTATTATATTTATTTTAATATTCAATCTGTTTGAAAACAGATATTTTTTTCAGTTCAATAATAAATGGTTCACAGTTTGGAATACGAAAGACGGCTGCTATCTGATTTTAAATAAATACAGGGGCTTGAGAATTCCACATGATAATTATGCCTTGATTGACAGCAGAATTGACATAAAGATTTTTGTTGATGAAGAAAATAGTTATCATCTATTCAGTGACAATACTTATTATGATGGATATATCCCAGCGGCAAAATTTTCCGATGTGAGTTTTGTAGTTCACCCTTATGCAACAAGAGAGTTAAATTACAAGGAAATGGAATTTTATGAGCAAGCAGATTTTCCATATTTTGAATATGAATGCTTGAATAATTGGGGGCATGTGAAGGATGATGCGAGTGATGTTCACGAAGTTTTAACGTATGATGCAAAATGGATTTTGCAAAGATTTTTATTGGGGATATTTTGGTTCAACAGGGATAAAAAAAATAATCAGGGGATGAAAAATTGAAAAAATTTATTTTTGGCTTGCTTTTTAGTTTGTTGTGTTTTTATGTGTTTTCAGATATTCCATTTTGTATCGACAGAAATACATTCATATCTGTTCGGACGGAGGAGGAATCCCTGGATGTATACATTGATTTTATAAAGAACACAAAAATCATTGATACTTATGTTATTGAGGCTCTTGGACCTGATAGGATGATTCAGTCAATTTGTCACCATAATATTAATGGGAGGGATTATTTATTCGTCGAATTTTATTTTGGTAATCCCGGCGGTTTTCAGATGGTGAACAAGCGAAATCTCTTTGTCTTAGAATTAGGCAGTGGTAAAATTTTTCAGAAATATAATATTGAATTGACAAATATAATTTACAGTTCAAGGACAAAAGAGTATACTGAGACTCAGAATTATTGGTTTTTCTTTGAGCAAAGCAGCAATTCTATAGTTCTTTACGAAGAGCAGGAATATGTTTTGGCGGAGGTAAAAAGAATCAAGCTGGATGGAAAGGAATGAAAAAACGCTTGACAATAAAAATTAAAAGGTGTATAGATGAAGAAATGGCTGACAGAAAAACGAAACATGCACATCAAAAAATTCTCATCTTTCTGCTCATTATGATTGTTCCGGTGTTATATTGTTTATATAGCAACATCCAGTATGAGCGATTAATACGAAACAAAGCACAAGAAGAAAACTGTGTTTATGAATCGAACGGAATCTCCTTATTTGTAATATCAAAAGATCCAATAATGAGTTTCGGTTCAGGAAACAAGAAAATGTATTTGTTTTCGAAAAATCACTTCTTGATAGGTGAATGTACCTTTGGTGAATTTCCATTGAGAATAGAATCCATTGATGTAAGTAAAAGAATTATTTTCGTGACAATCAAGAGTAGCTATGACGGCTCAAACAAAGATTACATTGAATCATGGGTTCAAAAGAATAAGACCATTGGAAAATATAAAATTCTTTATGAATATGAGTAAAATGTTAAGTCAATAATAGTAATTAAAAGGAATTTGTTAGGACATGGAAGCACAATATCGTAAAAAACAACCTCAGTTTATTACAAATCCCAAAGGGGAACGAAAACCTATGTTCGCTAGAAAATTTATTTGTATTCTTTTGTTATCTCTTATTTTTTTCTCCTGCAGCAACGACAGTTTTGAAGATTTATTTGAAAAATTAACAAGTAACACTGAGATTAAGGAAATAAGCTTTTCATGTAATTTGGATTCCGATATGGATGTGTTTTACAAAAAAATTGTAAGACAGGGCGAAAAGAACAATTCAAAACTTATGGAGCTTTCTTTATCCGAAGTCCCTACAAATTGGATTACACCATTGAACTCATGCAAATTGACAAAAGGAGATTTGGCAATATCAATTTTACTGGATGTCAATGAAATTGATGATTCAAAATTCGAGTTGTTAATCCCAGATTCCATAAAAGAAGATTATCAAAAAAACGGAGTGAGGGCTTGGTGGGACTGGATTCATTCAGACATTGAAAACAGGAAATATGTTGTAAACCAGTTAAAGCATATAATTGGCTTATGATATGCAGATAATTATGAAGGGTGATTTTATGAGAAAAATTATTTTGCCGGTTATATCAGTTTTTTTTATAATGCTTGTGTTTTTGTCTGCAAGGAAAAATGATTTTGCACAGCTTTCCATAAACAGATCAGAATGCAACGGAATGATGAATGCGATATATTGTGATGTTATTATAGAAAAACTGATTGGGGATGGCTTTTTATATTTTGAAGATTACACAGTGAGCGGGTTTGAAATTTTAGGGGAAAGGACATTGTTTGACAGAGTGAATTTGTCGTTGTCCGGCGGAGAAAAAATAACCCTGTCAATGCAACCTGGCAAGTATAGGATAAAATGCATAACGCCTGCTGAAAAGCAATATGAATATTTAGGGAAAAATATCTTATGGAATTCGAATTATTTGTATGTTGATTTGAAACAAAATTCAAAATCACAAATTGACGTGTTTCCCGATGCGGATGATGCCGGATATTCAGGCGGCTGGAAATTGAAATTCCAGAAGAACTACACTTCATCTTGAAGGTTTTATTTTGAATGATTAAAATTATATACAAGAGGTTCTTTATGGAGAAATGGAAATAAATTCTGATTTGGATCCATAATAAATTGGTAAGAAAAATTGATTGAGGTAGAAAGAAATGAAGAAGATTAGAGTGCAATGGATATTAATGTCAAAAGGGAAAGGTGAAAAATGAAGAGACTTATTCTTGTTCTTTTATTTCTCCATATATTCATTTTAATCTCTTGTTCGAGAGAGTCCTTGCTGAATGATGCCAATATTGCTGATTTTCAGAGCATTTCAAATCATATTTTAGAGGACGGAAGCATTGTGCTGGTCGAACGGAATTTGGATGACTCGAAGATGTTGTTTGCAAAAAATCCTAAAGGTGAAGAGATTGCCCTTGATGATGTGTTTTACCAGTTTTTTCAGCGTAATAAAAAGCTCGGTATAGTTTATAAAGATATAAAACATCTTGAGACTTTGGTTGAAAATAATTCTCCAAATGTGATGTTGTCAGATTCTGTCCTCAAAATAGAACGTGGTGCAAGACATCTGCTGAAACGGCTTCCTGACGGAAATAGTTATGTCACGATGGTTTCATTTCGTAGATTTTCTTATATTCCTATTTTAGGAAATACCCTCGATGGAGATGGGTATGTGTATTCACCGGATCTCAGTCTTGATGTGCTGACATCCGAAGAACTTAGCGTCTTTGGATTCAAGTGTGCATTTAAAACTAATTATGAGAATTGGTTTTATACAACACCATTGGGATAATTGCAGCAGACAAAAAATAGAGGTTTACAAAACAATGTATACGGTATTGGAATTTGATAAGCAAAGAAATGCAGTTCTGATAAAAGAAACTATGGGATTGCATCGTGGAGGACTAGACCATGAAAAAATACTTTTACATACTCAGTATTCTTTGTCTGACATGTATAAGTTGCGCGAGCACATCGAAAATATCCGAGGACGATATGGATTACGACGGCACCGCAATACGCATGGATTTTGCTCAATGCCAAGAGACATCCTGTGGTGCAATCGTAGATAATTCTAATGACCAAGACATCAGGTTAAGAACTTGCAATATAAACAGCTCATGCATAAGACAAGGAGAATTAATAACGGAGAATGGAATTGAATTCGTTGTTGCAAAACAAGAGGGTGTTCCAATTTATAAGAAAACAGTTGACCCAGCCTTTCATACAAAAAGCGGACTTTCAATTACAGATTCTGTTTTGAAATATTTGGAGGTATATAGCGGTGAAATTTATATAGAGCCGGGAACTTGTGTGTTCATACAACTGGAAGATGACTGGAGAGCCTGTATAGCTTATTCAGATTTCAAAGTAAAACTCGATGCCCCAATTTTATATTTTTACAGGGTTGACAGCAGATATACGCATGCATGGACTTTAAGAGAATGGAATACATATATTGAAAACATCACATTCCTGGAAAAATAAGAGGGATTCAGTATTAATGGAGATATGAATATGCAATCAAGGATTTTCTGTCAAGAATTGCTCGACTTCCCCTCCCGCAGCTGGGTAAAATACACCAAGCGGCAGCCCTGCACTCCGATGTATGGCCGTTTGTACCACTGCGCGGGCAACAACTCGGTACGCTATATAGACCCGGATGGAAGAATATTTACTGGATGTTCAATAAATAATAAAGATGCGCGGAAAGAAGAGTTAAAAGAGTCGTTAAATACGGTTGGATCAATTCTAGTACTTAATGTTCCTCCAAATAAAAAAATTACAGATAGATTCGATGATAATGTTGAATATACACTTAAAAATACTGTTCCAAAAAATAAAGTCACAGTACTAGAAGTGAATTCACAAGAAGAATATGAATACGTTTTATCAAATCTCCCAAATGGTGTTAAAGATTTAATAATATCCGTGGGACATGGTAGTAAAAAGAAAGGTGGTATACTCGGTGGAATAAACCACAAACACATAGATAATATTATCGGCGAGCGAAGTATCAATGTTTATTTCCTTGACTGCTATATGGGAAGTGAATGGTCGTTACCATATCTGAAGAAAGCCTTTGGC
>JAEEYO010000020.1 GCA_016288205.1 Treponema sp. | reverse complement strand
CCTGCGTCATTTTTTTATTCTCACGAAGTTTTTTAATCACGGCTCCGGTCACATAATTATTCATCTTGTTTCTCCTTTTGTGATCACAGACTATCACATTCTTTTTGTGGAAACAACCTACGATTCGTGGAAGATTCGATATCGGCTTTTAGTTAAACTTGAACCATTTGAAATCAAACTTGCTTCCGGGAAGGAAAACGAATGCGACCTTGTTTTTTCCACACACGCCTTCAATCTGGAAAGTCCTTTCCTCGCAGCCCGCTCCCTTGGGGTATTCAAGAATCCGGTTCACATCACCGTTCTCGCCGAGGAATTTCAGATGGATTGTGTTGTCCACATGCGAGAACCCGGAGACCGTAATGCTCGTGGGAGCCTTGTCGCCGAAATCCATCGCGTCAAATTCCAGAACCACGTTGTTCCCGATTCCGTCAATGCTGTCTCCGTTGCGTGTAAAGGAATCTCCCACCACAGAGGCACAGTCAGCGGCGCACAGTTTGGAATATGCCTTGGGACTCTTTTCAAAAACAATTCCCTGCACCGAAAGACCCGTGGTAAACAAAAGACTCAGCTCATGCACACCGAAGAGCCGGCGCGGAAGAGTATATGTCCTTGCCTGATACGTGTTGTAGATTGAAGGCGCCTCATAGTGACAGTCCATCAGTTTGCGTCCGTTTCCGTCATCAGGATTTCCTTCCCAAAGCTCAAAGTCCAGCGCAGTGTCAAAAGAAAAAATTGGGACGCTGAATGTGTCCGATCCGTCGCTTCCAAAATCAAGCTTGTCGAAGCTGAACCACGCGCGCTCTTTTTTCGTGAACGCACCGCCTTTGAAACTGAGCATCACGGGCTTTGATGATGACGAGCACTTGCATGCCTCAATCAAAGTGTAGGGAGATCGTGTGGCTCGTCCGATTCCGCTTACTTCAAATTCAAGCTCGCTGATTATTTCCCTGTACGGACTTCGGTTGGCCGCGGTGCATGTTAGTCTGAACGAACCGTCGCTCACAGCTTTCACTTCCGCAATCTCACCTGAGACAGTTTTCTCAATCTTCAAATCCGCGCAGTCACTTTTCACGCCCTCAAGCATCATTGGCTGCCACAAGATTTCCTTGTCGCTTGCATTTTCCGGAAGGATTTTTGCCTGCACTTTTACCGAGCGTCGCGTGGCATCAAGAGTTCCTCCTTCGCTGCAAGTAAGCTCAATCTTCCGCACAGGAACCTCATGATTTCCAACCTCAAGCTCCATTCCCGAAGATTCTTTTGACGCATTCTCATCGACCTTTCCATTTTTAAAAACAAGGGCTGCACATTTTAAACCGAAACTCGCTGCTGTCACGGTAAAATCGCTCGCATCATTTTTCGCACGCACAATGGCAAGAAGTCTGTTTCCGAAAAGTTTCCTGCTGAGTGATTTTCCATCCGCACACTGATACTGATCGCAATCAGTTGAGTCACCGTTGTCCGCACCCACAAGCACGGCATCCCCGGTCACGGAGATTTCAACGCGGCTCCTTGAATTTGCGACGGGAACTCCATTCGCATCCACCGAGCTTATGTCAATGAAATAAAGACCGTTCTTTGAGACAGGCTCCACACCCATGCAAAGATCCGCACTGTCACCGAAAGATTTCTGCTCGTCACGCGCAATCTCTTTTCCGTCGCTTCCATATCCAACGGCAATAAGCACACCGGGGGTATACGGAATTTTTTCCCATGTCGCGCCAATCTCCATTCCATTTTCAAAGTCAATCTTTTTTCTTCCGAGCGAAGTTCCGTTCAAAAAGAGCTCCACATCACAAACATTGGAATGTACGCGGACATCAATCAGCTGGCCCACATTGAAATCCCAGTAAGGAAGAATGTGGACGAAGGGAGAAGCCTTTTTGTTCCATGCGGATTTATAAACGTAGAAAGTGTCCTTTTCGAATCCGGCCGTGTCAATCTGTCCGAAGTAAGAATTCTTTGTCTGATACGGAGTCGGCTCACCGATGTAATCCCATCCCGTCCAGATGAACTGACCCAAGCTGTAAGGAGCGTCCCTGTCATTAGTCACCACCACGGATGAATTTTTCGCGCCCCAGTTCGTAGAGCAGTTTCCAAGTGTCGAGCATTGATTGTCAACACAGGTAAGCAATCTGTTTGAAAGCGGAAAATGGTAGATTCCCCGGCTCTGTACCGTGCTTGAGGTCTCGCTTCCATAAATGCGCCACGCGGGATGATTTTTATGATGCTCACCGTAAAGCCGCTCCAGATAATTGTAGCCCACCACGTCGGTTTCCTCGGCACAATTCTGGGCCCCCTCCCACTCCATGTAATTCGACCCGATTGTGACGGCGGCATTTTTTTCGGGATCATAGCGTCGACAGATTGATTTTAAATCGCGCGTGATCCGAAGTCCGTTTCCGGAATGTGTGTCGTAGATTTCGTTTCCGATGCTCCACATAATCAGGCTCGGATGATTGCGGTCCCGTCGAAGCTGAGCTGCTGCATCCCTTTCGTGCCACTCCGCAAAATAGTTTCCATAGTCGTATGTGGTCTTCGGCTTTTCCCACATGTCAAAAAATTCGCTGTCGATATAAAATCCCATTCGGTCGGCAAGATTCAAAAACTCCGTGTCCTGTGGATTGTGCGACGTGCGGATTGCGTTCACTCCCATTTCCTTGAGCTTAACGAACTGTCTTTCCAATGCCACAAGATTGAATGCGGCTCCGAGCAAACCAAGGTCATGGTGCTGGCACACACCGTTAAGTTTCACATGCCTGCCGTTTACAAACATTCCCTTGTCAGAGTCAAACTTCACGTCCTTGAATCCAACCTGCCGCTCAGCCACGTCAACAACTTTGCCGTCCACAAGAACTTCGGTCCTGAGCATGTATACCACAGGATTCTCGTCGTCCCAAAGAAGGGGCTTGTCTACCAATGCGGAAAATGAATCAAGCAAAATCATCTGGTCGGAGGAAAAGCAGGTTCCCATGGCGGGCGCAAGGGTCTTTGAAATCTGGGATGACTGTTTTGGATCAACGAACAAAATCTGGTCTCCGCTCGGCGAAAGGATTTTATGACGGATCTCCGACTCAGCGAAATCTCCCGAAACCTCGGTCTGAATGAGCACGACCCATTTTCCGTTGAAGTCACCGTCCACCTCGGGTCTCGCGGCAAAATAGATTCCGTCGTTCACAATGCGGGTCTTTCCTGTCGTAACAAGATTCACGTCGCGGAAGATTCCAGCCCCGGAATACCATCTTGTGTTGGGACTCTGGTAGACCGCAATCAGCTCAACCTCATTTTCACCCTCATGCACGAAAGGAGTAATCTCGAACTCAACCGTTGTGTAGCCGTACTTCCACTCGCAGGCTTTCTTTCCGTTCACCCACACGGCCCAGTTCATGTAGACGGCTCCGAAGTTCAGGTAAAAGTGTTTTTCGGAAACGGAATCAAGCGAAAAAGTCTTCTTATAAAAACCGACGGAATCCTCGTAAAGATTTT
>JAEEYO010000019.1 GCA_016288205.1 Treponema sp. | reverse complement strand
CTCGAAGGCCTCAAGGGAAAGATCCCTGGCCTCGTAGATATCAAAGTTATCACCGGCGGCCGCCTCCCCTCTTCCACTGCCGACTTGATGCTGGACTCAACCTTCGAATCTGCAGAAGCACTCAAAGGCTATTCAAAGCATCCGGAGCATGTAGCTGTAGCCGACAGCAAAGTACGCCCATATACTGCAAGCCGTTCATGTTTGGATTTTGAGATATAAAAAATGAAACTCTTCGGTAACAGAAAAAAGAATTCAAAGAAACATATGGTGTTGAATCGGTGAAAGTAGAGTATTAATTTAGCCTGCACCAGCAGACCAAAAAGGGAATTACCTGAGACTCGAACTCAGAATGGCTGAACCACAATCAGCAGTGTTACCTTTACACCAGTAACTCCATAAGATTTCACGCACTAAGAATTTCCCTTCCCTCTTCTACAACGATATCAACCTCGACCATTCTGGTCACGATGATATCATCCATAGCAACTTCAAGAACCTGTGCAAGAACAACAAGGTTATCGATTGTCGGCATGTTCTTTCCGGCGAACCAGTTATAGACAGTCTGTACGTATGGGAAGTTAAGGATAAGCTGCATCTGACGAGGAGAGATTCCCCTCTGTTTCATAAGTGTTTTGATTTTTGCGCCCGTAGCTTCAAGATCAAGTACAGGTCTTAAAAATGTAGATTTCACGTTGATTACTCCTTTCAATCCGGAGCCCAACGCAAAAAGAAAGGTTTACGCAGAAACTCCGCTTACAAAAATTGACTTACAATTCGACGAATTGTTTTCATGCCAGCATTCATGCTCACACCATGAATGTTTCGAGAGATGCCATTCATGCCATGAATGATGTTTACTATGGTTGAGAAAATCGAAATGTCTTTTGTTCATAGCGTTCATCTCTGAACCTCCATAAAATGTGAAGCCGGCACAAGCCAACTATTGCGTTATTTCAACGCTTTGTAATTCTCACTATATCATCAAACAAGAATTGTGTCATTAAAGATGTTCTTTAAAATATATTATTCCTTACTCCGCAAAACAGTACAAACCTTCACAGCTTCAAAAAAATCTTCTTCTGAAATACCCAGTGCCTGAACATCCGGCCAGACTGCGGCCTTATAAAACTCCAGGGCGTCTTTTGCAAACTCATTAAAAATTACATAAGTTCGGGCGTAGTCAAAAACCGGAGGAGCAACTCTTGTGTTCATCCAGTCGATGATAGTGTAATTGATTTTATCTGCGACAAGAGCGGTATCATTTGGAATCATGATATTCAGGAAATGCATATCCAGATGGCAGATGCAGCTTTTATATTTTTGTGACAGGCGCTCTATTACTGGAAGTACTTCTGATTTTTCTTCATCAGATAACATAAGCCCTGCTGTTGCGCTTAGCGGTGGGATTGTGGTATCGCTTGCATCTGCTTCGTGAACAAAACGAAATACTTTTGCAAGTAGCTTAAAGCCCTCTTCCGGAGCATTAGGAACTGATTTCTCCAGCTGGTCTCCTTCAACTAAATCCATCTTGATAATATGGGACTCATCTGTGTCGTAGTATTTTACCGGGCAAAGGCCAGCCTTGTTCACTGCCTGCTGCTGCTGTTTCTCAAATGCGATCCATTCTGCAGGATAAGACTGATTATAAACCTTGTAAGCAAATCCGTGATACAACAGAACTTCTGCCTGTGCACCTTTACCTATGATTTTCTGAGAGCCGTCGAATGTCATTTTTCATACCCCTACACTTTTTGTTTTTCTATATTATAACTGAATAAGATCCAATATTTCCATCGCATTTTTGACTGTATATTCCTGTCCAAAATCCTTTGCCGGACCACCTGATCGATTTATCAGAATTGAATGACAGCCGATATTTTTTGCAGCATTTACATCACGGGATGTGTCGCCTATCATAACCATATTTTCCGGCACAATTCCAAAATGTTCAGAAATATCTCTAAGTCCTTTTGGATTCGGCTTTTTGTATCCGCATGAAAGAGACGAAACATATAAATCAAAATAAGGAAGAAGCGGTGTTACATAATTTTTGTGCATGAGATCCGGCATACCGGTGGCCACATCAGTCATTGCAGCAATCTTGAATCCGGATTTTTGCAGCTTCTCCAGGGCAGGAATCGAATCATCATAAATGACAGGTTCAAGATGAAGAGACTCAAAAAAAACATCGATGATTTTGCTTATCGGAAGAGTTGTACCCCACTCTTTTATGATATCTTCAAAAATTATTTCTGGATCAATTTCCTTTTCGCGAGGATTCACTGTAGGGTTATAATCAGTAAAGATCTGAACTGAAGTTGCAATCTGCTGATCTGTAAGAGCAAGTTCTAACCTTTTATTTACATATTCAAAGGAACTTTTATAATATCCGGCCCAACTCAGATGCATCCCCTTATATTCCATCAGAGTTCCACCAAGATCGAAGACAAACAATTTTATATTTTTCATTTTAACTGATTATAACATATCCGTAAGATTTTGACTGTAAACTTAT
>JAEEYO010000018.1 GCA_016288205.1 Treponema sp. | reverse complement strand
GGTCGGGTTCGTGGCGGCACCAGCCTTCGTTGTGAAGCCAGAGATTTGCAAGGTCGAACATGTACCAGCAGTACATGCAGTTGTCAAAGTCGAAAACCGTGATTGCGCCCGTGTCCATATCGATGTGGTAGTTGCCGTCGCTGAAATCAAAGTGAACCAGACCATAACTTTGTGCGTCGGTCGGCAGCGTGCGGAAAGCATCCAGGTGTTTTGCAATGGCTGATTTCAGTTCGCTATATTTGTCAGGAATAAGGCGGCCAAGATATTCCATGTTGTATTTATCAAAATAATCCTGGCGGCGGTGAGCAACAACTGGCTCAAAGTTTTTTGAAAGCTCGTGAATTTTTCCCAGAGTTTTTCCGGTGTTGAAAAAGCATTCACTCAAGGGAGCCCCTTCGCGGTAACGGTAAGCGTTGTCAGCAAGCAGCATTCCTTTTGCATATTCAAAAAGCGAGAGAAAAACTGGGGTTGCCCCGTCATCACTAGCCACAGTCGAATCAGTTCCAGCCCCATCAAGCACAAGCACTTCAACCAGCTTACCGTTGACACTTGGAATCACATTCGCCACAGGTGCCCCATTTTCCGCAAGGTAGCGCACAAACTCCACCTCTGCAAGATAGTCGTTTTCACTCCTGTCACCAGTCGCAGAAATCCTCAGCACAAACTTTTTTTCGCCACCCTTACTGCAAATGAAAATCCTATTGCGTCCGCCCTTGTGACCTTCAATCTCATGGTAATCATAATCCTCAAGAGAAAATAATTTTACAGCCTGTTCAAGTGTTTTCAATATATATTCCTCTCAAATCTTTAGAGCAAGCTCTTATATTTCAAAAGTGTAGAAATTCTCCGGATAACCTACATTCATCACAACAAAATCATGCTCATGCTCGGATAATTTTCCACCCCAGGATTCATAAACTTTTCTGGCCCGTGTGTTGTCTTTTAATACACCTATGACATACTTATCAGCATTTTTTGATTTTGCCCATTCAACAAAAATGTCTCTAAGTTTTCTACCGATTCCTTTTCCTTGATATTCTGGATATACATAAAGTGCTGTTAAATCGGCGTAGTCATTTTTGAAATGCTCATAATCTGAATCGAGTGTACCAAACATCAATCCAACTATTTTCCCTTCGCACTCAGCTACATAGGCAATTTTTCTTTCACCAATGAATTTTTCTTCTGTGAAGTTTCGGGCCCTTTCTTCTCTGGCATAATCGCGGCCATCAAATACTTCTTTTGGAAAAATGTGAGAATATGTAGTACGCCAGACTTCATCTAAAAGAGTATACCATTCATATCCGTCTTCTTTTTTTACCAGCCTGTATTTAATACTCATTTCTTCTTTTCCCATATCTTTTCTCCTTTTTTGATTGTTTTGGCATTTAATCTTTCACAGGACAAATCATCTGAAGGTCAAAGGGTTCTTCTTCAGCAATTTTTTTTATAGGATTATCCGCCAGTTCACTTCCCATTGCTCTGTAAAATGCAACCGTTTCCTCTGAAGAGCAAGCAGATATGTACAAAGCGTCCGCACCATTTTTTCTTGCTTCTTCTTTCCCTGCTTCAAATAATTGTCTGCCAATGCCTAGTCTTCTGCATTCGGAAGATACTTGCATCATATCAAGAATCATGTAGGGGCCATTCAGTTTTCTTAATAAGCTAATGAAACCAACAACCTTATCATATTTCAATGCAAGGTAAGTAATGTAATCTTCACCACTAATTTTCTTTGCGACAGATCGCTTTTTGTTTAGGTCCCAATCCTCGGTATATTTGCATTCGACCAATGTCAAATCTCCGTCGATTTTTCGATAGACCTTATTTACCTCTTGTTTTCTGCTATAAAAATCCAATGATTTTATACAAAAATTTGTTTCTGATAATAACTCAATTTTTATCAAATGCTAAATCTCCTTATGTTATGGGAAGCTCGAAAAACCATTTCAAAGTTTATCTAGTGACTGACAGTTTTCCTCCTGTGATCAGAAATCTATCTTTTAAAAATAATGCTCCATCAAACGGTCAACCCAGTCGGGAACGCTTGCGTCTTTTTTATCATAGACAGGATAGTATGGTTTTATGTCCAAAACTGGAGTACCATCCACCGCATCAAGTCCCCTAACGACAAGTCTGTCATCAGAGACAGAAACTATTTCAACAGATGTCATCCCTATTCGATTCGGACGGTCTTTTCCGCGTTGAGAAAAAATCCCCACCAACGGCATGTCATCTCTGTTCTGGGGTCTCCTTTGAAGATGTTTGTCTTTTTCATATTTTGCTCTGTCAAGATGATAAATGATAATCACATGTGAAAAATCATCAAGCCCCATTAGTCCTGAAATGTATTGTTCATTCAAAACTATAGATGAAGTGTCTTCTCCCCATGACATATCCTTTTTGTCCTTTACATCATTTTCAACGAAACCAATTGCTTCCATTTCAATTTTCATAATCATCTCCTTACTCCGATTTATAATAGACACTATATTCCTCTTCCACGTCGATATGGTAGTTGCCGTCCGCTTCCACACATTCCACCAGCCGATTCTGATCAGATGGAATCACATCAGATACAGGTGCACCGTTTTCTGCCAGATAGCGCACAAACTCAGTTTCGGCAAGGTAATCACTTTCGCTTCTGTCACCAAGTGAAGAGATTCGAAGAACATATAGTTTTTCCCCATCGCGGCTCACGATTACAATTTGATTCCGTCCACCTCCATGGCCAGATACCGAAGTAAAATTGCAGTCCTCCAGAGAATATAGTTTTTTCGCTTGTTCAAGAATTTTAGTCAATTAAAGTTTCTCCAATTTTTCCCATTCTTCCCGCGTGATGGCAAAGGCATAGGAAATCGTGTTCTTTGGATCCGGATATTCCTTTACCTTTTTCATACCGTTTGCCATAGCTGTGCGCCAGGAACCCTCGTTTGTGTATTTCATGTAGGAATAGAGAACGTTGTATTTTGTGTTCATGAACGCCCAGTCGCGGGCAGCACGTGCAGCTTCTTTTGCAAAACCCCGACGCCAGTATTTTTTATGTATATGATATCCGACTTCCGGGAGCATTTCTCCATCGATGTTCTGAATTGTGATTCCGCAGTCACCGATGAATTCTCCGGTTTCCTTGAGCACAACCGCCCAAAGTCCAAAGCCATACTGCGCGTAGTTTTCCAGATTCCATTCAATCCAGCGTCTGGTTCGAGTTTCGTCAAAAGGGGCAGGGTAGTGAGCCATAGTTTCAGGATCAGACATGATTTCATAGAGAGCGTTAAAATCATCCATCGTGTATTCGCGCAACATGAGTCTTTCTGTTTCTATCACCAATTTGTTTTTTCCTCCGAAATGCCGCTTGATGCACACGACAATCCATGCATATAGTCGTGAGATTACCCACCGTGACCACAAAGACTCGGTGGGCATATCCGTTTTCTACTTCTTTCTTACCGGCAGACAAATCTCGCAGACGTAATCTGGGGAGCTTGAATCGCCCGGCAAATAATTTTCGATGTCGTAGTCGAGGATGCGTTCGTAGTCGGCGGTCGGGAGCCACTCTTTGTAGATCCTGTCCCACATGTTGCTGATGGCCTCTCCTGCAGGTCCTACGCATTTGAAGACTGCCCATGTGTACTCGGGAATGTGTAGAATCTCAAAGCCCTCTGGAATGTTTCCGTCCAGTGCTCCTTCTACATCGCTTGCACGGCAGCCGATTCCGTATTTGAAAACATCGCTTGGGATGGTCTGTCCGTCGGAAGCTGAACCCTGTGCGCAGACTCCAAGATAGCCCGGGATCTTTTTTGTGTTTTCGTTTGAAAAGTATTCGTCCCAGAATGCGGGAATCTCACTGTCGCTTGTTTCGGCGTGAAAATTTTTTGCGTGAACGAGCAGATCAACTGCGTCCCATTTTTCGATTTTAAATTCCATGATACAACCTCCTTCAATGGAAATGCGGACGGTATAACGGCTCATGAACTGGAGTGGGCTTCCTTTGCGGACCTGCATTGGAGAACAGCCGTGAAACCTGGAAAAAGCCTTGGTAAAGCTTTCGGGAGTTTCGTAGCAGTATTTGAATGCAACGTCGATTATTTTGTCGCCCTTTGCAATTTCGGCACCTGCCAGAGAAAGCCGCCTGTTCC
>JAEEYO010000017.1 GCA_016288205.1 Treponema sp. | reverse complement strand
CACTTTGATAATATCTGGAACGTTTTGGAAGATTCGGATTCTGTGTGGTCTGCATCTCGACATCAAAAATTCGCTTTTCGTCCTTGGTGTATACGTCGAATCTCACGCTCTTGGAGTCGAAGCTTTCAAGCAATGTCATCTCAGCCTGAGGAGGCTCAAGTCTCTCTATTTTTATATGAAGAAGAATCTCCAACAAACGGCGGCACAGCTCCGGTTCGCTTTCCATAATCTTGCAGAAAAGAAAATTGTTCGCGAAGGTCAGATCCTCCCACGCGGGAGACTTTTGTATTTTTCCCATAATGCAGCTCCTTTTTTGTCTCTGCATTATAATATTCCGCAAATCTTCACCACGGTAATCAAATTCGCAAAGTTTTTTATAAAATCTTGTTATTATGGAACGATTTACAAGAAGTTAAAATCCATATTGAGCTTTTGCATTTTTTATTTAACAATCATTACACCCTTTAATGGCCAGATACTTTTGTCACCATTCCCGAGTGATAAATTATCCCAAAATTTCCAACAATGCCTTTACTGCACATACCGTATCTTTAAATTGAATGTCCTTTGCGTAAGGAAATCTTTTCTGGTATTTCTGCCACTGATTTTTTAGCTCGTCACTTGCTTCAATTATCCCAAGCCTTCGCTCTGCCTCGCTTTCGATGATGTTCCTTGTTCCCCTGTGTTCGCTTGTTGCAATAAGCGCTTCGTGCAGAATTTCCTTGTCAAATGAAACTGTCCTTGAAAGAATATAAACGTCGTAAAAATCACGTGGACGGGTGTTCAAAATGCTCCGGGTGATGATTGTCTCAAGTTTTTCCGCAAGCACGGTCTCAATCGGGTAGGCACGGATGGGGATGGAATCATCGCTAAATAGACGCTTGTATGAAAAGTCTAAAGGCTCGGGAGTGATTTCGTCACCTGTCGAAATATCTATAGAAAGAGGTGTGTCTATAGATTCATACTGTGCATCAATCCTAAGACATAGACCGCCGTAAACATCATCTTTTCTGATTGGTGCAAGAGAAATCAGCTTGAATTTGATGCCGTCTTCGACTGTAACTGAAATAATTTCATCCACGACAGAACGGATTTTTTCTTCTGACAATTCCATGTTTCTCAGCGTAGCATCCATATCCATTGTGGAGCGAACATCAAGCCCCACAATAGACGAAACAAGAATTCCGCCCTTTATGATAAAATTTTCTGCATATCTTGTTTTCGCGAGCCTGTCCAAGAAACACTCGAACATATAATTTTGGAGGACGACCTGGGCCATGATTCCGTGATTCTTTGCGTAATTATTTATTTTGGCTCTGAGCTGCATTGCGTTTGGAGTTGTCTGTTTCATATAAGAACCTCCATATATCTTTTTACCTGGGCAAGAACTTTGAGCTGCTTTGCATATTCATACAGAAGGAACAGATCTTTTTCTTTTGAGCCTGCATATTTTTTTATGCTTGAGATAACGGTTTCTTCATCCATTCGTGAACGACTTCTTAATATGTCGCAGATTGTGCGTTCAGGATTGTAACATCGCACTGGATTCCCGAATGTCGTTTTATACACGCAAAGACCTAATTCAAATAACTCACTCTTAATATAGAAATGAATCGTATTATTTTTCATGGACTCAGAAAGTATATAACCTGTTGGAACTGTAAAAGAATGAGTAAAGGGGGTGCGTTCGGAAATCCCGTTCAAGAAGAGGGCCGTCTCGTGCGAGAAAATAATCTTGTCATTCCTAAGCTGTAAAACATACATATCGTCTATCACCGTATCTGGGAGCGCATAAATACCGTTGCATACTCTTAATAAATCACCGTTAGCTACATATTTTGAAAGCATTGTCTTTGAAAAGCCTAACTCCATTACTTTTGAAGTCGTTATGAGATTTCCATTTTTTTCAGCCTCCAAAAGGATTCTTTCGTTCATTTTCACCTCGGTTTACTTTTATAATACAATTTTACATCATATTAATACAAAAGTAAACCAATGTATTTTCCAATACGGTAAAAAAAAACTTTTTTTGTCTCTGCATTATAATATTCCGCAAATCTTCACCACGGTAATCAAATCCACAAAGTTTTTTATAAAATCTTGTTATATGGGAAAAGTCAAAAAAACACCGGCTGTCGTTGGTGGCAACCGGTGTCATTTTATAAGAGAATCTGATAAATTTTCAGATGCTATTACTGCTCCGCCTTATCGTCTATATCAGCATCGGGAATAGTATAATTAGTGTCATCGTCATTGTCTACAAGGTTGAAGAGCTCAGAGTTGGATTTGGTGTTTGAATACATCCATACAGGCTCCTCCGGGGTGCCGCGTGCAGATATTCTTCCCATGTAGCGAACATTGTCTCCTTTCCAAGAACAGCCGTTGTGAATTCTAACGCCTCCCCTAAATGTTGTATCACCTATAGCGGATTCTCCTTCCCACTGGCTGTAAATTCCACCGAGATTCTCAGAGTCACCTCTTGCGTTTCTTGTGGTTGCCATAAGGCGTGTGTAACCGTACAATGAACCGTCCTTTAAGTTAAAGCGGAAGTATTCAATGTCCGAGCACTTAATGTCATTACCTTCTTTGCGAATCTGAATAAGAACAGGATTACCGGCTTTCTGATAATATCTGACCTTAGTGGTACTATCCGCCGGGCACAAGGAGCTGCTTACAGTAGTATAATCTGTCAAGACTGCTTGAAGTTCAGATGCATTTATATAATCATCGCGGTCCCAATCCCACAATGTGTCAAGACTTACATCTCCAACTCGACTACCATTGTAAATCATGCTATATCCACACTCATAGTACAGGTAAAGCTTACCTTTACTGCAGGAAGAATTTGCCTTGATTGCATATTCTCCGTACCAGAAGGTTTCGTCAGTTATCGCTGTCCTAGTTGAATTATACTTTATTAAGTGCTGCTTGAAAATTCCACCTGTTCCTGCAAACATATTCTCGGATTTTCCGTCAAACTTCCAAGTAACAGTGTAATATCCTCCATCGGCAGCATAATAGCTCACTGGCTCTCCATTAACAAAATCCAGCGTCATCCAAGTACCAAATAAATCATCCTTGCCGAAGCCCAAATCAGGACATCCCGTGAAAGTTACGGCGATGGCAGCCGCGGCGGCTACCAACAGTGCGCAAAGTTTAATAGTTTTCTTCATTATTATCTCCTCTTAAAATCGCCCTCCGTCGGAAAGCGTACTAAGATTAAAAAGGCCTCCAAACATCCCTCCCGGAAGCACGGAAAGACCTTCTAATTCCCGATTGTATAACACAAAAACAAAATAATCAACCGAAAATTTACAAAAAAAATCAAATAGTGAAAATTAAATGAAAAAAACTGAGGGCTCAGGCATATTCGGAGCAGAAAAGTCCGTTTTTGATTATGATTGAATAAATCATCATTGTAAGGAAAGTGTCCTCAAGGCCGGTACCGTTCTCGCGGATTTTCATGTCGGTGTCGGCAAGCAGGGCCAGAATTGAGGCCGTAGCACCCATAGACCAGACCTTCGACGCACTCCTGAACTTATCCTTGGCTTTGACCGAGGAAAAACCCGCCGCCTTGAGCTGAGCGTCATTCGGTGTCGCACCGTCCGCAAAAAGTCCGTGCCAAGTCCTGAGCTGCCTGAAACTGTAGGAGAGACCCGCAATCAAGGACACTCCGTTGGAATCCCTAGACAACCTGATTTTTTGCAGTATTTCCAGGGAAGACTCAAGTCTCTGCACCGGGGAGCGTGTGGAGTCGGCCATGGCGTTGAAGAGAGTGTATGCGTTTTCCTCCCTGTTGTGAGAAAGGATTTTGTCCACGTCTTCGGGAGTGATTGTGTGTCCCTTTTCAAAGCAGTAAAAGAAGCGCGAGCATTCGGACTTGAGGGTCTCCGTGTTGTTCTCCACCATCTCAAGAATCTGCTCCACCGCCTCGGGACTGACCGAATATCCGTTTTTCTTGAAAAATCCCTGCACCCACTGAGGCTTACGGTTCTCGAACATTTCCCAGAAGATTTTCCTGTGGCTCGAGGGAAAAAGCTGCTCGACTTTCTTTTCAATGGAATTTTCATCGGAAACAAGAATAAGAGTGTTGGGGCTGTCCTTCGCGCCTCCCGCCGTCCATCCGGAAAGAGTGTCTATGTCACCCTTGCCCTTAATCAGCTCGGCATTTTTCAGGACAATAAAAAGAGCTCCGGAAAAAAGCGACAAATTTTGAAGCTGCGAAACGACATCAATCACACGGGTCTCAGATGCGTAGTAAGTATAGACATCCAGCGGACCGTTTTTTTTCTCCGCCGCCTCCCGGATTGTCTCAATCGCCTCTTTTTTCTCGCCTATCTCCGGCCCTGTAAACAGATAAATTTCAGGTTCTTTCATTTAACTTTTAGAATTCGCGGATGATTCCCGCAATGACTCCAAGAACCCTCATGTCCTGGCAGAAAATCGGCTGCACCTCGGGATTGTCAGACTCAAGGCGGATTCTGTTGGGTTCCTTGTACATCCTGCGTATAATAACCTTGTTGTCCAGAGACAAAGCACAAATCTGCCCCTCGTCGGCGGAATCAGCCCTCAGGAAAATAGCAATGTCCCCGCGGCGCAAGCTGGTACCGTCCATGGAGGAGTCGGCGACGCTCACGGCAAAATAACTCTTGTCCACGCTGACAAACGGAACGGCGACATAAAGCAAGTCGGTACTTTCAGTAAGCTCTCCGTTTTCCTTCACCACGGCGGAATCCAGGAAGGGCACTCTCTGGGGAACAGGAATATTCGCCTTCTTTCTCTGATCCTTCAAAACCCTGATCGAGCGCGACCTTTTCTGACTCTGGGTGATAAATCCTTTCTTTTGCAACGCCGCAATATGATCCTGCACTGCCCGGAGAGAAATTCCAAAATGCTCGGAAATCTCACGGACTGTCGGTGGCGAAACATTGTCATCAGTGAACTGCGCTATGAAATTCAGCACTTGCCTTTGACGGTCTGTCAAATCCTTCATTTATCAGTCCTCTTCAAACTTTGATTCAAACAGATTCAAAATCGCCTCGGCTGCATCCACCTCATCGGGACCCTCGGCACGAAGCGTCAACGTGGTATTGTAAGCGGCCGCCATAGTAATCACACCCATAATGGACTTCGCGTTGACCGTGGAGCTGTCCTTCTCAATGATGATTTCGGATGCAAATTTATTTGCCGTCTGAGCAATCAACGCCGCAGGTCTCGCATGGATTCCCGCCCTGTTTCTGACTGTTAATATTTTTTCTACCACTTCGGCACTCCTTAAATTGATTTTAAATTATATTCAAAGCTGATTCCAGCCACTAGTACGAGTCATCGCTTCCATAATAGGCAGCCTGAGCTTCCCCGGATTCAATCCACTTGAGCACGTTCTGATTGAATTCCCTCGCCGAGAAATATCCCATGGATTTGAGACGCTCGTTCATCGCCGCCGCCTCCAATATAATAGGAAGATTTCGTCCAGGTTTAACAGGAATCTCAATGTACGGAACCTTCACGCCGAGCAAATCGGTCTTGTTGGTCTCCGTCCCGAGCCTGTCGTACACTTTGTTCTGGTCCCAGTTCTCCAGCTTAACGACCAGCTGCACTTCCTTCTGCTCACGGATTGCGCCCACACCATAGAGCTGCGTCACATTGATGATTCCAAGACCGCGGATCTCCATGTGGTGACTGATAAGCTTGTTCGCACCCTGCCCCATGATTGTATTTCCGTTCACGCACCTTATCTCAACGGAATCGTCAGCCACAAGCCGGTGTCCCCTTTGAATCAGCTCAAGGGCGGTCTCACTTTTTCCAACTCCGCTGTCCCCGATCAAGAGGATTCCTATACCGCTGACCTCAATCAAAACACCATGCAGGGTCTTTTTCGGAGCAAAAATATTGGAAAGCACGCGCAAAAGTCTTGTGGAAAACTCGGTGGACTCCAAATCTGACTGCAGGATAGGGCATCCGCGCTCCTCCGCCATAGAAAGAATCACTTCATCCGGCATGAGACTGCGGGTAAAAACACAGCATGGGAACTCATAGTTAAAGAATTCCTTTATAGTGTCGTACTGATCCTCAGCAAGAAGTTTTTTCAGATAGGCATACTCACCGCGACCGAAAAGCTGCACCCTCGCCCACGCGAAATTGTCATAAAACCCAGAAAGAGCAAGTCCGGGTCTGTTCACATCAGGCACAGTCAATTTGCGGGAAAGTCCCCTGCGGCCTGCAATGCACGTGAGATTCAGTGTGTCATGTCCTTTTAAGTCCAAGTCCAGCAAATCCAGGACGGTAAAAGCCTTGTCCGACATAAAACTAGTATACACTTAAAGAGAATAAATTTCAATAGAAATAACAATAAAAAAATGCCGCTACCCCAAAAAGGATAACGGCATCCACTTAAAATACTGTTAAATCGTATTATCTGTTAGCACGGAAGGTCTCGTACTCAACGTCGGGACTGTACACACCGTCGCGGTACTCACCGGTGATTGACGGAATCTCCATCTTCATGCCGGGGAGAATCAGGTTCGGATTCTCGCGATCAGGAATGTTGTCCTTGTTCACTTCGTAGAGGTTCTCCCAGAGCCACGGGTTGTTGTAGACATAGGGACGACCGGAGATGTTCCAGAAGCAGTCCTTTGACTCAGCCCACGGACGGACAATGTAGAACTTCGGCAGAGGATTCATCTCGTGCATGTCAGCAAGAGCGTCGATGACTTTCTGTGCGTCAGCGATAGCCTTCTGATACTGCTCCTTTGCGTAATCATCCAGAGCCTGCTCATAATATGCCTTTGCGGCGTTGTAAGCAATCGGATAGTCCCTAGGCGCGTTGATAGACTCAGCGTACTCAAGTTTCTCCTTCGCCTCAGCAATCGCTCTCTCCGCCTCAGACATGGCAAGCAGATTCTCGATGTAGGAATCAGGAAGAAGCTCCAGAACCTTCTCGGCGTCACTCTGTGCCTCAGGATAATTTCCACCCTCGAACTCATCCAGAGCGCGGTTGTAATATGCAAGCGCACCGTTGTATGCGGGATCATCGCGTCCAAGACCAACGGACTCAGCTTTTGCCAGGCGGTCCTTCGCGTCGTTAAGTGCCTTTTCAGCGGCAGACTTAGCACGGTCGGTCTCAGCGTTGTCAAGCATGTCCTCAATGGCATCGTCGGAAAGAAGATCCAGAACCTGATTAGCATAGTCAATGGCATCCTGATATTCCTCATCAGTGAAGCTGGACTGTGCCTTTCTATAGTAAGCGAGAGCATCGCGGTAGGGATCGTAGCTGGTGTCAAGGCCTGCATTGTTGGCGGCAAGGATTCTTTCCCTCGCAGCGGCAATGGCATCGGCGGCCTGTTTCTTGAGCTTGTCCTCCTTGGTGGATTCTGCGTCAAGAAGTCCGGGAACCTTGTCAGCCTTTTCCTTGGCGGTGATGTAGTCTCCCTCGTCATAAGCGGCTTTTGCCTCTTCGTATGCGGCATTGGCAGCCTTGTATTCATCGGACTCAGGATCCATTCCGGATTCCTTAGCGGCATCAAGGGCAGACTTAGCGGCGGCAAGAGAATCCTCGGCGGCTTTCTTCGCTTTTGCCACGGCTCCATCAATATCCTCGATCGGGAGAAGCTTGAGAACCTGCTCCGCGCTGTCCTTGGCATCCTCATACTTTCCGTTGTTGAAGTCGTCGATTGCCTCATTATAGTAGTCAACGGCCTCTCCGTAGTTCGGATAAGAGTCATCAAGTCCTGCATTCTCTGCATAAGCGAGACGTGCTTTTGCGGCTGCGATGGCTTTTGCGGCCTCGGTCATAGCCTTGAGATTGTCAATAAGATCCTCGTTCAGAAGATCGCACACCTTCTCAGCGTCTGCCTTTGCGGCATCGTAATCCTTGTTGTTGTACTCATCCCTTGCCTTATCGTAAGCATCAAGGGCCTGCTTGTAGACCTCGCTGTTCGGATCGATTCCGGCTTCCTCAGCGGCCTCAAGTGCCTTTCTTGCATCAGCGAGTGCCTTTTCAGCAGCTTCTTTTGCGGCGGCCACATCGTCATCAGCAGATTCAGTCTCATCATCCTTGTCTTTGCCAGACTCAGAAACCACGGATTTGAGGGCTTCAACAACCTTGTCAGCGTCTTCCTTGGCGGGAATGTACTCTTCGTTCTCAAGTTCTTCCACGGCCCTGTTGTAATCTGAGACTGCCTTATTGTATACAGGAGAATCCCTGTCAATTCCGGCCTTCTCAGCATCCTCAAGGGCTTTCTCTGCGGCTTCCACGGCTTCCTCAGCGGCTTTCTTCGCGTCTGCGATCTCCTTTGCCACTGACTCAGGTGAGAGCATCTCTACGATTTCATTCGCCTTTTTGATGCACTCGTCGTAGTCCTCGTCATTATAGTCGTACTGGGCATCCCTGTACTTGGAATTCGCGTCATTATACACGTCGTAGCTGTCATCCATTCCGGCGGCTTCTGCGGCTGTGATTGCGGCCTTTGCTTTCTGGAGAGCCTCTTTGGCGGCATCCTTCTTTGCATCGGCTTCCTTGGCGGCTTTTTCTTCGGCAAGTTTTGCAAGATACTCATCGCTGAGGATTGTCTTCACCTTCTGTGCGTCTTCCTTAGCCTGAGCGTAGTCCTCATCCTCGAATTCGTCCTGAGCCTTGTTCAAGTACGTCTGGGCCTCGGTATACTCCGATGATTTCGGATCCGCACCGTTGGCCAGAGACTCCTCCATGCGGGACTTTGCCTGCTCAATGGCATCCTCTGCCTCAGCCCTTGCAATCATCTTTGCGATGAATTCCTCGGAAAGGGCAGCGTTTTTCTTTGCCTCGGCCGCATATTCCTCTGCAAGCTCATAATATCCGGCATCCAGAGCTTTCTGAGCCTTCTGCGTATATTCCTCAGCCAGCTTATGATACGTATTGTTTGTATAGCTGACAGCGAACAGTGCTGTGGCTAAAATGCTCAGTGCTGCAATAATTGAAATTATCTTTCTCATTGTTCTGCTCCTACTGTTGACTCATCAACAGGTGCCTCAATCTCTGCAGCGGTCTCTGCATCAGAGAAATCATCATCCTTGAGTAGCTTTGCATCAGCATCTTCAATTCCTTCTACCGGCTCGTCTCCAAGCGGGGCTTCGGCATCTGCCTTAACAGCGGTCGTCTCACTGTGCGCAACACGTTTCTTAGCCTCGTCGATCTCTTTCTGAGCCTGTGCACGTGCCGCGGAGATTTCCTCAAAGAGCTTCAGGAACTCTTCCTTGGACATCTTATAGCTTTCGTTTGCAACCTTTGGATCAACTGAGCGGCGAAGCTCACCGTTTCTGTAGAGTGAAACAGCGTGAGTATACTCATCCTTGCGTGAAACATAAGCCTTAACAGAGTCCGCCTTCAACTTAGCGTTATAAGCGGCCGTTCTTTCATCCTTTGCGAGAGCGCTGTATGCGGTCTTGAGAACCAGACGGAAATCAGCCTCAGCGGTTGTTGCCTTCTGATTGAAATCCGCACCGGACTGCACGACTGAAAGCGGGTTGGTCAAATCCTTGTAGATTGCGTTTCCTGCGTCGTAAGTTCCCTGGCGGAATGAAGCGAGGTTGTTCGCGTCAATCTCTTCCTTGAGTTCCTTTGCCTGAGCAAGATTCTCAAGTCCCTGGTAGCGGGCAAGCAGGTCATTGAGCACCTGTGAGAGATCGGCCTTGGTTCCTGAGTCAACGGCAGCCTTTTCGGTCTTGTAGATTCCCTCGGTTGCTGTCCAGACAGTCTTTGCGGCGGAACTTGCACCAGCGTCAATCGCAGCCTGACGAGCGGCCTCAACTTTCTGCATGAGAATCTTGTTGTTGGTGCTGTAATCCTTTTCGGGGACTTCCTCAGTAGTATCCTCAGTCTTCTGCTCATCGGTCTGAGCTGTATCCTCGGTCTTCTGGTCGTCAGTCTTAGTTGTGTCATCAGACTTCTGCTCATCATCCTTTGTCGTGTCATCGGATTTCTGGTCGTCGGTCTTAGTTGTATCGTCAGACTTCTGCTCATCGTCCTTTGTTGTGTCATCGGATTTCTGGTCGTCGGTCTTGGTGGTGTCATCAGACTTCTGCTCATCTTCCTTTGTTGTGTCATCGGATTTCTGGTCGTCGGTCTTAGTTGTGTCGTCAGACTTCTGCTCATCTTCCTTTGTTGTGTCATCGGATTTCTGGTCGTCAGTCTTGGTGGTGTCATCAGACTTCTGCTCATCATCCTTTGTTGT
>JAEEYO010000016.1 GCA_016288205.1 Treponema sp. | reverse complement strand
GGCTCCTTTAGCCTCTCGTCATTCATCACATAACCTTTGATGATGTACTCCTTGAGAATTTTGTTTGCCCAAATACGGAACATTGTGGCTTTTTTGCTGTTCACTCGATACCCCACGGCTATGATTGCGTCGAGGTTATAGAAATTGGTCAAATGTGTCTGTGTTTTATCAGAAATTGCACCATGTTGAGTGGTAGTTTCCATTTTGGAAACTACCACTTCTTCAACAAGCTCACCTTCATCAAAAATGTTTTTCAGATGCTTGGAAATTGCAGCTTTTTGTACGCCGAATAATTCCGCAATACGGGCCTGTGTGAGCCAGAGGTTTTCATTTTGCAGGAGAACTTCAATTTTGACTTCGTTCGTTCCATCACGGTAAAACAGAATTTCACGAGAGGTCCCAACTATAGCATTTTGTCCGTCTTTTTCTTCCGCCATATTACATTTCCTCAAGTTTCTTCAACAGTTCAGCTTTTAAATATTCATATCTCTGGTGTTTTTCTTCTTTTGCAAAATGCACTTCACGGAACTGCTCGGGATTGTTTTCGTAGCAGAGTTTTTCTTCGCCGAACTGTTCGCTTGTTAAATCAAAAATACATTCACCGCCAGACGGCAGAGGAACTACATTGTAACAGTGGTAGTTTCCTCCCTCACGAAGGATTCCGTAGACTTTGCCGCCGAAAATGTCCTGAGCCAAAAATGCCGTAATCGAGCATTGTCCCAAAGTCTGATTCTCGCGCGTCCAGTTTTGCCTCATCCGTGGAGCGCAAGTTTCCGCACACCAGATTTCACTCAAGATGTCATACAAGTGCCGCGGATTTTCTATTTTCTCAAAATGCGAATCCACAGGTTTACAATCCGCCGTCTGCCAGCCGTAGAATTTGTACTCTTTCATTTTTTTACCTCCGTCATCAGAAGCATTTTACCATCATTTCATCATTATAGAGCATTTTGCAAAATTATTGCTTTATATCTAATAAACGATTTGAATTCCAATAGCTTATTTTAACTTTTGACTGATTTACAGGAAGCAATTCTGCAACAACAGCATCAGTTTCCGAATCATTATCAAAAGCCTTAAGGACATAAACTTTATTTTCGAGGATAGATTTTATTAATTTCAATAATTCTGCATATTCTATTTCTATCATCTTAAAGTACCTGTCCCATCCTGCAAAACGAAGTATAAATCCTGAATCTTCATAAGCAATGCATAAGCTGTCTTCTTCTGAATCTGAACAAGGACTTTTTATTTCAATTGCATAGTCTCCTTCATCCCAAAACCAATCCCAGTCATCTTCTTCTCCTGTGTGTACAACCGGATTATAAGGGGCAAGCAAAGCAAGAAGTTCTTCTTTCTTTTCTTCTGGATCAATCGGTAAAAATCTGTTGTCATTTTTCAAGAAATCAGAAAAACTTGCTGCTCCAAAACCGCATCTTTTTTCCAGAACACAATCTATTCTTTCAATCAGATTCTTACCGTCCTGCTCTGAAATCTTTTCACCGGAATGGCCATCATGCCATTTGATGTTGGGAAATTTATTCTCAAAATATTTTGCAGTAAAAGATTTTCTTTTGCTCAAATCACAGGCATAGAAAATCTGTATATCGGCATAATGAATCTTTGTGCCGTCTTTGCGCCAACTGTCTTCTTCGTATGCATTGGAGATAAATTTGCCAATCATTGCTATACCGTCATTGTCAGTTCCGACCTGAAGAAGTACAAAAGCATCGCCAGGTTTAAGATCCTGCCACTCACGGACACTCCAATTGTAAAATACCGGCCCATTTTTAATCTGTTCGCAATCATCTTTATGTTCTTCCATATTATAAGATGAAATATTCGGATTCCAACGCAAGATAAATGTGTTCATATATTCCTCCAAACGTTACTTCCATTATACAATGAATCCTCTAAAATGATATTTATATTTCACTTAGGGAAGCTTTTTCATCATGCATCACCTTCGTTTTTATCAACTATATTCTTGATTTCTGCATATAAAGTCGTGAGTAATTCCAAACCATTTTCATTTTTCTGTCGTTCTGAATCAAACTTCTTATATTCTTCGTCATTTATTTTATACGGAGCTTCATAAAATATATTGTGGCCTGCAATTGATTTGTCACCTATGCGAACAAAATCTTCATTTCCATCTAGAACAAAGGTATTCGAGATAGATTTAGGAAGAGCGTTTATTTCTGCTTTATGGATTTCAGTAAAATGATTGATTGTTTCTGCAAGTTCTTTAGAGGCAAATATAAATTTTTTCTTGCAATTCTTTTCATCAAGTTTTTTAGGATCAAGCTCAGAAAACAAACTATTAACTTCAGGTTTTAGTTCATACTTTGTTTCGTAAAAACTACCATCATCGAGAATCGTAAATCCTTCGAGTTCTTTTTTTGTAGTATCCATACAACAGCAACTTAAGTGTTCGAATAAAACTGTTTTTACAGTTTCACCTTCTTCGAGAATTTTTCTCATGCTTTCTGTAAAATATTCTGTCGGTTCAATATACATAGTTTTCTCCTTCGCACAGGATTTCGTAGACCTGCCGCCGACAATGTCCTGAGCCAAAAATGACATGTTTGCCGGTTTGCAACTCGCCTTTTTATTATAGCACATGGAATCATTTAAAACCATTTTGCTTCATCAGCCGGACAAATATTTGACTTTACACTGACAAACAAGGACAGCTTTATCCGCATGAAAAATTTAATCATGCGGATAATATTTTTACACTTCCATCCGCACGACAATCTGTCCGTCACTGATTCTTGCAAGCTCCGATTTGTAGGCAAGTTTTTTTGGTTTGGATTCACGCAGAATTTTTGCAGCGAGTGCACGGATGTGGCCGGCTTTTTCCATTCCCGGATTGCCGCAGATTTTCGCCTCGATGTTTTCGATGCACACAAGAATTGCATTTACGTCATGCGGGTTATATGGTTCGGCTTGGACTGTAGTTTTCAGCGACGCATAAAAATCATGCTTGGTCTTTCGGATTTTTTTAGCGGCACCAAACAAATCCTCCGCACTCAGATTGTCGCAAAGTTTTTCCAAAATCTCCGGCTCGGAATCCCAATAATAAAACTGGGTTCCGACAAGAGGCAGCGTCACGGTCACAGTGTTCTTTTTGAAATAGCGCATGAAAGCCTGTTCCAGAGTTTCGCACGACGGATCAAAACCAAGTCTTTCAAATGCAGAATCAAAAACAATCGGAATGTCGTTCGGATTTACATTTTGCATCCTTCCAAAGCAAAGGGAAAACAAAATCTCCACGCTGATTTCTTCTATTATATAGCGCGTAAGTGGCGTGAACTTTTCGAAAGTTTTCCTGCGCCTCAAATACAGTTTCCCGGCCAAAAGTGAATCACCCACATTCAATCAGAATCTGCCTTTCCATAAAATCCTCCTTGGCTGTTTTGTTCAGGCCAGAGATTTAACGCCCTTTTTCAGCCTACGAGAACGATTATATAACGGCTAGAGTGCCAAATAGTGACACTCTGAAAAAAAATTTTGATTTTTTTGGAAGGTTTTATCTATATTGAGTGGAATAATATAAATCTGTGTTCACTTTGAGAAATACTGTTAATATAATGACCATTAACTTAATGACCATTACATTAACTATTTTATTTATTCCCATCAGGACTCAATCGAGCTTGGAAATTACGACATGCTAAAAGTTTCCGGGCTGTCCATGGATGATATGTAAGATTGCTTATCCATTAAGTCTGTTATATAAGTCTTCAAGCTCATTACGGCACTTAATAAACTCTTTTGTCAGTTCCGGGTCAAAATGACTTCCGCCTGATTGGCTGATTATCTCAAAAGCTTTTTCATAAGAAAAACTATCTTTATAACATCGTTTGCTTACAAGGGCATCAAAAACATCTGCCAGTGCCATTACCCGTGCTTCAAAAGGAATCTGTTCGCCGACAAGTTTTTCGGGATAGCCCTGACCATTCCATTTTTCGTGGTGATAGTGTGCGACATTGATTGCCAGCTTTTTAAAATCTTCATCATCAACTTCTTTAAGAACTTCGCCTACAATACGAGCCCCTTCGGCAGAATGCATTTTCATTTTTTCATATTCTTCGTCTGTAAATTTTCCGGGCTTTTGCAGAATGGCATCCGGGACAGCAATTTTTCCAAGATCATGCATTGGGGCGGCTTTTATAATATCGTTACAGAATTTCTCGGAAAGCTCGGAATACTCCGGCTGTGTTTTCAGATAATTCACAAAGATTCGCACACCGTCACTTGTTCTTTTGATATGACCGCCGGTTGAATTATCGCGGCTTTCAACCATGGTTGCCATTCCGGTCAAGATTGAATTCTGGACGGCCAATATCTTTTTATTATTCAAATCAATTGAAGTAATCATGTCATTAAAGGTGTCGGCAAGTTCACCAAAGGAATCGTTGCTTACAATTTTAACGCGGTTTGTATAATCACCCTTTTTAACTTTCTCTGTTCCTTCCTTCAGTTTTTTCAAAGGTGATGAATAGTACTGCTGGAAGGTAATCAGAATAACAATATCGAGCACAACAATTATTATCAGGAAAACAATAAAGCGGATATCAGATTCACCCAGCATTGAGCTTATGCTGGTGAAATAGGCAAAGCTTATAAAACTAATCGGAAAGACGCTTACGGAAATATAGAAGACCGTAAAAAGAAATCTGTTCGAAGGTTTTATGAGCCCTGGGGTTGCTGCAATCTTACCATCAGGAAAAAAGCGGGGAAGAAAAATCTTTCGATGCAGGGTTTCCATAATAAAAAATCCAAGGGTAAAACTAAAGAGGCACTCAAGGAATATGTACATGCTGGAAACCAGCAAAATGTTTTTTATTGTGATATCAAGATATTTTTTGCTGATTAAAAGCGAAATAATCTCTGCAAGATAATAATAAATCCATCCGCTTATACTGATTGAGGCATAGGCAATCGGCAGATTAATAAAGCGCTTGCGCACATTTTTTTCATTTATTGTAAGTGCATAAATGCAACAAAGAACTATTGGAATTATAAAACAGAAAGATGAAACTATAGAAACGGCCAGCCGATGCTGTGAAACCAGATTCTGATAATTTGAAAAATTATGTGATTCCAGATTTATTGATGAAGAAACCGGTATTTGAGACCCAATAAAGTTTGCAACAAAAACTACAAATCCATATAAAAATGGAATGTACCAGGTATTTTTTTTATTTAATTCCATAGAAAACATTATAGCATATTTCTTTATAAATTTATAGTTAAACCCCTCGAATTCGATGGGTTTACAGTTGTTGCTCTTTTAACTTATAGTTTCTGTTCTTGTTTCCACCCATTGCTTCAAGATATCCGAACTCGGTAAGCTGGCGCAGATAACGCTTGGCTGTTGTAGGCGTGAAATTAAAATGCCGCACAAGTTCCTCCGTCGTGATTTGTGTATTATCAGCCATAAAATGCAAAATATCGACCAGTTTCTCTGCCAGAGACGGCTTTATCGACCATTTATCGACCATTTTCTGCGTTAAAACAGATTTATCGACCATTTTCTCATTATTGTCGCTCAGTATATGTCAAGCGGTTTTTTAGAAAAAAAATGGCACCCTGAAAAATCGTCCGAAGCGACTTGCCAGGATGCTTAATGACGTTTTTTGTTGCGGCTTTCAGGACTGGAAAATCTCCGTGCTTTTTAGCCATGCGGCTACCTTCGTGGCTTCCTCGTCCAGGGGGCGGTCGTCCTTTACGAACTTGCTCATCCTGCGGACCTCGTCGTGGACTTTTTTCGCGAAGGGACTGAAATCCTCATAGCCTGCAAGGTCAATCGCCTGTACGGCTGCCAGAATGTGGGTGGCGAACTGGAGGTAGACCAAATCAATCTGCTCGGCCAGTTTTCTTGCGCTGATTGTTCCCATGCTCACCTTGTCCTGGTTCAGGGCCTCGGTTGGCGCGCTTGTCACGCTGATCGGATAACAGTAGCTCTGCACTTCACCGCGGATTGCGCTGATTGTAATCTGGGCTGCCTTGAATCCGAGTCTCAGTCCGGAGCGCGGGTCATCGTCCTTCGTGTAGGGAATGAGATTGTCGGTGAGTCCGTTGAATTTTCCGTCGATTATGATTTCAGCCTGCTTGTCGGAAAGGTCGGCGATGTTGGCGAGGGCTGTCCTCATATAGTCGCATGAGGCGCAGATGTGTCCCCCGTAGAAATTCCCTGTGTTGTAAAGGCGGCCTGCCTCAATGTCCACCAGGGGATTATCGTTCGCCGAGTTAATCTCCTCGCTGATCCATTCTCCTGCCATGCGGAGGGTGTCCCTGTACACGCCGTTGATTTGCGGGGCGCAGCGGATTGAGTAGCGGTCCTGGATTTTGTTCTGCTGCTTCACGAAAGTTTTTCCGTCCAGGGTCTGAATCTGGGTCTTCAAAAAATCTTCATATTTATAGACGCGCTTTGAGGACTTGATGATTTTGTAAATGTAGGCGGCGCTCTCCATCTGTCCCCTGTGGTTTTTGATTTTGCTCACCTTGGCGACGAAGGGCGTGTCTTTTCCGCGTGTGATCTCGCTTGTTACCGCCGTAAGGAAGTCGGAGATGTTCGCAAGACGCTCTGCCTTTTTCCACGCGAGGGAGGCTACAGCCGTCATTACGCTGGTTCCGTTCATAATTGCGAGCCCTTCCTTTGCCTCAATCAAAAGGGGCTCTATGCCCTCGGCTTTGAAGGCTTTCATTGTCGGAACGATTTTCCCCTTGTAGTAAACCTTTCGCTGTCCCATGATTACCGCGGCCACATAGCTCAGGGGTGTGAGGTCTCCGCTTGCGCCCACGGATCCGAGCTGTGGGATGACCGGGATCACATCCTTGTTCAAAAGCTCAAGCATTTTTTTTGCAAGCTCCGGGCGGATGGCACTGTGCCCACCCTTGACGTTTCCGTTCAACCTGCAAAGAAGCACCGCGCGTCCTGTCTCATGGTCAAAATAGTTTCCAAGTCCGATTCCGTGATAAGCCACAATCGTCCGCTGGAGTTCCCCCGCTTTGTCCGGGCTGATCTGGTTCGCGCAGCTGTCGCCGAAATCCGTAGTGACTCCGTAAGTCGGAACGCCCGTGGAAATATAGTCCATCAGAAACCTGCGGGATTTTTCAAGGGTCTCCCAGAATTTTTTGTCCTTGGGAAGGGATACGGCCTCATTCTTAAGGGCCACATTGTTTACATCTTCAATGGAAAGACTTTCTCCGTCAACGCATATCATAATGAGATACTTTACTTTTTTTCGAGGATTTTTTCAATACAGGCGGGGAAGTGTTCCGTCTTTTTTAGTCCTCCGCCAGTCAGAGATTCAGGCTCCCGGGGTTCAGAAGAAAATCAAATATTGAAATCACCGTGATTCCCTGCTCGGTCCTCCACAGGGGGCGCATCTCATTTACGACAATGATTTTTTTGAAGGAGTCCGGGATTTTCAAAAGCGTGGACTGTATGCGGCTCAAGTCCATCAGCGAGGTTCCTTCTCCGGCCACCTGGATGTAGTATTTCTGTCCGTCCTTTTTCGCCACAAAATCAATCTCAAGCTGTCTCCTGATTTTCTTTCCGTCCACATTCGCGCGCGTTTCAATTATGCCGGAGTCAAGCTCAAATCCTCGGCAAATCATTTCGTTGTAGATGGCGTTTTTGCAGCTGGCATTATTGCCGCCGATATTTTTATCGCTCGGCTCTTTGGCACCCCTGAGGCTTAAAAAGGCATTTCGGATTCCCAGGTCGCTGAAATAATACTTCGCTTGGGTTGAAATCTCCCTGCGTCCCTTTATCTCATGGCAGCCTGATTTTTTCACAAGAAACGCCTCCTGCAAATAAAGCAGGAAATTTGCGATTGTGGGCATGGTGGCCCTTTCCGTCCCGGTTTTTTCAAAGGTCTCCAAAATCTTCTGCGGATTGACGGATTCCCCGCACTTTGAGGCAAGAAGCTCCAAAAGCGATTGCAATCCCTTTTTGTTTCGGATGTCATAACGCTCGCAGAGGTCCTTGAGGTAAACGTCCCTGATCATTTTCTCAAGATAGGCTGATTTTGCATTTCCGTCGCTTTCAGAAAGTATGTGGGGAAGCCCGCCGTAAGTCAAATATTCCTTCCATGCCTGCTCCAGCTCTTTTTTTGAGGCCGCATGATACTCCGAAAACGAAAGTGGAGCGACATGGATTTCTTCTCCGCATCCCTGAAAATCGCTCATTATATTGGAAGAAAGATAGCGGGAATTGCTTCCGGTCAGGTAGATGTCCACATTCTGCATCTTGTTCAGTCGGTTCAGGACGGAATATAGCGCGGGACTTGCCTCGGGGTTTTTTATTTCCTTTTTTGATATTGCGTCGGGGGCCTCATCAATCAGGACATAGTATTTTTGGTTTTCGTCGCGGATTTTTTCACGGATATAGGCGTATAATTTCTCGGGATCGCAGTATTCGCGGTATTTTTCGTTGTCCAATGGCACAGCAATGATGTTTTCTTCATCCACGCCGGACTCAATCAGGTGGTCATAGAAGAAATAGAAGAGGATAAAGCTCTTTCCGCATCTCCGGATTCCCGTAATCACCTTGATAAGGCCGTTATTCATGGAATTTACGAGGATTTTCAAGTATTTTTCCCTTTCTATCAGCATTTTTCGATCCTTTAATTTTAGAAATTTGGTTATAACGCCTTTTGTCTAAAGTATAATCCCTTTCAGAAGCATAATCAAGTTGAAAATGGAAAATCCCGCATTTTTCTTTAAAAATCGTGTTTTGACGTTTTTCTTGTTTTTCTATGTGTGATGGAGGATTTAATTATATATAAACGGTATTGTTACCGATATTATAAAATAAACAAGCTAAATGCCGGGACCGAAATTCCATCCTGTTCGACATTTAGCCTGATAATAAATTTAGCTGCTTGGCTCAGTTTACGCAGATTGCCGGAACAATGCCCTTACCATCTGCATCCACGGTATCTTCCTCAATTGCACCCACTGTTTTTACAATGGCGCTTCTATGGGTTTTCTCGTTGTAGTAATTGCCTTCAAAGTAACGAACAACCCCGGGAGTACGGGTAAGCCATTCCACAGCACCGGTCACCAAATCTTCCGTTGTATTGTGATTGATGGTGTTTGCCTTTGCAAAATCAGTGGAAGTGCGGACAAGCTCCTTGCATGTCTGCTCCACATCAAACCAGTTCCATTCCTGTCCCCTTAAAGACATCTGCAATGCCTGGTCCTGTGTCAGCTTCGGAGGGATTCTTATAAAGCCATAGCTTTTGTTTGTAATCTCGGCTCCGCTAAGCAAAAACACTTTGTCCTTTGTTGTGTTTGAGATGCTTCCGGGCCACTTGAATTTTTTGTTGCTCAAAGGATTTCCGCCCTGATACAGTATCAAATCATAGTTTTCATACGTGGAGTAATCAAAAAGATTCTCTATGGACGTACTTTTATAGCTGTTGTCAACATTTGTTACCGCAATCTTTGACTGCAATTCAGAAGTAAAAGCCGTCTGCAAAAATCCTTTCGAGACAAAATCATTTACCACGTGCTCATTCTCTCCTCTTTTATCCCTTGTGGTGTAGGAAAGTCCGTTCAGATACGCACGTATGCGGCTGTACTCGTAACTGCCGTGAAGAACAAGCGTTCCATCTGACTTGGTTCTGAGACTGTCATCAACATGAAGAACAAGCTTATCCCCGGACTGAGGCATTTTTTTTCCAAGACCGGTGGCATCACCATTCACGTCATAATACCTTCCTGAAATCAAAGCCGCTTCTGCAAGCAAAAGTTTTTTTCCGCTTCCGTTGTAGTTGGTCGTAAGAACCCTCCACTTAATCGGCTCGACCTTGAAATATGCGGTTTTTATAGTCCTTACACGTGTGCCGTCGCTAAAGCAGTATCCCTTGCCGCCTTCACTTCCTGAACCTGGAACTACCTTGGACTTTGCATACCAGAATCCGTCGTTTCCTTTGTAATAAGTGTAGGCTCCCATCACCGCGTATTTTGATTCATCAACAGTCACAGAGCTTGCCTTGATTGTCTGAGGCCAGTCACCGAACAAAACATAGGTTCCGCTTTTACCTACAGAGCCGTCGGTACCGGAAGGAAGCACTGTATATGGAGTTCCCTTAAACTCAAGTGATGACGAAGCTTTTGCATAGGCACTGGTCGAAGCATTTGTCGCATTCGAAGTGCTTGATGTGGACGAGCTTGATGAGGATGAACTTGATGTGGATGAAGAGCCGGATTTTTGTGCGCTGGAGTTTGCGGAAGATGATGATGAAGAGCCGCTATTTGTACTTGCAGTCGCTGTGTCCTCGGCAAAAAAAGTGTCCATCGCTTCAAGCATGGCCTCAAAACTTTCACATGAAGTAAATGCAAAAGCCATTACAGCCGCCGCCAAAAAACCAAATATTCTCTTATTTCTTTTCATGCTTTATTTCCCCCTGGTTAAAATCACTTTCAAACAACACTAGTATTCTATGGTTCTGGAACCCCAGTTTATTATCTCGCTTTCGTAGTTCAGCACAGGATGCTCATAATCCTTGAATTTCTTTCCCTCAAAAGTTGGTGGAGTCTGAACCAGAGGAGCTGCGGCAACAAGATCCATCCATCCAAAATAGCGGAGGAAAAATCCCTCGACAACGTCGTTTACATATATCGTTGCGGAAATATATTCTCTGGTCATCTCTCCTCCGTTGCGGATTGCCTCAATGTCATTTACATATCCAATCAGCTGGGAGATATATCCCTTTTCTTTGTTCAGATACGGCGTTATTTTTTGAATCCAGCGTTTTAAAATCT